>JBCCWV010000146.1:0-12689 GCA_039192745.1 Verrucomicrobiota bacterium | reverse complement strand
CTCTGCCGCCATGGCCGGTCAACTCGAAGAATGGAAAAGCAATCTCCTCGATTTCGAACCCCACCCCCACGGCTGCGACTCCTGGACTCTCGCCCGCGACGTCCTCGCCATCGCCCAAGTCATGGCCGACGAAGTCACCGACTGGCATTTGATGAATCAGTCCCATGAAGTCGGAGTGGTTTAGACTGGAGGAGATGGAATTTCGAATATCGAACAAGGAACGAAGAAATTCGAAGTAGGAGATTCGGCTCGCGGGGTAATTCAAATCAAATCAACAAAGTCATCTCAAGGAAAGCCGACTCTCACTCACGCCAAGGGCGTGATCGCTCAAAGCCCGGGGTTTCCGACGAAGAAGGACAACCCGGGTTGGTCCCAAATGATCACCAACCGCAACGCGGTTGAACGCCAGTGTGCCAGAGCCCTTTCACCGCGAATGGTTGAACCGCGTTGCGGTTCACGACTGGTGACACCCTATCCCAGGGCGGCGCCTTCGGCTTGCCCTGGGCTTTTGGCTTCAACGCCGTTGGCGTTGGAAATGTCGGTTCACCTCTTTACCTCTTCATCCCCTCACCACTTCACCGCCTCACTCCTTCACCTCCTCACCTCTTCACCTCTCCACTTCCTCCTTCGAAATTCCTTGTTCGATATTCTGACTTCACTCCCCCGCTTCCCCCAGAATCTCCCTCACCTGCTGAATCGACGCCTCCATCTTTTCGTCACTTAGTCCGGCTGCCTTGAAACGAAGTGCCGTGTCGAGACCGCGCCGCAAAATCGGTTTCATGTCATCTTGCGTCTTCCCGAGATTTTGATGGGCGAGCATGAGATAATTGAAAGCGGCCTCGTAACTTAGACGGATGAACTGATCGAGATTCTCCACGGAATCGAGAACCGCGAGCGATTCCTCCGCTACTTTGACCGCCTCCTCGAATTCCTTGGCCTGCACCAAACCAAAGGCGAGCCCATTCAAATTGGTCGCGAGCATATTCTTCGCTTGATTAAGATCCGGAACTTTCTCCGCGATATCTCTACCTACGGCGGCGCCTTCCCGGTAGAGGGCGATGTATTCATCCGGCGTTGGATCCAACATGCGAATGGCACCCGCCCCGTTGATCGCGTGAAGAAAGTCGATCGTGTAGGACACGTCACCGGGCGCCTCGCCGATCAAGTAACGAGCCAATTCCAATCGTTCGTCATACAACTCCCGCGCCCGCTTCGCGTCACCGGAAGCGTTGACGCTGCGAGCGAGGTGCCCGAGATAGATTGAAACGTCGGCCTTGAATAGTAACTCGTCCGGAAAATCGTCCGCGAGCGCACTCGAAATCTCATAAGCTTGCTCGAAGAGCTTCAAGGCCTCCCCTCCGTTACCCGTATTTAGTTTCGCCGAGGCCAATCGCCCAAGAGCCGCCGGAATATTTCGCGCTTGAGCCCGAAGCTCGGGATCAAAAACGACGTTCTCACCAGTTTCGACAGATTCCTCGTAGTATTTCGACGCTTCTTCCCAATTCCCGCGATCACGAAACACATCGCCGATACTCAGTAGCGTATCAACGCGATCGAGGACCTCCAACGCCGAAGGATTTTCGCCCAGCTCTCTCATCGAAAGTATCTCACGAAAGTGCGTTTCCGCCGTCTCGAGGTCCCCACGACGGCGAGCCAGATTCGCAAGGTTGGCCAAACTCACACTGATGTCCCGCGTATAGATCGTTTCGTTAGGATGTTTGACACGCAGCTCACGCGAAATCTCTAAACTCTCTTCAAACTTTTGCTTAGCCGCTTCTGTTTCTCCCTGAGCCAAAAGATAAGTGCCCCGCCAATTCAAAACCGTCCCACGTTGGCGCTCGGTGACATCGTCCTTCAATTCATCCGGAATGCGCGCGAAATACGCCTCGGCTTTTTCCGAAACATCTTCCATGACATCAATGCGACCCAACGGCGTCAACTTTGAACGAAGATCATAAAGCGCACTGGAGATCAATTCATCCGCACCCGCACGCAACTCGACCGCCTGGGCTCGACGTTCCTCCGCTTCCTTCTGCTTTTCCCAAGCATAAAAGCCAGCCAACCCGGCACCCAAGGCAAGAATCGCAAATCCGGCAGCGATGCCTTGTAACCGGCGAAGGCGCTTCCGTTGATGGCTTTCTGCGGCAACCACTGAAGTCTCCACAAACGCCACTTCCAATGCACTGAGTTCCTGCCGACGATGCCCGCACATATCCCTGCCTTCTTCCAACTGCTTGCCCGCCGGAAGTAGAAGACCCGCGTCCCTTCCTTCCTCATCCCAACGCTTCGCCGCCCGCGAAAGTCTTGCTCTGCCACGCAAAAATTCCCGATCATCGTCAATCGCCTCGGCCATCCGCGGCCAACTCCGCAGCAACGCCTCATGCGCCACCGAAACACTCGCCGCCCCACCTTCTCCGCCATCTACCACGAACAATCGGGCCGCGACCAATGCATCGACCAACACCTTCATGGAGGACGACGAAGTGAGCTGAGCGTAATCGGCGCGACGGCGTGTCACCGTGTCATCATCGACGCCGCCAATCGTGACCGTGGCCCGCATGAGCCGAGGAAACTCTGCTTTCATTTCTTCAGACAACTCCCCAAAAACATCCTCCGCTCGCTGCGCAACAGCGCCTTCGACCCCGCCCAACTTCTTGTAGGCGTCCATCGTCAGCACGCGACCATCACGGCGCTCTTCGTATAGCTGCTGAAGGCAAAATCCTAACAAGGGCAACACGGTCGGTTGATCGACGGCAGCATCGCGCAGCACTTCGTCGAGCGATTCACCGGTCGCCGCATCAGATTCGAAGCGCAGACCTGCCGCCTGCGCAGGCTGCCGGATCATTTGCCCAAGCTCCGCCGGCGTGGGCGGTCCGAGCTGCAGAATTCCATCGCCACGAGTGAGTTCCAGAAGCTCGGGGAAATCGGCACAATGCGGAAAAAAGTCGCTACGAATCGTCGCGATGACGGCGATACGCCCTCCACCCGCCAACGCCGAGACGAGCCGCACGAACCGCTGCTTCACTTCGTCATCGATTTTCTCGCTGAAGATTTCTTCAAACTGATCGACGACGAGCACCAGTCGCGCGGAGGGAGGACTGAGCTTCTCCAACCGTTTGCGCATGGATTCCGCATCTTCGTTCCGACCCGACTTTTCGAAGCCAGCGATTCTCTCTTCCAACTGCGCCTTTTCCGATGCATGCACCAAGGCTGCCGCTTGCGAAAGCGCCCCCCGACCAAGTCCAATCGCTTGCTCTGGCGACTCCCGAAGCATCTTCGCCAATTCCTCGATATCGGTGCCATCACTCGCCATCTCCGGCAATGCCTCTTCCGTCAACATCGCCGCCGCCACCGATGCAAACGGATCTTCACCATCTCCCGGCCTCATGATCGCCCTTCGCCAAAGGCCAACGCCCTCCATAACTCCAGGTTCAACCAACATCGGCACCACACCCGCGCGAACCAGCGACGACTTCCCGCTTCCGCTCGCTCCCGCCACCATCAAAAAGCTCGACCCTCGTTCGTTCCCTTGACGACGCAAACTCTCAATCGCTTCCGCCACCGCCGCGGTGCGTCCAAAGAAAACGGGCGCGTGTTCAAACTCGAACGCCTGCAATCCCCGAAACGGCGATCCCTCTTTCCAGACAATCTCCGCCGCATCACTCGCGGTCTCTTCGGCTCCGCCATCCAAGCGGCCCTCGATCAGCTTCCGCAATTTCACCTCCAGTTTCTCTTCAAACTCGTCCAGACGCCCATATCGATTCACCGCTCCTTTGAACGTCCCTTCCTCACCGTCGCGAGTCCACTCTTCCAAAAATGCCTTCAACTCCCTCCACTGTCGCAACCGTTCCATGTGCGCCTCCTCCGGTTCCAGCGGTATCAAAGGCTGCGTCTTATTGATCCACACCAAGACATCCGGTGTCCCGTCGTTCCGTTTTTGACCTTCCACAGCATCGACAAATTCATATTCCGTTCCAGACCGAAACGCCGTTCCATCCTGACGTTGATACTTCGTGTGCATCCGCGATCCCATCCGCGACCACAGGATGCAGATCACGATGTCGAACTCCGATGGCGCCGGAATTTGCTCCTGGTAATCCTTCGTGATCACCATCGGTTCATACTCCCAGAAATACGGCGCCAACTTCACTGTCGAAAACTCCGCGTCCAACCTCGCGATCACTCGCTCCGCAATCCTTCGCTCCTGCGCCACGTCTCCGGGCGACGATAAGAATAAGCGCAGCGTTTTCATCGGCCTCAATGATGGGCTAACCGCCGGTTAGTTCAAGCCTGCGGCCTTCTTGATCGCCCGGGCCCGCTCTTTCACGGCTTCCTCGTCATGACCCCGCTCCGAAGCACGCACAAGAAACTGCGTTGCGCTCTCGTAGTCGCCATTTTCCAAGCAATGCCCAGAGACCGTATAGCAGAATTCCGCCAAGTTTTCGCCCTGCTCAACCGCCCGCTTTTCTGCCCAAGCCGCCGAGTCGGGCATCGACTCCCGGAACAATTCCGCCACCGCCGCAAAAACAAGCGGATGACCGGGATAGTTGTAGAACAGCTCGTAAACCGAGGAATTTCTCTCGTTCGCAGGAACGGCACAGTCGCGCAGGATATGCTCGCGAATGGTCAATTCGCTGTGCGGGGAAATGCGCCGCGTCCACGGATCGTCGAGCAACCAACTCGCGAGCCGGCCCTCCGGTGTCGAGACATCCGCTTCCTCACGCATTTCGACCAACCTTTGCACCCGTTCATCATGAGGCACTGGCCGCGCCACATTTTCGCTGCGAGGCACACGGGCACCCCCTAACATTTCTGCTAATTCCGCCAGCCATTCAGGACGTTGGATCACTCCCGGCGGCAAAGCTTCCCAGACGCGCATCATGCCGCCGTTCTCCGTTGGTGTTGTCGCCGCAACGCGGCTGCCATCGGGACTGGCTAGAGACCAGTCGACTTCCATCCCGATCTTGATATTCGACAGTCCCACGCCAGTCACCGGATCAGTCACGCTCACCGAAGTGGAGTTTCCGCGCGAAACAGAAAGGACAAGACCCATCGGGTGCGCAAAGCCGGCGTTAGCCGAATAAGCTGCCCCTTCTTCGCCACTTGCCACATCCCAACACGTCACCCCACTCGCGCTGATTCCAAAAAATGTGTCTTTGTCAGGATCAAAGAAACCGTTGAAAAAATCTCCCCTCTCCGAGACAAAGGACCGAGTCGAAGCTTCGCCAGTCTCCGCGTTCCACATCGCCACTTCACCGCCTGAACCAAAGGTCAACGAAAGGAACTCCGCCGAACCAGGCAAAAACCGGAGACAGCTTGGTTGTATCGTCGAGATCGGCTCCCAGAGAGGCTCATTCGACGCCGTATCCCAGCCATGAATTCGGTGTCCGCTGCTTCCAGCAATCAGACGCCGACCGTCTTCACTCACATCCAGCACTCCCGCCGCGCCATTTTCGATTTTCGTGGAAAAAACCGGGCCATCCCCCGTCGAACACGGCCAAAGTAAAACCTCTCCGCCACCGTGACTGGACGCCAGTTGCTGACCATCTCGCCGAAACCGCATCGCTTCGACCGTTCCCGGCGATTCCAGCGCCGGACGGGCGCGGGTTCCTTCCAAGGAACGCCAGACATCGATATTTCCGTTCGCATTAACACCGGTAACGAGTGACCCATCGTCGCTGAAAATCGGCGGCACATCCGAGCGATGCGCATACCGAAGACCCGCCCGCCGCGAAACTTTCATCGAATAAAAACGGGTGGTGCCGTCACCACTCGCGAGCGCACAACGTTCCCGCACCGGATCGATCGCGAGTCCGCTAACTCCGGTTAGCGGTTGCAAGGCGTAGGCAATCCGCTCTTCAAACCCCGGCGCGACCAGGTAAGCAAGTCCGTCGTGCGTGGAGAGAAGAAGACGTTGGCTATCGGGAAGGAATCCCATAAATGCGAGATTTCCCCCGAAATACATCGGCGACGCCACTTGCGACCCGGACTCGATGTCCCAGAGAAACAATCGGTGATCCTGAGTAACCGAAGCAATCTGCGCTCCGCGTGGACTGAACTCCGCATGAATGACAGGCACGGAATGCTCTAACGGAACACCCAGAGCTTCACCGCTTTGTGAACTCCACCGGCGCACCGTGCCATCGCCGCCGCATGTGATGATTTCCTTGCCGTCATCACTGTATTTAGCATAGCGAATTCCACCCGTGTCATGCCGAATTGGAGCAAACGTGTTTTCCCCGGTTTCGGCGTCGATAACCCGGGTTTCGCCTTCCGAAGTGATAAAGAATTGCCGTCCATCGGGGCGGAGAGAGCTGTAGAAAAAGCGTGCGCGCGGCACTATCTGGGGATCTCCCACACGACGACGCTCATTCAAGTTCCAAACCGTGACCGAACTCCCCGCCACCAACAGCCGTTGTCCGTCATCGCTGAAATCATAGGCCACGGCATACTCCGTTCCTTCGAGCGACGCACCCTCGGCTTTGCCGGTTTTGGCATCATAGATTTGTGAAGGCTCTTCGGAGAATCCGGCGACCACTAACATGCCATCAGGACTGATCGCCGCCGCTTTCGCACCGCGGTTTTCCAACTCGACAAGCATCTCCCCACTCTCCGGGTCCCAAAGACGCACTGGGCCTTCGTCGGCAAACGTCGGCCACGTGAGCAAACGTGTCCCGGCCTTGTCATAGACGCATTGCGCAAATCCCTCGGACGCCATCGACTTCGCCTTCGGAAGCATAAACGGCTGATTGAGCAAACGCGTGTAGAGAAAAACAGAAGCCAACGCGTTTTCCGGCGCATTGCGCACCGCGCGAGCGAGGAAGGCATGACCCACCGAGTTGTGCTGGTAGCTCGACATCGTGATGTCGCTGCTCACCAACGTATCCATCGTTTCCTTCTGCGCGGCTTCGGCAGTGGCGGTTTTTGCTTCGGCAAGTTCTGCATTCTTCTTCGCTTCCGACTGTCCCAAAAACCCAAAAGCCGCTCCAGCGATCGCGCCCACGGCGAGAATTCCCAAAGCAGCAGCAACCCGTCGCAATCGACGCACACGACCTTCCCGCCGCTCCCTCGCCAGCCCACTGGACGCTTCGACAAATTCGATTTCTTCCCGCGCAAGTTCCTCGCCACGAACCACCAACAACTCTTCGCCTTCCGCCAGCATGCGCCCTTCCGGCAAGAGAAACTCTGCATTCTTTCCTTCCTCCATCCATCGTTTCGCCGACGCCGCCACGCGCGAACGCGAACGCAAAAACTCTCGATCTGCATCAATCGCTTCGCGGAAACGCGGCCACGCCTGCAACAGCGCTTCGTGGGCCACACTCACCTCCGCGCCACCACCCTCACGCGCATCGGCCACGAAAAGCCGCGCCTTCACCAGTTGATCAATCAACGCCTTTGAACCCGCATCTGCCGTTAACAAATCGTAATCCGCTCGCTTGCGGGTGATTCTTTCATCTTCTCCCACCCCACCCATCGCCACCGTAGCGCGCGCAAGCCGCGGAAGTGTCTTTTGAGCATCGGCGGACAATCCATCAAACACCGTCTCCGCCCGTTTCGCGAGCGCACCCTCCACGCCACCAATTTCCTCAAAGGCGGCAAACGTTAGGAGCCCGTCTTTCGTGCGTTTCTCATAAAGCTCATGGAGACAGAACTCGAGCAGTGGAAGAACCGCCGGTTGATTCAACGCGGCATCGCGAAGCCTTTCGTCGAGGGACTCGCCACTCGTGGGGTCACGCTCGAAACGAAGTCCGGCGGCCTGCGCGGGCTGGCGAATGATTTGCCCCAGCTCCGTGCCCGTGGGCGGACCGATTTGCAACGTCCTATCCCCGCGCATTAACTCGAGCAATTCGGGAAGCTCTGCACAGCGTGGGAGAAAATCGCCACGCATCGTCACTAACATCAACACACGCCCACTCTCGGAAAGCTCCCGTCCCAAGCGCACGAACGCGTCTCGTTCCTCGGCGCTGATCGATTCCGCGAAGATTTCCTCGAACTGATCGACGACAACGACAAGACGGGCTTGCGGCGGCTGCAGCGAGTCGAGACGTTTTTGCACAGACGCGGCGTCATCATGGCGACCGTCTCGCTCGAAGTCGTTGGCCTTCGCTGCGAGTTTCCGCTTTTCCTCCTCTTGCATGAGCGCGGCCGCCTGCGAAAGCGCGCCACGTCCCAATCCGATCGCTTCAACTGGTCGCTCGCGGAAAAGCTTTTCCAATTCCGCCGCTGTCGTGCCGTCACTCCCGAGTTCCGGCAACGCTTCCGCTTCAAGCAGGGCCGCCGCCAGTGCTGCAAACGGATTGGTTCCGGGCTTCATCACCGCCCGTCTCCACAGCCCAATGCCCTCGATGACGCCCGGCTCAACGAGCATGGGCACCACTCCCGCACGAGCCAGCGACGACTTCCCGCTTCCGCTCGCTCCCGCCAGAAGGAGAAACCCGGAGGTCTTTTCCGTCGATTGTCGGCGAAATGCCTCGACGGCTTTGGCCACGGCTTCGGTGCGCCCAAAAAACACCGGTGCGTGTTCGAAGTAGAAAGCTTCCAATCCTCGAAACGGCGATCCCTCTTTCCAGACAATCTCCGCGGCATCACTCGCGGTCTCTTCGGCTCCGCCATCCAAACGTGCCTCGATCAGCTTCCGCAACTTCAACTCCAGTTTCTCCTCAAACTCGTCCAGCCTCCCGTAGCGGTTCACCGCCCCCTTGAACGTCCCTTCCTCGCCATCACGCGTCCACTCTTCTAAAAACGCCTTCAACTCCTTCCACTGTCGCAACCGTTCCATGTGCGCCTCCTCAGGCTCCAGCGGTATCAACGGCTGCGTCTTGTTGATCCACACCAACACATCCGGTGTCCCGTCATTTCGTCTCTGACCTTCCACCGCATCGACAAACTCATACTCCGTCCCTGACCGAAACGCCGTCCCGTCTTGCCGTTGATACTTCGTGTGCATCCGCGATCCCATCCGCGACCACAAGATGCAGATCACGATGTCGAACTCCGATGGCGCCGGGATCTGCTCCTGATAATCCTTCGTGATCACCATCGGTTCATACTCCCAAAAATAAGGCGCCAATTTCACCGTCGAAAACTCCGCGTCCAACCTCGCGATCACACGTTCCGCGATTCGTCGCTCCTGCGCCACGTCTCCCGGCGACGATAAGAATAAGCGCAGCGTTTTCATGCGCGGGCAGCAGGCGGAGAGACTTCGCCGTCCGGCTTCAAAACGGCGCGACCGAGACCGTCTCCTGCCTCGGGAAGGTGTTCAGGAAGAACGGTTTCCTCCGCATATTGACGGCCAATTTCCGAAAGCAGGTCCATACTTTTCAAGTCGGCGAGATCGAACGCCTTCCCCGATCCCGAGGCCTCTCGCGACCGCTCTTGCTCCTCCTTCGTGAACTCGTGATCATACCGGCAATAGAGGAATCGTTTTTCCACATCGCTCTGCGAGGACAACAGATCGCCGATCTCCGAATCGATCTTTTCGCCATGCAGGCATTGACCGACTACCCGACACATCGTGTCCTGCTCCACCTGTGCGGAATCCATGACCGCAGTAATCGTGCGAATGGCAGTGCCGAGACGATTGATATTGCCGAGCTTGCCGTATTCGTAGGTGTGTTTGACGCGGCCGGTTCCGATCGAGAGCAAATACATGTTGTCCGTTCCCGACGCCATCCCCACGCCAAGTTCCGGAACGGTAGCCTGTGCATACATGCGTAATGCAGGATTGTTGTAGGGGCTGACGGCTCCGTCGATGAACTCCTGAAGCACTTCCTCGTGGCCCTTCACTTTGACACGAATGGTTTCGGTCGGAAAATACGTCGGCGCCGCTGTACTGGCCCTGACAAGTTTCCAAAGTGGATACTCCAAGTTGCAGGAATCGTGACTGCGGTTGTTATACTTCGCGCCCGGGCTGTTTGTGATCGGCCAGACTGAACCGGACGACCCATTCCGCATGACAAGCATGAGAAGCGTTTTCAGACGATCACTCCCGAGAGTGGCCGTTTGACCGCTTTCGTCGGTAAAAATTTCCTGCAGGAATCCCGCAATGGCCTTGCGATCAAAGGCATGGCGAATGGTCCGCCACGAGCGCAGCGGACGAAAAATGTGATGCGCAAATTTGGCGTAGTAGTCACGGATTTCCTCGACTTTAAGTCCCCATGAGAGCCCCGCCGCCACGATGGCTCCCGTGCTCGTGCCGCCAATGAAGTTGAAGTAGTCGGCGAGAACGAAGTCCTTTTTTCCACTTCGTTCACGGAGAATCGCTTCCACGCGATCGAGGATCTCCAGCGTGAAAAGCGCCCTGATACCCCCGCCGTCGAGAGAGAGTAGCCGGTTCTTTGGTCCGTCAAAGTCGTGCGCCATGAGCGTTCTACTTTCGATCTTTTTTTAGGATTGCCAACGTAATCGGACACCAGATATTCTGTCCATTATGGAAGGCACCAACCTCGGCAAAACTCGCGCCCGCCAATACCTGACCCACCTCTTCAGGTTCGAAAAAATCCTCTATATTTTTTGGTTCTTTTTCTGGTTCCTGAACGGCCTCGACAAATATTTCAATGGCGTCTTCATGAAGAACGACCAGTGGGGCAAATGGTATCAGGGATGGTTTGGGGTGAACCGCGACGAAAAGTTCATCCACTACTTCAGTCGTCTCGACCTCCCACCATGGATGGCAATCACTTCGTTACATGTTTTCGCGATCTTCGAAATCATCATCGGCATCGCCTTCCTGATGATGTTTTTTCAGAAAGAGCCCCGTTCTTCCTTCGTTCGTTTTGCCTTCAAAGGCGGCATCCTCCTTTTTGTCGTTTTTATGATCGGCGACATCCTTTTCGGCGACCGCATGGAACTCTGGGAACACGGAACCTTCCTCATCATCACCCTCATCACTTATCAATTCTATCTTACCCGTTTTGATGAATACGTGGAACTGATCGGGGAAAAACATGTCGGCGTGGCTGACGCCAACCAAGATGGCAGGATTAGTTCCGAGGAATATCATCAATTCATGGAACGGGTCCGGGCCTACGGCGTTGAGGGCAGAAAACCCGAGCCGTCAGGAAAAGAAGAAACTTAAACCTAGCCGTCTCTCACAGATTTAAACCATGAAAACGCTTACCCTTCCGCTCATCGTCGGTTTTTCCATTTCCAGCGTCTTCGCGCTCACCTCCGTCAACGCCCAGTCCTCGACGACTGGCGTGGACTTCGCCAAAGCCTATGAAGAGGCCGTCGATTCCGTCGTTTACATCGAAACCGGCAACTACGTCGGCGAAGAATTGGAAGTCATTGGTTTCGGCTCCGGATTCATCCTGCACAAGGACGGCTACATCGCGACCGCCGCGCACGTTGTGGAAAGCCGCGATGTCATCGGCGTGCAGTTCCACGGCCACGACGACTTTGTCGCCGCGACGATCGTGAACATTTCCCTCGCCGAAGACCTCGCCCTGCTCAAAGTCGATGGCCTTCCGGAAAGCGCGAAGGTGGCAAAGCTGGCGGAGATCGAGTCCATTCGTCCCGCCCAGCCGGTCTTCTGCATTGGTGCCCCTCGGGGTCTGAAGTTCACGGTCACGACCGGCGTTGTCAGCGCCATCCGCGAATACCGCGAGAACGATTACCAGCTTTACATGCCGCAACGCGTCATCCAGACCGACGTCGCCATCAATCCCGGTAACTCCGGTGGGCCGATCTTCAACACCTCCGGTGAAGTCATCGGCGTTGCCGTCCTCGTGCGCACGGATTCGGAGAACATCGGATTCGCAGTGCCGACCGACCTCGTGTGCAAACATCTCGTCAAGGAAGCGATACCCTTTGCGGGCGTGATTTACCGGCGGCTTTCCGCGCAGGATGCGGAGATGCTGAATTACTATCCCGCGGACGCTCTCCTTATTGAGCGTGTTCAGCCAGGATCGCTGGCGGAAAAAGCAGGATTGCGTGGAGGAACGCTGGAAGTCATGATCGGCGACAGCAACGTGATTCTCGGTGGCGACGTCATTTATGAAATCGGGGGCAACGCCATCAGCGATATCGCCGCAGTGAGGGACTACTTGCGCAACGTTTACGAAGGCGAGGAGATCAATTGCCTGATTCTCCGCGGCGGCGAGGTGCTGGAGGCGAAAGCTTCGTTCGAATTCCTCATTCCGTTGCCGGATTTGGACGAAGAATAAGCAGCCCTGCCGTTTCCGTCCGTTCAAGCAGAAGGTTGACCATTGAGCCGTCGCTGATCAAAATCAGCGAATGAAAATCCCCCTGTTTCTACTTTTCTCGGCTGTCTTTGCGACGGCTGTGCAGGCAGAGAACTTCGGCATCCGATTACTCTTCAAGGGTGCGCCGGCCAAGTCATGGGACGGCTCCATAGGAATTGCGGAAGTAAACATCGCAGCACGAAGCGGGTGGAAATTCGAGCAGACTGATCAGTTTACCGCCGCCAACGCATGGACCATATCGACACGGCCGGTCACCCAGCGCGGAGGCCGACGAAGCAACAATCCTCTTCGCGACAAACTCACCGGAAAGAAAGCACCCGCCGTCCCGATGTCGGACAACGGCATCGTTCTGGCCATCAAGGACGCGGATCCTAACCAACTCATCGAGGTCAAAACCGAGCAAGGTGATTTTAAATTTGCACCGGGAAATATCGAGCCCGGCGTCCCGATGCGCCGTCTGGATCAGTCCGTTCTTATCGAGCGAGT
>JBCCWV010000145.1:0-12704 GCA_039192745.1 Verrucomicrobiota bacterium | reverse complement strand
TCGTCGCCACCACCATCTCCTACCGCTTGAGCGGCGAGACCCCGTTCCCGGCGCAAATCCACGACTGCAAGGCCGCCGTTCGTTACCTGCGGGCCAACGCTGCTGAACTTGGCATCGACACCGATCGCATTGGCGCCATCGGCCTCTCCGCTGGCGGCCATCTCACCGCCCTTCTCGCGACGTCCAACGATATCTCTGAACTCGAAGGCAACGGAGGAAACCCAGATTTCAGCAGCACCATCCAAGCCGCCATTCCGATGGGCGCGCAATCCAATCTCATGTCCGAGCGCATCCGCGAAGTCTCCAAAACCCGCGACATCTATCACCAGTTTCTCGGCGGCTCGCAGGACGATTACAAAGCAACCTATCAACTCGCCTCCCCGCTCACGCATCTGGACAAAAACGATCCGCCCCAATGGTTCATCACTGGCGGAGAGGACGACCCCAGCACCCACGCCGAAACATTCCGCAAAAAGATGAAGCAGCTCAAAATCGATTCCGGCCTCACCGTCATCGACGGCGCCCCACACGGATTCATCGGCAAACAAGCCTTCTTCGACCAAGCCGTCCAGACCGCCACCACCTTTTTCAAAGACACTCTCAAGCAGCCCACTCCATGAAATCTCTCTCTGCGTCTCCGCGTCTTTATCTCGCCTCGTTCCTCGTCGAGCTCTGCGGAATGGCTTCGCGATTATTTCATGCTCGCTTCGCTCACTCAAAGCAGTGCGTGCCCCTCCTTTTCGTCGCCCTCGGCATGACGATCACCTACGCAGAAGAACGCCCCAACTTCATCCTCCTCATGGGCGACGACCACGGCTGGAGTGAAACCGGCTACAACGGCCATCCCTATCTGCAAACACCGGTCCTCGACGAGATCGCAAAGACCGGATTACGCCTCGACCGCTTCTACGCCGCCCACCCCACGTGTTCTCCCACACGCGGCAGCTTCCTCACCGGCCGCCACCCGAATCGATATGGGACATTCACGCCGAACTGGTCCATCCGCCCGGAGGAAATCACCATGGCTCACCTTCTCGGGAAGGCCGGATACCACTGCGGCCACTTCGGCAAGTGGCACGTCGGTCCGGTGAAAGCAGATTCACCGACCAGCCCGGGGGCGATGGGATTTCACGAATACCTCTCGCACGACAACTTTTACGAAATGGACCCGCCACTCTCACGCAACGGCGGGCCTCCGGAGATTCTCGAAGGCGAGGGCTCCATCGTCACCATCGATGAAACGATCAAATTCATTCAATCGGCGCGCCAGCAGGAAAAGCCTTTCCTCGCTGTCGTCTGGTTCGGCTCGCCGCATGAACCCTACAGCGGAATTCCCGAGGACCTCGCGCTTTACGACGACCTTCCCGAAGAGTATTCGAAACGCACAGTCAAACTCACCTCGAACGAAACCGGCCAGCAGGTCAACCGCCCTCTCCGCGACGTTCTCCGTGAGCGTTATGCGGAAATCACCGCCATGGACCGGTCCATCGGCCAGTTGCGTGATTTTCTGGATGAAAACGAACTCCGTGAAAACACCGTCCTCTGGTATTGCGGCGACAACGGCAGCCCGCCCAGCAGCGGACGCGTTGCCACGCCGTTCCGGGAAGAGAAAGCCCACGTTTACGAGGGCGGCATCCGCGTTCCCGGCCTCATCGAATGGCCCGCGAAACTCTCTGAGCCACGCACCACCGATTTCCCATCCGTCACCAGCGACATGCTTCCCACTCTCTGCGAACTCGCAGGCATTCCTGCCACCGGGCGGCCCCTCGATGGAATCAGCATCGTTCCCATGCTCAACGGCGAACTCGAAAAACGCCCGCAACCGATCTTCTTCTGGGAATACCAGACAGAACTCGTCACCGGTCGCGCTCCCTCGCCCAAGCCGTGGATCGATCCCGTCCTTCAGACAGGCACCACACCGCTGGTGAAATTCCTCGACGGGAAACGCACCCGAAGTTTCACGAACTTCCACCATCACGACCCCACCGAAGAAGACTACGGCGGCCCACGCGTGAACATGGGCAACCGCTACAAACTCGTTCTCGGCGCGGACAAAGAATCGGAAGTCGAACTATTCGACCTCAAGGATGACCCGGCCGAGACGAAGAACCTCGCCAATGCAAAACCGGAGATGGTCGAAGCGATGAAAAAAGAATTGAGAACTTGGCAAGAATCCGTCCTCCACAGCCTGCAAGGCGACGACTACCATTGAAATCTCCCAACATGAAAACCCTCCTCACCCTCCTCATTCTCAACGCTTTCGCATTAGCGGCTCACGCTATCGAAAAGCCCAACATCGTCCTCATCTTCATCGACGACATGGGCTATGGCGACATCGGCCCGTTCGGCAACACGGTGAACCAAACTCCCCACCTCGACCGCATGGCGAAAGAAGGAAATGTCCTTCGCGAATTCTACGTAGCCAACACCGCCTGCACCCCGTCCCGCGCCGCCCTCATGACGGGGACCTATGCTCACCGCATTGGCATGGATGGCACCGTCTGCTTCCCCGGCGAGCATCGTGGACTCAATCCCGACGAAGTCACGATGGCGGAAATGCTGAAGGAAAACGGCTACGCCACCGGCTGCTTCGGTAAGTGGCACCTCGGCGACCAGATCGAATTCCTCCCCCTCGCCCATGGCTTCGACGAATACTTCGGCATCCCGTATTCCAACGACATGTGGCCAGGCAACGAACGCGGTAACCCCCTCACCAATCGCGGCCCCTACACACCGCTGCCCATCGTGGAACAGAATGAAGTGGTCTCTTACGTCAGCGACGGCGAGGACCAGGCCCTCCTCTGCGAAGTTTTCACCGATCGCGCCGTCGAATTCATCGAAGAGAACAAATCCAACCCCTTCTTCTGCTTCGTCCCCCACGCCTACGTGCACAGACCAAGATATGCCCGCCCCGATATCCTCGAAGCCGCCGAAGGAAACGTTGACCGCGCGAACGTCGAGGAAGTCGATACCAGCGTCGGTCGCATACTCGACAAATTGCGTGAGCTGAAAATCGACAAGAACACCCTCGTCCTCTTCACCTCCGACAACGGCGGCGCGGGCGGGATGAGCATGGGACCTCTTCGCGGCGGCAAGGGCGGCCACAAGTTCGAAGGCCACATGCGCGTCCCCACCATCACTTGGTGGCCCGGAACCATTCCCGCCGGATCCGAAACCAACGCCATTGGTGTTACTACTGACCTGTTTCCCACCTTTGCCAAACTCGCAGGAGCCACCAGTCCCGCGGATCGCCCCCTCGACGGCAAAGATGTCCGTGACCTCCTTCTTGGTAAACCGGCTGCGACTTCCCCTCACAAAGTTCATTTCTACGAGATCGACGGTATTCGCCGCGGTCCATGGAAACTCGTAAAAATGAACGATAAGACACTGCTCTTCAATTTGAAGAAAGACCTCAGCGAGAAACGAGACCTCTCTGCAAGACATCCCGAACTCGTCGCGGAATTGAATGATCTACTCGAGAATCACGCCGAATCCATCGCGGCAAATACACGCCCGGCAGGGTTCATTGACAAGACCGCCGCAAAGCCACTGATCTCGGAACCTGGAAACTTGCCTCGCCTTCGGGATTTCGTCGCTGGAAACTCCACCGACTGAGCGACACGGCCCCGCGGCCGCCGCAGCATAAGGAAGCTATTTGAAATTGCTCTGGAATGAATAGGTCTTTGGACTCGTTAATTTTATTGAGTCAGTCCAAACTTTGGACATCCTCCTGTTGTGAACCCCCACGAGGACCAGCTCCGAGAGAACGGCATCCCTGTCACCGCGCAAAGGCTGGCGGTGTTGCGGGCGATTGCGGCGCATCCTCATGCCACCGCGGAAGTCATCGCCGACGACGTGCGTTCGAATATTGGGACAATTTCCAAGCAAAGCGTCTATGACGCACTGAACATCCTATCCGAAAAAGGCCTGATTCGCCGAATCCAGCCGGCCGGTTCTCCCACGCTCTATGAGGATCGCGTGGGCGACAATCACCACCACCTCGTCTGCCGCCAGTGCGGAAAGACGGTCGACGTCGACTGCGCGGTCGGAGACACACCCTGCCTGACCGCCGCGGAATCCCACGGCTTCCGTATTGATGAAGCCGAAGTCGTCTATTGGGGCACCTGTCCCGAATGCCTCAATTAAACGTAAAATTTCACCCACCCCGTTCACCCCCAAGAACCACCATAGAACCCAAAAGACTCCGATGATTCCAACTAAATTCCACCGATCACTCCGATCCGCGATGGCCGCCGCCATCACCGTGGCCTGCACGGGTAATTTCGCGTTTGCCGAATCTACCGCTGAAACGACAGCAAGCTCGTGCCCCGTCATGGGACAAGCCGCCGGTCCCTACCGGCACACCGCCGCCAGCTCCCTTTCCAACAGCGATTGGTGGCCCAACCAACTGAACGTAGGAATCCTGCACCAGAATTCCGGTCAGGAAAGTCCGATGGGTTCAGACTTCAACTACGCCAAAGAGTTTGCCAAGCTCGACTACGAAGCCCTCAAAAAAGACATCGAAGAGGTGCTGACAACGTCGCAGGATTGGTGGCCCGCAGACTACGGACATTACGGCCCCTTGATGATTCGTCTCGCTTGGCACAGCGCGGGAACCTACCGGACTTATGACGGTCGCGGCGGGGCTTCCGACGGCACCATTCGTTTTGCGCCGCTCAATAGCTGGCCCGACAACGGTAATCTCGATAAAGCCCGTCGCCTTCTCTGGCCCATCAAACAAAAATATGGAAACAAGATTTCCTGGGCCGATCTCATGGTCCTCACCGGGAATGTCGCTCTGGAATCCATGGGCTTCGAAACCTACGGCTTCGCCGGCGGTCGTGAGGACGTTTGGGAACCGCAGGAGGACGTTTACTGGGGACCGGAAAGCGAGTGGTTGGGCCAGAAACGTTTCAGCGAAGAGGACGAACTTGAAGACCCCCTCGCTGCCGTGCAGATGGGTCTTATCTACGTGAATCCCGAAGGCCCGGGCGGAAATCCCGATCCCCTCGCCGCCGCCAAGCGCATCCGCGAGACATTTGGCCGCATGGCCATGAATGACGAGGAAACCGTTGCCCTCATTGCCGGCGGTCACACCTTTGGCAAAGCCCACGGGGCCGCGCCGCCCGAGGGCAATGTCGGGCCCGAACCGGAAGCCGCACCGCTCGAAACCCAAGGCCTCGGCTGGATCAATTCTCACGGCACCGGGAAGGGCAAAGACACCATCACCAGCGGACTTGAAGGCGCGTGGACAACCACTCCCGCCGTCTGGTCCCACGGGTATTTCACGAATCTCTTCGCCTTCGAGTGGGAACTTTCGAAGAGCCCGGCTGGCGCCAAGCAGTGGATTCCCAAAGACGGCTCCGGTGACGGACTGGTTCCCGACGCCCATGACCCGAACGTACGTCACGCGCCTATCATGTTCACCACGGATCTCGCTCTTCGTATGGATCCGGAGTATGAAAAGATCTCCCGGCGCTTCCTCGAGAATCCGGAGGAGTTTGCGGAAGCCTTCGCCAAGGCTTGGTTCAAATTGACGCATCGGGACATGGGGCCGATCTCCCGTTATCTCGGGCCCGAAGTTCCTGAAGACCCCCTGCTCTGGCAGGATCCCGTCCCCGCCGTCAACCATCCACTCGTGGGCAAAGAGGATATCACGAAGCTGAAATCCGCCATCCTCGCCAGCGGCCTGACAATCCCTGAGCTTGTCTCCACGGCATGGGCCTCCGCATCGACCTTCCGCGGATCGGATCTTCGTGGCGGTGCCAACGGCGCACGCATTCGCCTCGCCCCGCAAAAGGACTGGGAAGTGAACCAACCGGAAAAGTTGGCGAAGGTCCTGGAAACTCTGGAAACGGTTCGCACGGCGTTCAATACGGAGAATGCCGGGAAGGCGCAGATATCCCTCGCAGACTTGATTGTGCTTGCCGGAAACACCGCCGTTGAGCAGGCCGCAGCCAAAGCCGGACATCAGGTCAGCGTGCCGTTCACCCCGGGCCGCACTGACGCGACCGAAGAAATGACCGATGTCGAATCCTTTGCCGTCCTCGAACCCCAAAGCGACGGATTCCGCAACTTCCTCGGACATGAACTGGACCGCCCGGCGCCGGAGAACCTCGTGGACCGTGCGCAGTTGCTAACTCTGACCGCACCGGAAATGACGGTTCTCATCGGCGGCATGCGCGTCCTCGATACCAACGTCGGACATCCGGATCTCGGTGTCCTCACCGACCAAAGAGGAGCCCTCACCAACGACTTCTTCGTGAATCTCCTCGACATGAGCAATGAATGGAAGGTCTCCGAAATGTGCGAACATTTCTACGAAGGGCGTGATCGCGAAAGCGGCGAAATGAAGTGGACGGCCACTTCGGTCGATCTCGTTTTCGGTTCCAACTCACAGCTCCGGGCCATCGCCGAAGTTTACGCGCTTGAGGAATCCGGGGAGAAGTTCGTCGATGACTTTGTCGCGGCCTGGAACAAGGTGATGAATCTGGATCGCTTCGACCTTGCTGCCGGCGCCGAGGCCCCGAAGGTTGCCAGCCGTAAAGACGAGGTTGGCAAGTCCAAGGAAGATATATAATCTGTTACAGGAAACGCGGGTCGCGGACGATCCTTTCCGGTGCGCGACCCGTAGTTTCCCCGCTGATCGACTCCACACACCACCATCAACAAACCAACGCAATAGTATTATGTCAGGAACCCCATCCAACGGAAGCGGTTGTCCGTTCAACCAAGCCTCGGCGATTGCCGATGGCGGCACCAACAACGAAGACTGGTGGCCCAATCGCCTCAAGGTCGAACTCCTCACTCAACACTCTTCCAAGTCGGATCCAATGGGATACGACTTTGACTACAAGAAAGAATTCGAAAGTATCGATTATGCGGGGTTAAAAGACGACCTCGCAGCGCTTATGACCGACTCACAAGACTGGTGGCCCGCCGATTTTGGTCACTACGGCGGGTTCTTCATCCGCATGGCATGGCATGCCGCCGGCACTTATCGCGTGCAGGACGGTCGCGGCGGTGGCGGACGCGGACAACAGCGTTTCGCTCCACTCAACAGTTGGCCAGACAACGGCAACCTCGACAAAGCCCGCCGACTCCTTTGGCCGATTAAGCAGAAGTATGGCCGTAAGATTTCCTGGTCAGACCTTCTGATTCTCGCAGGCAATGTCGCGCTCGAGACGATGGGCTTCAAAACCTTCGGCTTCGCCGGTGGCCGCGAAGACGTTTGGGAACCCGACCAGGACGTCTACTGGGGCCGAGAAAAGGAATGGCTTGGAACCGATGAACGCTACGGACGCACCGCAACCACCGCGAAAGCCGAAGCCGAGGGAGCCCCTCTTGAAGGAACCGCTCCTACCGGAAGCGCCGTCGATCTCGAAGATCGGAATCTGGAAAATCCGCTGGGGGCAACCCACATGGGATTAATCTACGTCAATCCAGAAGGCCCAGAAGGACATCCCGATCCGGTTGCTGCGGCGCATGACATCCGCGAGACCTTTGGTCGCATGGCTATGAACGACGAGGAAACTGTGGCCCTCATCGCCGGCGGTCACACCTTCGGCAAAGCCCATGGCGCTGGACCAGCGGAAAGCGTCGGCGCAGAACCGGAAGGAGCCAGCCTCGACGAGCAGGGATTCGGTTGGACCAGCAGCTACGGTAGCGGCCGCGGCGGTGATACCATTACCAGTGGACTCGAAGTCACGTGGACCCAGACACCCACGAAGTGGAGCAACTACTACTTCGAGAACCTTTTCAATTACGAATGGGAACTCGAGAAAAGCCCCGCCGGAGCCAATCAATGGGTCGCCAAGGACGCCGAAGATGTCATCCCTGACGCGTTTGATCCGGCGAAGAAGCACAAGCCCACCATGCTCACGACCGACCTTTCCATGCGGTTCGATCCAGCTTACGAAAAGATCTCCCGGCGATTCCTTGAGAACCCGGACGAGTTCGCCGACGCGTTCGCGCGCGCCTGGTTCAAGCTCACGCACCGCGACATGGGACCGTTGGCCCGCTACAGCGGACCGGAGGTGCCGGATGAGGTGCTCATTTGGCAAGATCCGATCCCGGCTGTCGATCACCCGTTGGTCGATGCGCAGGATGTCGCCGACTTGAAGGCGAAGATTCTCGATGCTGGACTCTCCGCGTCACAACTCGTTTCCACCGCTTGGGCCTCGGCCTCGACGTTCCGCGGTTCCGACAAACGCGGTGGCGCCAACGGAGCGCGCATCCGTCTCGCACCCCAGAAAGACTGGGAGGTCAATCAGCCTTCAAAGCTCGCTCACGTGCTCGAAGTTCTCGAAGCCATTCAAAGCGAGTTCAACGGCGCTCAGTCCGATGGCAAAAAGATCTCTCTCGCCGACCTTATTGTTCTGGCCGGTAGCGCGGGCGTGGAAGCCGCCGCGAAGAAAGCAGGACACGATGTGGAAGTTCCTTTCACGCCCGGACGCATGGACGCCTCCGCGGAACAAACCGAGGTGGAATCCTTCCAACACTGGAACCGCTCGCCGATGGCTTCCGCAACTACTTGAAGGGTGCGTTTGCCGTTCCCGCCGAAGCATTGCTCATCGACAAGGCTCAGTTGCTCACACTCACCCCGCCTGAATTGACGGTTCTCGTCGGTGGCATGCGTGCGCTTGATACCAACTACGATGGCTCCAAACACGGCGTCCTCACCGAACGGCCCGGGACGCTGAGTAACGACTTCTTCGTGAACCTCCTCGACATGGGCACGGAGTGGAAACAGGTTTCACCTTGCGGCAACGCCTTCGCAGGCATCGATCGCGCGACCGGAGAAACCAAATGGTCCGCCACGAGAAATGATCTCGTTTTCGGATCCAATTCCATCCTCCGCGCCCTCGCCGAAGTCTACGGCTGCTCCGACGGAGAAGCGCAATTCATCCAAGACTTCGTGGCCGCGTGGACCAAGGTTATGAATCTCGATCGCTTCGATCTTCAGGACTAATTCAATCGCAGTAGTTTTCACCGGCGTTTTTCGCCGATGGCACCAAGCCCCCGAGCAATCGGGGGCTTTTTTGTAGCTAAGGCATCGCCTCCAACGGACCGCGGATGTCCACATCCGCATCAAATGCCCCGGCGCAATGCGCCGCACTCTACCCCAAGGCGCGTCCCATATCCCAAGCCAGCGTCTCAATCAAACATCAAAACCCAACCGACCACATACCTTCACTGACCTCCGGAAAAGCCAACACGTCATGTATCCATCATCTTCGTCGGCTTTATTCTCTGGAAACTGCAACACTTCACTGCCCGTCGCCCTATGCCCAAGACAACGTCACGCCAGAGGTTTCTGATCTACGGCATCCCCTTTTTCGCTCTCTTTGCGCCATGTGCCCTCGCCGAAACGACTCCGACCAAACCCAACATCGTCATCTTCATCTCCGATGACATGGGCTGGAACGATGTCGGCTACCATGGCGGAGAAGCCGAAACACCGAACATCGATAAGTTGGCAGCGGAAGGCCTCGAACTGGACCGCTTTTACGTGCACCCGATTTGCAGTCCCACCCGTACGGCGATGATGACCGGTCGCTTGCCCTCGCGCTTCGGCATCACTTCTCCACTGGGCGGCGCCCGCGGCGTGCCCGTTGAAGAACACTTTCTTTCAGAGGCTTTCAAGGAAGCAGGCTACCAAACCTTCGTTACCGGGAAGTGGCACCTCGGCGCCATCGGCGAACACTTTCATCCGCTCTCCCGCGGATTCGATCACTTCTACGGCTGCCTCGAAGGAATGATCGATTACTACACGCATCGATTCAAAGATCGTCGCGACTGGCAACGCAACGGTGAACCGGTCGATGAGGAAGGCTATGCAACCGACCTGTTCGCCAATGAGGCCGTTAAGCTGATTAAAGAACGGGACCCGGCCAAGCCGGTCTTTCTCTACATGCCGTTCACTGCGCCCCACGGCCCAGTCCAAGCCCCTGAAGAAATCGTCGACAAATACGGCCGTTCCCGCACATCCACCTACACCGCCGCCATCGACGCCATGGATCAAGCCATTGGAAGAGTGCTCGAAACACTCGACGAGGAAGGCATGACCAATGACACCCTTGTTCTTTTTTTCTGCGACAACGGAAGCCGCAATGCCCAAGGCATCGTTCCCGAAAAAGGCCTGTCCCTGCGTGAGGGCAAAGGGAGTCTTTTTGAAGGCGGCGTGCGCGTGCCCGCCGTCCTCCGGTGGCCAAGCGTCATTTCCCCGGGCGGAAAGTCCGAGCAAATCATCTCCGCGCTCGATCTTTTCCCTACCCTCACGGCCGCAGCCGGTATTGAAGCCGGAAACGAGCAACCCTTCGACGGCGTCAACGTCTGGCCCGCGCTGAAGAATCTCAAAGTCATTCCACGAAAGCCCGTTGTCATCGCCGGCATGGGAGGCCAATTCGCGGTCATTGACGACCCGTTGAAGTTGCTCACGGCTGACGGAGAAGCCGAACTATATGATGTTCGCGCCGACCCCGTGGAATCCAAAAACCTGGCGGAAACTCGACCGGAAGAGGTAACCCGACTTATCGCCGTTTTGGAACCATTCAAGGCCGCGTCTGCCAGAGACCGAAGTGGTAAGGGACAAAAACAGAAACAGCGAGACCGTGGAAAAGGAAAGGGCGGCGCCAAGGGAGACAGAGGGGCCAAGGGCGGAAAGGGCGAACGGAAGAAGGGTCGTGGTCAAAACACGCCGGACAGCGAACCCATTTCCTATCGCGACCTCTGGATTCCCCCACTCCTCGGCGGCAAGGAAATCAATTTGGCTCTCGGCGTTTCCGAAAAGGAATTCTGGCCGGGCACGATGACGAAAACCTACGGCTTCAACGGCGAAAAATTCTGGGGCCCCACCGTTGTCCTTAATAAGCGCGAGACAGTAACCTTGCGGGTCAAAAACGAATTGGAAGAAGACACGACCACGCATTGGCACGGACTCCACCTTCCACCATCCGAGGACGGAGGCCCACACCAACTCATCCGGCCAGGCGCGGTGTGGAAGGCCTCGTTTCTCGTCAACAACAACGCCGCGACCTACTGGTATCACCCTCATCCTCATGAAGCGACGCAGGACCAGATCACGTATGGCGCGGGCGGCTTCATCATCATCCGCGACGAAATTGAATCCAAACTCGGCCTCCCCCGGACCTACGGCGTGGACGACATCCCGCTCATGTTTACGAGTCGCCGCTTTTACCCGGATCTCCAATTCAGCTTTGAAGGCGACGACGACAAATACGGCGATTACCTCCTGACGAATGGCACCTTCAAAGCGCAGGTCGATCTGCCCGCGCAGTTCGTCCGCCTGCGCATACTCAACAACGAAATCGAACGCGGCTACGACTTCGGCTTTAGCGACAACCGAACCTACTACCTCATCGCCACCGACGGCGGCCTCGTTGACAAGCCTATTCCTCTGCAGCGAATGAAACTCATGGTTGGCGAACGCGTCGAAATCCTCGTCGACCTCAGCAAGGACCAGCCCGGATCATCACTCGACCTGATGGCGTTCAATTCGGGACAGGAGTTCGGCTTCCCCGGTGCCGAACCCGCTCAAAAAGGAACCAACGGCAGCCTTCTCAACAATAAGGACTTTCCCATGCTTCGCATCAACGTTCGCGAGCAAACCGCCAAACCGGTCACGACCATGCCGGAAGTTCTTACTCGAAACCATTTCTGGACCGAGGCCGACGTCGACAAGCGCCGCGAAATCGGAATCTCCAAAGTCCGCGGCGGCACCACCTTCGAATTCGACCGCACTCCCTTCGACATGCACAAGGTCAATCACGTCGTGAAACTCGGCGACGTCGAGGCCTGGACCATTCACAACCCGGTCTTCGGTCACGCCTTCCACATCCACGACGTGCAGTTCAAGATCGTTTCCCGAAGTGACGGCCCCGTTCCACCTTATGAGCAAGGCTGGAAGGACACCTGCTACGTCCCCCTCGGCACCTCGGTGACCTTCATCACCAAATTCGACAAGTATGCCAGTGATACAAAACCCTTCATGTATCACTGCCACATGGCGAACCATGAAGACGAGGGATTGATGGGACAATTTCTTGTCTCAGAAGATCCCACCAAACTAAACAAAGACGAAGATGGTTTGGTCGATCTCGCCCGCCGCCTGACTCCTGCAATGATTCAGCGTGTCGAACTCCAGGAACAAAAACGCGCGCCCGACTTCAACGCATTGGACCACAACGGAAATTTTCTCAGCCTTTCGTCCCTCACCACGGACAAGGCTTTGGTTCTCTACTTCATCGAGAATGCCTGTTCATGCGCGCGAGATGCCGTTCCATTCCTTGAGAAAATTCAAGAACACCTGCCCGATGCTTGCAACGTCGTGGGCGTGATTAACGGCGATTCCAATACGGCGCACACATGGGTTGAAAGAGTCGCGGCCAGGTTCCCTCTCATTCCAGATCCCAGTTGCGCGCTCGCCATCGAATACGATGCCCTTGCCGCCGGTTACACCACGATCATTTCTCCTGGTGGAACGATCATGCGGACGATCCCCGGTTTCAATGAGGAATCCTTCCGGGAAATTGCCTCGGTGATCGCCAGAGCAACCGGCGTTGCTGATCGAAATATTCCATTCGATGGCGCTCCGGAAGAGTTGGTCGTCGGGTGCCCTATCTTAGCGACCCCGTCGCTTTAAGACGAAGTCTTTGACCGAAAGCTTCGCCGGATAATTCTGC
>JBCCWV010000144.1:0-12709 GCA_039192745.1 Verrucomicrobiota bacterium | reverse complement strand
CGCAACGCGCGGGTGCGTTCTCGAAGATACTGTTGTGCATATCCCAGCCACCGTAGCTGACCTCGATGGCGCGGACGTTGTGCTCGACGAGGCGTCGGGCGAGGAGGCAACCTTGACCGAACGGGTTGTCGCCATACATCTCGCGGGTTTCCTGCGACTCGCCTTCGAGTTTGAAGACATTGAGGTCTGAGGAGTTCATGATGCGAACGGCGTCGTCATACATCTGCGTGTAGGCGCGGACCTTTTCGACGTCGTAGCGACTGACGAATTCCTTGTCGAAGGTGTTGGCAAGATTCAAACGGCTCTCGAATTCTTCTTCGGTCATCTCGCGACGGGTCGAGTTTTTCAGGCCGCCCTTGGGATCGCCGATGGCGAGCGGTTGGTAGTCGGGACCGAAGAATCCGGCACCGCCGAAGATGCGGCTGTTGCCACCGACGAAGACGGAACCGGGAAGGTTGTTGTTCAGCTTGCCACGGTACTTCAGCATCCACGCGCCGATCCCGGGGTGGCGGATTGTTGCACGCTCCTGGTAGGCGGTGTGCATGAAGTAGTTCGCCTGTTGGTGAGCGCCAGTGGTGGAATTCAGGGAGCGGACGATGGCAAGCTTGTCGGCGCGTTGCGCGAGGCGCGGGAGGTAGCCGCCGATTTGGATGCCGTCGACGTTTGTGTTGATTGCTTCGGACCTGCCTTGGTTCTCGTGGCCGGGTTTCGGATCGAACGTGTCGATGTGCGTCATGCCTCCGCCCATGTAGAGATAGATGACGTGGTTGGCTGGCTTCTCCTTGAGTGGAAGATTCAGGCCGGGACCGGAGGCTGCGGCCGCACGGGAAACGGAGCCCATCGCACCGACTCCAAGGAATGTCTTTGCGGTGGCCGACATGAACCGGCGGCGGGATTGCTCGTCGAAATTAGCGAGGTTATTCATGGTTTGGGAGTCGTGTTAGATTGCTGAAACTGAGAGTGGTTACTGAACGAACATGAATTGGCGGGTGTTGAGCAGGGCCCAGACGATGCCTTCGTAGGCGCGGTCGCCGGACTTTTCGATTTCGGCGAGACAGGCTTTGACTTCGTCGGGGCGAGGCTCGCGGGTGAGCATAGCTTGGAAAATCATTTCGATCTTTTCCTCGTCGTCGCCCGCGGCGTGCAGCCGACTACCGAAGACGGCGAATGGATTGACCAATGCTTCGACAATGGGGCCGTTCAGGAGGTTCAGCGCCTGGGGAATGGAGGCGGCGGAAGAGGAGTTTTCGATCAACTCGCGGTCAGACTGACCGAACTCGCGGAGGAAGTGACCGGGGCGCGCCGGGGATTCCAATTCGGCGGCTCGGGCCATCTTGCTAACGAGGTTTTTGTACTGACTGTATTCAATTTTTTGACGTTGTTCCCAACGTTTGCGTTCGTTTTTGTCCAAGCCGGTAGGCGGGGTGGGAAACTTTGGTTTTGGGAGTTCCGTGAAGACGACGGGCTGGTCGTTCATCATCGACATGGTGGCTCCGGCATCGGTGTTGTTGGTCAATTTCCGCTCCTGCATACCAGCGGCGGCGAGAACGTTCTTCTCTTTACCGTCCTTGGGTAGCTTCGTGTAGGCCTCGGCTTGGATCTTGCGCTCGGCGTTCCGGCTCGCGGTGGAGATCTCGCGGCGGAGTTGGGCGACTTTGTCTTTCTGACCCTTTTCCATCGCTGTTGCGAGTTGCTTGCGAAGTCTCTCCGCGCGCTCTTGTGCTTCTGCGTATTGTGGAGCCCACTTTTTCATACTGGCGTAGAATTCCTCGGCTGTTGGTTCCTCAAGGCTTTCGTAAGTGAGCTTCGCTTTTTGAATGCTCGCAAGCTGGCTCTTCAAGCGCGGGCGATAACTGTCCGCTCCGGGGATGGCCAAAGCGACGACGGAGTCCCAGATTTGCTCGGCGCTCATCCGGCGAAGAATCGGTCCTTGGAAGTAATAGACCTCGCCGAGGGCGATTTCGTCGCGGCACGCTTCGCGTTGATACGTCTTTGTCGAATAGAGGACCTTAAGGAAGGCCTTCATGTCGTAGTCGACCTCGACCATGAGTTTCTCGATGTGCTCAAGAAGCGGCTCGTTGCTGATCCGCATGTTGCTTGTGATTTGGTCGATGGGTTCGAAGATGCCCATGCCGTAAACGTGCTTCCACAGGCGGTTGGAAATGACGCGAGTGAAGGTCGGGTTGTCCGGCGAAGTCATCCAATCGGCGTAGGCCTCGGCAAGGCTGTCGATATTCTCCACATCAATGGCGTCTCCGAACATGGTGACGGCACCAACCTTCTCGTGGGGATCCGCGTCCGCGTATTGGTAGTCGTGGGGAAGTTTCAGCGACTTCTCTTTCTCATCTGCCTGGATGTAGCGAAGCGGCTGGAAAAGTCTTTGTCCGACGCGGCGCACGGCGGCGAGTTCCTTGTCTTTTTCCTCGGTGGCGGCGATTCCTTTTTCCACGCGGCGCTTGAACTCCTTTTTCGTCATGCCGTGTCTGGCGATGATCTTGTCGTATTTGTCGCTCTCGAGAGCCTGTTTCAGTCGTTGCTCATTGAGGACCGGAATGTTCTTCCCAGCCGCTTTTTCAAAGGCTTCTTTCTTCTCCTCGTTCAGCATGTTGTTCGCTTCGCGGAGGTTTTCGGAATTGTAGTTCCGCGTGTCCATGCCGTAGGTGAATGCGGCCATTTTGTAGTAGTCCATCTGCGTCCAGTCATCGAAGGGATGGTCGTGGCATTGCGCGCACTCGAGGCGGACACCGAGGAAAGTGCGGACCGTGTTCGACATGTTGTCGAGCGGCATGCCGCGGTCGCGCATGTAGTAACCGATGGCGCCGTTTTCCCAAGCCATGCCTTTCGCGGAAACCATTTCGCGGACCATTTGGTCGTAAGGCTTGTTATCGCGAAGCGATTCTTTCAGCCAAAGCTGGTAGGCTGTGGAAGCGACGCCGTCCTTTTGCAGGAGGCGAAGGACGTCGGCCCAATAGTTGTACATCCGGCTCGTGTATGCATCGGAGGCGAGCAGCTTGTCGATGAGAATATCGCGCTTGCTCGAGGAGAGGTCGGCGTGGAAGTCTTCGGCTTCTTCGATGGTCGGAACGCGGCCCGCGATGTCGAGGTAGATGCGGCGGAGGAAGGTGGCGTCGTCGGCGAGGGCGTTTGGTTGGATTTCCTTTTCGGCGAGTTTCGCTTCAACCAGCGCGTCGATTTTTTTGGCGTGCTTCTGCCAGTCAGCGACTTGAGTTTCCTTGCGAAGTTTTTTCTTGTCCTTTTTGAGTGGTTCCGCGGATTTGTTGGGGGTCGGTTTCGACGCGGCGAGGTTCCCTGGTTTGGCGAAGGCGATGATCGAAGTGCCGGCGATGATCATCGCGAGCCCGAAGGGCAAAAGGAGCTTTTTCATAAGGTGAGTTTTTCGAGAGATCCTCAGCGACAAGGACCAGTAATAATATGGCCCAAAACTCCAGGGTATGACGGAAAAAACCGGGCTATGCCAAGAAGTTTTTGCAGTATCTACAGTGGTTTCAGCTTCCCAGTGTGCTGGGAGGGAGTTTTGCAGCCGGAAGCTGCAATCAGTTCAATAGGTCTCCGCGATGATTTGCCGGATGGCGCGGCGTTCGGAAAGCGGGAGGTAACGGAACTCTGAGGGGGCGTCGTCGGCGAGGGCGGTGGTGAGTTTTTTGAGAATGCGGGCGCGAATCGCTTCCGGCATTTCGCGGAAGAGCGGCGTGTAGATCATGTAGCTGCAGCGATACCGGAAGAGGCGCGTCTCGAGATCGAAGTCTTTCAAGGAGCGACCGTCTTTCGTCGAACGGCGGTTTTCGCGAAAGGCATCGATGTATTCTTGTTGGCCTTCAACACCGCCGCGCGGGAGTGGGACTTCGTCGGCGAAGAGGATGTAGCGGACGAGGCCGTCGGCGATGTCGTCGAGTTTCTGGTTTTGTGAGGATGTGAAGTTGGCCTTCGAAGTGTGTTCGTAGAATCTCGCGAGGTAGGTCGCTTCAAGGACACGGTTGGTGAACCCGGCTTTATGTTCGAAGAGAAGGTGGGGAAGAATGTCACTCGTGGGGACGGGATATTGATTGAGGTCGCTCTTGTCGCCGGGGAGGAATTCTTCTTTCGAGAGTTCGCCTTTCCACATCTTTCCGATGGCGTTTCCTTGATGGTTCTTGATGTGGTGCTCGCCGGTGACATGCCAGCCGGCGAAGCGTTCTTCGAATGGAATGTCGTGACCATGTCGGTTGTCGCGAAAGCTGCGCAAGGTTCCACCGGTCGGTCCTGGTAGCGACGACTTGATGAGTAGGCCGGGAATGTTGCGCGTCTCGAGATCGGCGTGGCAGTTCATGCAGCGGTTCGACCGTTCGAAACGGATGGGACCGTCGTCGCGCGGAATGTCGAAGATGTGAAAGATCGCGCCCGCCTGCGGGTCTAACGAAATGACCTCGATGCGCCCGCCGGGGATGTAGCCGACGGAGGTTTCCTCGTTGAAGTAAATCGCCCGCGGCGTGCGCGGGGAGATGTAGCGGAGTTGTAGGCTCGTCGTCGAAAAAACCTTCAGTTGCGATTCGACGGGAATGTCGAGGATTTCGAGGAGGCTCTCGAGAAAACGAAGGTCGCCGGAACGATCAAGGGGAACCTTGCCAGAGTTCAGGTCGGGAACGAGTTGACTGAACGTGTCGGTGAGCGGGCGTTCCCAGTAATTGTGCGCGGGATGGTCGAGGTCGAAGGGGTTGCTGGCCTTGCTTGAATCGCTGCGTGACACCGCCACGGAAATCAGAAGCAGGAAGATGGTGATAAAGCAGCGCGGCATCGAAAGATGACGAAGGTAGGTCTATAAATCTGACGTGTTATTTACGACCCCGGTAGACGGTTCACGGGATCAAATGGTGGTTGTATCCTTGAAATACCTTCTTCAGCCAGAATGGTGAGAATCTGCAGTCCCCATTCCATTGAAACATCCCACTTGCCTACGATGGCGACCGTACATTCGGAATCTGCTGCCAAACAAAGTTCGCGGAGCTGCTCAACATGGTTGGAAAGCTCCTCAAGCGAAACCCGCCGTTGATCCCAATACAATTGACCGTCATTCCAAGAGACGGCTGGTAAGTCATGAATGACTGGTTGTGATGAAAACCGAATAGTTCGTGGCAGGGCCGCATGTTCAAAATGAACGTCAGCTCTTCGAGAAAGCAGTGCGGCGGCCCCGAGGAAGTTGCTGAAATTGTTGTTATCCGGGACTTCGATGAAGTTTTGAATCTGAGATCTCGGAGAAGGCGCCACGTCATCGGACGGCTTTTCCTTGTTGCAACCACAGACGAAAAAGACGCAGGTTGCGGCGCTAAGAACTGGGAAGGATTTGGAGAAAAACTTCACAATATTCCACACGAATGAGATGCGAATTCGTTAGTTCTTCGCCCATCCGAATGTAAGCTTCAAGCCGGATGAGTGAGCTTTTGGATTTCAAACAGTGGCCGGAGGGTACCGGTGAAATTGACCCTTACTTCGTCCCCGGAGATTGGGCGCGTTTGGAATATGGGCGGTTGCTCTGGAAAGTGGAACGTGTTCGCGAGCGATTGTTGAAGCACTGGACCGACCCCCGGCATCCGTACCGCGAGCGGTTCATTGAAAAGTACCGTCCGCTGGTCGAACGGCTTTTGGAGTCGGCTCGCGAGGACAATGAGAAGATGGACGAAGAGTTTCGCGCGGAAGGTGAAAGCTTGCGCACGGTGGTGCGCGAGATTCCGCCGGTGTTTGGGAGTTTTTATTGAGGTGTGAATTTATTCGCGGCGGGACGCCGCGACGACTCGCTGCAGCGAAGACGCTGCAACTACGGCTTTTGCGGCATAACCAGTCGTCGCTCGCGGTAAGAAAAATTCCCATGAATGCACGGTGCAGCGGCGAGGATGCCGGCTTCGATAGGGTCGATGGGATCGCGGTTTTCGCGGATGGCGGTTAGCCAGTCGCCGATGTGCAGGGCTTCGCCGTTGTAGCCGGTGTAGAAGTCGAGGCCTCGAAGTGGTTCTTCCCCGGCGATCATCGAGTGGGTAATTTCCGCAATCGGTAATGCGTTCTTTTGCTGCGGGGTGACTTCGTAGCGTCCGCGGTCGAAGTAGATCGTGGCATCAATGCCCATGATTTCGGTGCAGGCCTTGCGCACGTTGGTGGCCCATGAGCATTCGAAGTCGAGTTGCAGGCCGAGTTCGTCGTATTCCATGACGCAGTTCACAGTGTCGGGGGCTTCCCAATCGTCGCGGCCCGAGTAGTTGCCGCCACTGGCGACGACGCGGTCGGGCATGGGGAGGTCGAGAAGCCAGTTCGTGACGTCGAGCCAATGGACCATGAGGTCACAAAGCGGGCCGTTGCCGAAGTCCCAGAACCAGCGCCAATTGCGAAAGCGATAGGCATCGAAAGGCTGCTCCGGCGCGTTGCCGAGAAAGCGTGGCCAATCGACGATGGCCGGATCGATCTTGTAATCGGGTTTGTGATACGGGCCGTTGTTGCGGCACCACTGCATGTGGATGCGTGTGATTTTCCCGACGTCGATCTCGCCGCTCTGCAGCTTCTTTTTCAAATCAACGAAGTGAGGCATCGACCGTTGTTGTGCGCCCACTTGGACCACACGCCCGGTGCGTTTCTTCGCGTCAATGAGTTCCGCTCCCTCTTCGAGTTTGTGGATGAGTGGCTTCTCCACGTAAACGTCCTTGCCCGCTTCCATCGCCGCGATCGTCATTGGAGCGTGCCAGTGATCGGGCGTGGCAATCATCACAGCATCGATGTCTTTCCGCGCGAGTAATTCCTCGTATTGCTTCGTTTGAAAAACCTCCCGGTCCCGGCCGCCGACCAGCACATGTGCGGAGTTCCGATGGTAATCATAGACATCACAAACCGCCGCGACCTCGACGCCGTTGATCTCCTTCAACCCGCTCAGCAACCGCCCCCGCATGCGCCCGCCGCAGCCGATTAGACCGAGAGTGATTTTTTCGTTTTGGGAGTATCCCTTCGCGGTCGCCGCGTAGCCGCCGATAACGGCCGCAGAGGCGGACTTTGCCGTGGAGGTGAGGAATCTCCGGCGTGAAAGGGGAAATTGGGGAGGTTTCATCGGTTTAAGATGACGGGAACGGGCGGGGCTCCCAAGCGAGTTCTTTTATCCCGGACATGCCTTGTGATACCACCGCAACTGGGCCAGTCTTCTGCCATGCAGATGCCGCGCCAGAGGTTCCTCCTCGCCATACTCGTTCCCATTTTCTCCACCTCCGGCTTGTCTGCGCTGGAGGTGGTGGAGAACCCTGGAACCAACGTGAGCCCGACTTCGGTGATCAACGTTCAGACCATCTTCCCGTTTCCCGGCTTGATGCAGGGCAGCGCCGACTTTTCCGTCGGTGGTTTTTTCGGGCTCATGGACAACAACACTTTCCACCGTGGGTCCGCCCCCTTTCCAGACGAATCTTCCGCCCTTGCCTCCAGCGGGGTGATTTTCTACAGCGAGAATGGCCCGGCGCAAGTCTACGGCGGCGGTGCGCAACCTGGCGATGACAACTGGATCTACATCACCTCTAACAATGACGTAAAAGCGTGGGCTCAGGTCGATATCGACATGTTTTCCCTCACCGTTCTTCGCTACGTGCACAATCCCGATGCTCCACTCGCGCCCATCACTCTTTCCGACGCGCTCGACGCAGTCGCGGGCGGAGGAACCAGCGTTCCGCGTGACGTGCAGATCCGGTCCGTCGATTTCGATAACGGTATTGTCGAGCTTTACAACTTCGGCCCGTCCGCTGTCGATCTCGACGGCTGGCGGTTTTGCACGCATGACGAGAATGAGGACCGGAGATACTCGTCCTCGTCTGGACTCAACGGAGAAACAATTGAAGCAGGGACTTCTCTTTTCATTTACTTCAACAACGATGCGCCGGGCGGTGGTGACTCCGATAATCTGAATCGTTCTTCTCTCGGGAATTTTGCCCTTCCGCTCGACACGACCGGAGCTTACGCCATGCAACTTTACTTTCCGCCGATCAGTTTTGGCAATGGGGCAACCATTGCGGACAATTTGCAGTGGAGCCTCAATGGACTGGACAATACATCGGCAGATTTTCGTTCCGGCGCGGCGCAGTCCGGCGGCGTCTGGGCGAATCAAAGTCAATGGATCGACGTCAGCGGGGTGACGACGAACATCTACCTGACCGATCCGGCCAGCACCGAGTTGCACGGGCCCAATGACTACATCGTCATCCCTGATTTTCAGATCACTGAGGTCGATTACAACCCGCCTTCCGGTGACGTCATCATCACGTTTCCGGACATCAACAACCTCGTCGTCGATGTGGAGCGGAGCACGACCTTGGAGTCGGACGGGCAACCCGGAGACTGGACAATAATCCAAAGCACTTCGAACAATCAGGCTTTCGTCGCTGACGAGTTTGGCGACAAGACCTACTTCCGTCTGAAGCCCCAGCTGCCCGGTGCGCCTCCGGCGCTTTAGTCAGGCTGCCTTTTTCGGTTTTTCATTTGGGGCCCCCGAAACCAATCGCGGCTTTTTCACCGACGGATCAATCCGTTTTTTCGCACCGAACCAGCCGAGGACGCGTTCGCAGCGGGCGAAGAAATCGAGGCGATCGAGGATCGGGTTCACCCAGTTCGTGAGGACGCAGTAGTAGGTGTCTTTGGGGTCGGTGTGGTGTTTCGAATGGTGGCGTTGGTTTTGCACGATTCCATGGCGGTGTAGCCAAGTGATGATTCGACCGTTTTCGCGCGGGCTGCGGTGTGACCAGCAATGGATCTCGTTGCTCATCGATCCCAGCGCACAAGCCCAGACCCATTGCCACGAGAATTGCCCGAGGAGCGTAACGACGCCGAGGACAGAGGACGCGATGAGCATGGTCAGGAAATTGCGCTTGAGGAATGGACCTTTCGTCATCGCCCGCGGTTCGAAATGGTGCCTGATGTTTGGCGCGGCGATGTGTTTGCCGATGATCGGCCAGTGCTCGCGGGCGTAGGCGTCTTCCAGCCAATGGAGGACGCCGGTGAAGAAGTCGACGATGAGCAGGATGACAATGCCCTGCGCGAGAATGGAAAGAACGGTGAATGCAGTCATGGTGCGTGTGCGTTTTTTAAGACGCGATCACGCTCCGACGGCACGGCGGGGAATCAGATTGATAGTTTAAGAGTAAACATTGAGAAAAATGATGAAAGGTCAGACGCTCCTCCCTTTGCTCTGGCTAATTCAGAGGATTGTGAGCGATCAGGATATTCTGATCGTTCTTTTCGGCGGTCGAAAAGTTTTCCTCAGACTTTAAAGGATGCCCAAACTCAGAAAGAGTAAGTCAGGTGCAGCCGCAGTTCGGTGTCGGCGGCGGATTCGGAGATGCCGAAGAGGGTGCCGAATTGGCCCTTGAGGCGGCCCTTGGTTTTGAATTTCAGGAGCGGGCCGAGCTGGTGTTCCTGATCGTCAAAGTTGCCGAAGTTCTCGGTGTCGTTCATGTCGCCGTAGTAGTCGACGGCGAGGCTCCACTTATCGGTGATCTTCCGGCTGACTTGGGCGCGGGATTCGAGGAGGAAGCCGTCGTCCGATTCTTCGCCGAATTCGTGACCGGTGAGGAAATTGCCACGCAGTTGCCAGTGTTCGTCGACATCCACCTTGCCTGACCACGCCACGCGGAAACGGCTGGGTGGCGAGTCGTCTTCCGCGATTTGCAGTTCGAAGCGCAGGGCACTATCCCACCCGAAGTCCTCGCTTTCGAGGAACTGCCACTGTGCCTCGAGGCGTGTGTAGCGGTAAGCGAAGGAATCGGAATCGTCGCCGTCCTGCAAGCCGATGAGACGAAGGCGCCAGCTATCGGTGAACGCGTATTGAAAGTGGAGGCGGTGGACGAACGCGTCGTTGTCGGGATCAAAGGCAGAGCGATGTTCGATGTCGCTTTGTCCCTTTTTGACCTCTGGGCTGAAGACCGAACTGGTGTTTTGCGCATGCGCGGTGCCAACGGCGAATGCAAGGAGAAGAAGCGGGAGGTAGCGGGAGAGAGTGTTCATGTTCAACGAAACTGGAGTAGCCATAGCGCCGGTTGCCGGAATTTTCCAGCAAAGGGTAACCGTCTACGCGTTTCCCCAGCGATGTGGGAAATTCCACTCTGTTGGGATTGACTGAGGAAAGGGGAAAAGAGTGGCAATTTCTCCGACATGAAACCCGTGATCAATATCGAGGAATTACCAGAGATGACGGTGGGAAAGCGTGTCGTAAAAAACACTCTTGTCGTCCGTGAAGGCGGCAAGGAAGATATGGAGGCATGGCGGCGGCTATCCCAAGGGCGTTTTTCGCTTTAAATCCCACGAAGAAGGTGACGAATGGTGGCAGAAGGCGAGAGCAGAGAACCGCAGGAAGAGCTAGAGTCGCGTGATCCTTCTTTGTCGGACCAACCCTCTCGCTCTTAAGTCTGGGGACGGTCCATCCGCGTGAGATGATTCGCTGAAGGTCATTTCTCCAGAATCGAGGAGGGGGGTCAGAATTCCAGTCCTTCGTAAAGCTCGCCCAGCGGGAGCTTCGCCTCGAGTTCCGGGAAATTAACCATGGAATCAAGACCTTGGAGGACGGTGCGCGTAAATCCTGGTTCGCCGCGTTCAAAGACGGTGACGACGGGTGCTTCGGGTTCGGCGAGCAGATAGTGTGTCAGTGACGGGATAGTGAGGTATGCGTCCTTCTTTTCGCCTTCGTCGGTGCGGCGAGTGGAACTCGAAAGAACCTCGAGGATGACACTCGGTGTGTCGAGGTAGGTTTTGTCAGGGTCGATCGGTGGGCAAACGATCATGGCGTCGGGATAGTAAAATCGCGTTTGCTCGGGCAAGCGGACCCGCAATTTCATGTCGGAATTGAAAGGACGACAGGGCTTGCCGCGCAGCTGAGCGTGAAGGATGCCGAGTGCGTTAGCTGCAATCTGGCTGTGCCTGCCCTTGCCCCCGGCCATCGCATAAACGACGCCGTTGAGATATTCACTCTTCGTCTCGGCGCGTTCCTCACGAGCGAGATACTCCGCGACACTTAGCAGTTCGTATTGTTCGGCTGCACCCATCGAGAAAATATACACCGTTCGATCAACGTCGCCACAACTTGGAATCAGCCAAGTTGGCGGTAGATCAACGTGCGGCGGTCTTGCCGCTGACGTCGAAGCAGGCGGCTTCGGTCGTGCTGCGGACGTAGATGTGGCCGTTAGCGAGCGTGGGAGTCGACCAGCATTTGCCGCCGACGGCTTTGAAGCGACCGAGTTCGTTATATTTTTCAGGCGTCGGTTCAATGAGTGCGACTTCGCCGGAATCGCTCAGGGCGAGGAGGCCGCTGCCGGTGAGGATGACGTTGCCGGGGCCGAAGCCTTCTTCTTCCCACATGACCTTGCCGGTTTTCAACTCGACGCATTTCACGGGGCCGTCGCCGTAGAGTTTGAAGCTGAACATGCCGTAGAGATAGCCGTCCCTGTGCACGGGTGTGCTCCAGTGGTTGGTCACGGGTTCGTTGCCTTCGAGTCGCCAGATTTCCTTGGCCTTGAAACTTGAGCCGCTTTTGGAGATTTCAAAGGCGGCGGAACCGACGCCGTAACCGGCGGCACAGTAAACGATGTTACCAGCGACAACGGGCGAAGCGGCGGTGGAAACCTTGAAGGGGAACTCGGCCATCCAGAGTTCGTCGCCTTTGTCGGGATCGAGTGAAACGAGGCCAGCTTGAGTGAAAAAGATGATCTGCGGCGTGTCGTGGATGTTGGCGATAATGGGCGTGGCATGCGTCATCATGTAGTCATGGTCAGCCCAGACTTCGTCGCCGCTTTTTGCGTCGAAGCACATCATCGATTTCCCTTTGCCGCCGCCGTAAGCGTAAACCTTTCCGTCGTAAACGAGTGGAGAGGCAGCGTTCTCCCATTTGATGTTCCGACCATCGTAGTTTCTGAGAATATCTACCGACCAAACTTCGTCGCCGGTTTTGGCATCGAGGCAATGGAGAGCCATCTCTGCGGTGAGCGTGTAAACGTGGCCGTCGAAATACGTCGGCGTCGTGCGTGGACCGTCACCGCCTTTGTTGTCGTTGGTGCCGGCGTTTCCACCCCCGTTGTCGAGGCGGAAGATGCTGAGAGGTGCTGCCCAAATTTCCTCACCGGTCATGGCGTCGCGCGCGATGCAGATTTCCTGGTCGAGTCCGTCGATTTCGCGTTGAGACATCTCGAAGGCCATGCCGCCAGCGATGGTGAAAGAACTGAACCCCGTGTTCGCCTCTGCGCTCCACACCTTGCGAGGACCGGACCCGCTCCAGTTGGTTTCGCCGATGGCTTCATCGGTGGTGCGCGTGGAGTCGGCGCCATTGTAGTGCGGCCAATCGTCGGCGATGGCGAGACCGGTGATGGCGAGAAGGGAGAAAATCGTGATTGGTATGCGGGTCATGGCGGGAATATGCTGGGTTCAATGAAGATTCGTCAAGCGTTCGTAAATGCCGGGGTCGTCGCTTTTCTCACGGTGCTGCCGGGGACGGTGTGGACAAAGGAAGAGCCGAATCTGGTGAAGGAGGCGATCAATGCCTTCAACGGGTCGGATATCGACGGGGGGATGGCGTTGTTGGAGCGCGCGATTGCGGAAGATCCGGCGAACGGGAGGGCGCATTATCTTCGGGGGATCGGGCATGACGCGAAGCGAGAATTTGCGAAGGCGGCCGCCAACTATGAAAAGGCGATCGAACTCGGCGAGGATAATCAGT
>JBCCWV010000143.1:0-12723 GCA_039192745.1 Verrucomicrobiota bacterium | reverse complement strand
GGTGAAGAAGGCATTGGATTTTGCCGAGCGCTTTGAGCCATCCATGATCTGCACTTCTTGGAGGGGGAATTCGCACTTCGCCGCCATCTTCGCGATTTCCGCTTTCAAGTCCTCGTCCTCAAGAGGCGTGAACTTGTTGTAGAGCGGCATGATGAAGCGCGGAGCGAGGTAAACCATGAGAAGCATGAAGGCGGTGACGGCGATCCATGCCCAGAGCCACGCGTTTTCGACGGATTCAAAGAGCCAAAGGATTAGGGCTAGGAGCGGCAATCCGATCAGCGCTCCAAGGATGAGCCCGCGAATCTGGTCGGTGATAAAGGTCGCTTTCGTGGTTTTGTTGAATCCGTATTTGGCTTCGATTTTGAACGTGTCATGAATGGTGAAAGGGAGACTTGTTAGGAAAGTGGCGAGGTAAAGAATGGAGAAGAAGAACAATCCGCTGACGATCGGTCCGAACCCCCATCCGCGGATCACGCTGTCCAGCCAGCCGAATCCGCCTACGAACCAGAAGCCAAGAAAGAGGACCAAGTGGAATGTCGATTCAAAGATGCCGAAGCGGGTGGTTTCCCGTGTGTAGCTTTGTGACTTTGCGTATTTCTCCTGGTCGAAGACGTCCTTGAATTGGTCGGGAAGTTCTGGTTTGAGCGCCTTGAGGTTCAGGGTTTCCGCGATGGTGTCGAGGAAATGAAGGCCAACGACGGCGGCGAGAATGATCCAAAAATACAGATTCGGTTCCATGGTTCCTTTGAGGGGAAACTTCCTGATATTTGGCTTCTGGACAACGACTTCATTAGTCGGAGTAAGAGACGGGAGTTCTGTCGCCTTGTTAGGGTAAAAAATTGGCGGAATGAAGGCGGGACAGGGCCGGGCTTTCGGTGGAAGTCGGCGATATTACTGAGTCGAAGAGCGATAATTTATAGAACCAACAAAATGGTAATGGTCATTGCCGGAATTGCCGGAGGCCCCGCCTTTTTCGCGAGTTGACGGAGGAGATGGCTGCATTCAGCATGAATTTAATTCATACTTACCAACCTCCTGAACCTGATGACTATCCGTAAATTCCGAAACTCGATCACTGCTCTTCTCTTCTTTCTCGCTTCCTTGGGGACCGCCGCAGCGGCGGAAGGTGATGGCGTCAATATTGATACCGGGCATACCGCCTGGATCATCGTGGCCACGGCATTAGTTCTGTTCATGACTATCCCGGGGCTGAGCCTTTTTTACGCCGGGCTGGTCCGCGGAAGGAACGTCCTCAGCGTGCTGATGCATTGCTTCACGATCACGTGCGTCATGACCATCCTCTGGCTCGCTTTTGGGTATTCGATGGCATTCGACGCCGGGAACAATTTCATTGGAGGATTCGGGAAGGCTTTCCTCAATGGAGTCGGATTGGACGCGACGGTTGAGACGTTCACTTCAGGTGGGCAACACATTCCGGAACTCATTTTCTAAGCGTTCCAAATGACGTTCTTCATCATCACGCCCGCCCTCATGGTAGGGGCGTTCGTCGAGCGCATGAAGTTTTCCGCAATGCTCCTCTTCACGGCGTTGTGGGTAATTCTCGTTTACATCCCGATTTGCCACATGGTCTGGGGCGGCGGTGCCATGCCGGGAATTGAGTCCGGCGCCATCGTCGATCATGCGGGTGGGATCGTTGTCCACATCACGGCGGGAATCGGAGCGCTTGTTGCCTGTATCCTTGTTGGCAAGCGCAACGGATGGCCGGACGCACAGATCACGCCGCACAATTTGCCGATGACCGTGACAGGGACGGCCATGCTTTGGGTCGGTTGGTTCGGGTTCAATGCCGGAAGCGGTCTCGCCGCTGACGGAAACGCAGCGCTTACGTTGATTGTTACGCACACGTCTGCGGCGACTGCAGCGTTTGTCTGGATGCTGATTGAATGGCTTAAGTTTGGAAAGCCCAGCATGTTGGGTGCGGCGACAGGATCGATTGCCGGTCTGGCCGCGATCACGCCGGCCTCCGGTGCAGTGGGGCCGCTCGGGGCGCTCATCATCGGAACGACCTCGGCGATCCTTTGCTGGTTCTTCTGCGCAATCATTAAGATGAAGTTCAAGTATGATGACTCTCTCGATGTGGTCGGCGTCCACGGCGTGGGAGGGCTTGTCGGAACGTTGCTCGTGGCAATCCTTGGCGCTCAGGCGATGCCGTTTGGTGGAATTGGGGATTTCGAAGCGGGTTCCCAGTTCGTCACACAGGCGCTCGCTTCGGTGATCACCATTGTCTGGACGCTTGTCGTCAGTTTCGCGATTTTGAAAATCGTCGGCATGATCACCGGTGGTCTCCGCGTCAGCGAGACGGAGGAGAATGAAGGTCTCGATCTCGCTTCCCATGGTGAGACGGGATACAGCGACTGAGTTTTTTGGAAATTTTTCAGGGATGCCGGGTTCGAATCCCGGGTCCCCGAATTTTTTCTGTCGCGGCGCGTGCGGCGGACTATGGTCGCCGTATGTGGCGGTTTCGTCTTCTTGGCTTTCCCGTATCCGTGCATTGGTCGCACGGATTGATCCTCGTTTTTGCGAGCGGGACCTGGGCATCGACCGAGCCGTTGCAGTTTCGGCTTGGCTTGGTTGGAGTGCCGATCGTTTTTCTTTCCATCCTCTGGCACGAATTTGGTCATGCCTTTGCCTTTCGGAAATTCGGCGGAAACCCGCGTGTCCGGCTTCACGGGTTCGGCGGCGATGCCTCGGCCGAGGGATTTTTTTCCAAGCGCGAAAACATCATCATCACACTCGCAGGTCCTGCTGCTGGGTTGGTCGTGGGATTTGCGGCCTTGCCGGTTTGGTTGTTGGTGGATCTTCCGAACGAGTATGTGAGGTGGATGGTGACCCTCATTGTTTTTATCAACGTGATCTGGTCCGTCGTGAATCTGCTGCCAATCTACCCGCTGGATGGGGGGCGTTTTCTTGAGCACCTCCTCGACGGAGGGGAGAAGCAATTCCGCGGCAGGGTGGGGATGGTGGTTTCCATCCTCATGGCGGTGGCGGGACTGCTTTTTGTCCAGTGGTTCGGCCTCCTGATGATTCTCTTTTTCGCTTATCTGGCGTATTTGAACTGGGCGATGGCGACTTTCCGTTTTGCGCCCGACTTTCGCGACGTGATTCCTAGATAATGAATGCCAAACATCTCGATGACCTATTGACCTACCTGCGCTTCAAGAGCGTTTCGACCGACAGTGAATGCGCTGGGAACGTGCGGAAGTGTGCGGATTGGCTCGTGGAAAAACTGACGGCGATTGGTTTGACGGCGGACCTTCACGAGACGTCGCGTCATCCGGTGGTGATCGCAAAGAACAAGCACGAGCCGGGTCGGAAGACCGTCCTCATCTATGGTCACTACGACGTGCAGCCTGCGGCGATGGAGGACGGATGGGATACCGATCCGTTCGAGCCGGTAGTCGATGAAGAGCGCGGGATGATCTTTGCGCGAGGCGCTACCGACAACAAGGGTCAGAACCTCGCGCACATTCTCGGGATGCAGGAGTCGATGGAAGATGGTGGTTTGCCGCCGCTGAATGTGACGATTTTGCTCGAAGGGGAAGAGGAAATTGGAAGTCCGAACCTCGAGCCGTTCTTGCGCGAACACCGCGAAGAACTCGCCTGCGATGTGGTCGCCGTTTCCGACACGGGGATGGTCTCGCCGGGAATGGGGACGTTGACATATGGTTTGCGGGGAATTGCCTGCCTTGAATTCAAGGTCAGTGGGCCTTCGGAAGATTTGCACTCCGGTGTCTTCGGCGGAGCGGTGGTGAATCCCGCAACCGCTGCCGCCAGATTGATTGGTTCGCTCCACGACAGCGACTGGAAAGTGTCAATCGACGGGTTCTATGACCGTGTCGAGCCGCTGGCCGATTGGGAGCGTTCCGCTTGGGCGACGCTGCCGGGCGGGGAAGATGAGACCCGGCAGATCACCGGGGCAAAAGTGCTCGGCGGTGAAAACGGTTACACCGAACTTGAGCAACGTTGGGCCCGGCCGACCGCGGAAGTGAACGGGGTCGGGAGCGGCTACCAGGGCGAGGGCTCAAAAACCATCGTTCCCCGCGAAGCGATGGCGAAGCTCTCTTTCCGTCTCGTTCCGGATCAGGACCCTGCAGAAATCATTGAATTGGCGGAGGCTCACTTGAAAAAGCATTGCCCGGCAGGGGTGGACTTGGAGATCGAGCGGGGTCATGCCGGTCCGCCTTATGTGATTGATCCGAACAGCGACTATGGTCTCGCTGCACAACGGGCGCTGAAGGAGACGTTCGGCGGCGAGTTGGCGCTCATTCGCGAAGGCGGGAGCATTCCGATCGTGCAAAGTTTCAAGGATGTTCTTGGGGCCGACACGTTGCTGCTTGGGCTAGCGCTGCCTGATTGCCAGATCCACGCTGCCAACGAGAACTTCTATCTCAAGAGCTTCGAGTCCGGGATCAAACTCAATCGCGTTCTCTTGAAGGAATTGTCGAGCTGAGGAAGGCATTGTGTGTGCCTCTGTTTATGGAGGAATTAACTCAAGACGTGTCCCGGCGGACCTCCGAAATCGGCGTGTGGCATGAACTGTCGCGAGTGGATCAGCCCGTCTCCGGCATGAAGGAAGGCATCCAGACGCCGTCGAATCGGGCGCTTCCACCGCGGCATTGGGCAAAGTGGAGTTCACAGTTTCGGGCCTTGATGGCGTAGAGTTCGCGTACCATTTCGGTGGCATCGACGGGAACGAGAAAAACGGGCGAGCGACCCCGGTGGACGTCGAGTTCGGCGGCAAGGAGCGCCAGAGCGTCCGCCTCCGTGCTGGCGAAACCGGGGCCGATCATATTGCTACCGGGATGGTTGACGGAGGCGAGGAAGCCGGAGACTTCTCCGTCCTCGGTTTCGATGACCGATGCGTGCCAGATGCTGGCTTCGTTCGCGATGAAGTGTGCGATGTCCTTTTCACGCCGGATGCCGTGCAATTCCAATTCGAGATCAGCGGCTGGTTTTGAGTCGCCCGGAACGGCGGGGCGAACGCGTTCGAACCCTTCTGGTTTCCAATCGAGCCCGCCTTCGGGGACGTTTACGAACATGTCTTGGAACGTTTTCTGGGGAACGAATCCATGGCGGTTGTAGAGCGAGTAGGAATCAAGGTTCATGGCACTGGAGACAAGTCGAAGCGGCTTTCCAGTTGCGTCTGCCTTTTGAAGGATCTCGCCCAGTAAAGTTGCCGCCACTCGCTGACCTGCGTAGTCGGCGTGGGCGTTCATGATGCCAAGTGACCAGTGGGTTTCTCGCTCGCGGAAGAAGCAGGAACCGGCGAGTCGCCCAGTTTCGGTGTCTTCCATGACAAGGCAGCAGCCGGGATCGAGGGCCTCGTAAACCTCGGGGAAGACTAAGGCGCAGGATGGATCGCCGGTGAAAATGGAGCGATTGAGTTTCTTGGCATACCAGTCGTTCGTGGACTCGAAAATGAGGACGGCGAGTTGATCCCAATCGTCGGTTTGAAGTGGCCGCAGTTGAAGGTTGGACATGGGGAATGAGGAAAAGCGTTGAATTGCCAGTCTAGTGACGGTCAGATGCCGTTGAAATGAGAAACCTCGCTATTGCCTTCTTTCTTTTCCTCACGTGTTGGAATTCGCCGGCAGCGGAGAACCGGCCGAATCTAATTTTCATCCTCGTCGATGACCTCGGCTACGGGGATCTGGCCTGCCAGGGGGCGGAGGATATGGAAACGCCCGTTCTCGACACGTTCTTCAAGGAGGGGATGGTCTTTGAAAACGGGTATGCCAACTGTCCGGTATGCTCGCCGACCCGCGCTTCCTTTTTGACGGGCAAGTATCCGGATCTTGCTGGCGTTCCGGGGGTGATTCGGACGCATGCGGAAAACAGTTGGGGTTATCTCGATCCATCGGCGAAGACGTTGCCGCAGGTTCTGGGGGAAGCGGGCTACCACTCGGCCTGCATCGGCAAATGGCACCTCGGGTTGGAATCTCCAAGTCGTCCTAACGAGCGCGGCTTCGATTATTTCAAGGGCTTCCTCGGAGATATGATGGACGACTACTACGATCACCAGCGGCACGGCATTGATTACATGTATGAGAACGAGTCGCGGATCGATCCCGAGGGTCACGCGACCGATTTGTTTTCTGATTGGGCCGCCGACTACATCCGCGAGAGAAAGGGCGAGGATGATCCCTTCTTCCTTTACCTCGCCTACAACGCACCTCACACGCCGATTCAGCCTCCTCAGGATTGGTTGGAGAAAGTGAAGGCGCGTGAGGAGGAAATCGAAGAAGGGAGGGCGAAACTCGTGGCGCTCATCGAGCACATGGATGCGGGCATTGGAAAGGTGTTAAGCGCCTTGAAAGAAAGCGGGCAGGCGGAAGAGACTCTTGTGGTCTTTACTTCTGACAACGGAGGGCAATTGAACGTCGGGGCCAACAACGCGCCTTGGAATGGCGGGAAGCAAAACATGTTGGAAGGCGGATTGCGTGTGGCAACGGCAGCAGTCTGGCCGGGCGTGGTCCCAGCTGGTTCAAGCACCGATTCGCTGGCGATGACGATGGATTGGTTCGACACTTTTGCGGAAGCGGGAGGTGCCGAAATCCCGGAGGAAACGGACGGGGAATCGCTGTTGCCGGTTCTGCTTGGAGACGGGCCGGGCCCCGACGCGGGACGCACGCTCATCTGGGTACGGCGTGAGGGGAATCCAAAATACCAAGGCCGCGCTTATTATGCGATTCGGAAAGGCGAGTGGAAATTGCTCCAGAACACTCCATTCGAATCTATGACGCTCTATAACCTCAAGAACGATCCAGGAGAGTCAAAGCCCGTGAATGCGCCCAAGATCGCGGCGGAGTTATGGAAGGAACTCGCGCTCCATCTGCAACGTGCAGGGCAAGTGCCCTGGCAAAAGTCTAATTAGCTAGCTTAATCGCCAGTGTCTGGCGGCCTTCGGCGAAGATATCATAGCCTTCTTTGCGGAGGACAGGGAGGAGGAGTTTTCCTTTTCCACCGCTGCCGACGTCGGTGTCGTCAATTTGAATGATGTGCGTGTCCGCGAGTTTTTCGCGAGCGACTTCCCACGCCTCCAGGTGCTTTTCCGCAAATGGACTGCCCGGAACGACATCCCACGCATCGAGGAAAAGCAGATCGATGGTTCCGTCGAAATCCTTGATGAATTGAATGCCGTCTCCGCAGGTCACATTCACATTCGGAAAGTCCTTCGTGTCAGTGCGGGCGACTTCCACGGCTTCCGGATCGATGTCGACCGAGTGCACGTCCAATCCGCTGCGACCCCAGAAGAAAGTGGAATGCCCGTCGGCGCAGCACTCGCGAACGAGTTCTTCGATGGGGTGGGTGATTGGGCGTCGCTGACAGCCGATTTCGACGATGGTCCGTCCCCCTGTTATCTTCAAGAGATCGATCGCGCATTGAATATAGGCAAGAGGAAGGCCACGGCTGTCTCCCTGAACCGCGGAGAGGAGCAATTCGTCGTAGATAGGATCCTTGGCCGCAAAGCGTCCGGTGAGAGCCTTGAGCGCTTCCAACTCGCTTTCCGGACTTTGGGATTCCGGAACCTGACTCGCGGGTGAAAGATTAAGTCGCTTCGAGAAATCGAGGTCATTCAAACGTTGCAGGCGATAAACCTGAGCCCGGAGTTCCCGAATTTGGTTTTGAAGCTCGTTCTTGGTTTCCCGATTGAGTTTCAGAATCGAAGAGAGCGCTCTCCGGTGGTGCTTGAATTGGAGCTGAATCCGCTCGTGAGCGCGGCGAAAGAATTTCCGGAAAATCCACGACGGTTTGTCTTCCAGTTCAATCGCCTGCTTGATCCGCTCCTGCGCAAAAACACGGTGTGGGACCATCGAGCACTCATTTCCGCGGGAGCTTCTTTTCTCAAAGTTCTCGATCGCAGACCGAATCGCGTCTCCGGTCGCTTCAAAAGAATGACGGACACGAACATCTTCGGCGGCCTTTTTTCCTTTCGCTTCCACTTCGTCCCGATTGTAGAAGGCGCGCAACATGAGTCGGGCCGCTTCTCGCGAGTCGGGCTGCGCCCACTTCGAACGGGAATCGTAATGAACGGAGCGATGGCCAACTCGGGTGAGGGCGTAAGCGCAGGGATATCCGTTAGACTCGTCGCAGATGTCCTTGTTTCCAGAGTAGGAAGTGGCAATGCACGGTCTTCCAAAAGCCATCGATTCAAGAATGGTCAACCCCAGCCCTTCGGCGCGATGGAGGGATAGATAAACGTCTGCACGCGCCATCAGCGCATTCTTTTGTTCGTAGGGGAGAACCTCCTTCAGGTGAATGATGTCGGGGCGCTCCTCGATGGAAAGATCGAGCAAAGCCGCATCCGTAAGCATGCTATTGCCGTGGGAAGACTTTAGAATCAACAGGGGACCGCCCTCAGTTGGTTCGGGGAAAGCCAACTTGAAGGACTCGACAGCGGAAAAGGGATTCTTGCGCTCAATCCCGCTCAAAAAGTCGAAGACATACAGGAACATGAACCGCCCGTTGTAATCAAACGGGGCCTTCGCTTCTGCAGTCGGTGGCTCCGGCATCTCCAAGGGATGCGGAATGAGTGAGATGGGAGCCTTCAGCCGCTTCTTTGCCGCTTCGGCCACGAACTTGGTGCAAACCCAGAGCTCGTCCATCAGGGACAAGGCGGCGATGGCTTCGTCCGGCAGGTCTGCCATCTCCCAGAAAAGAACGAGTATGTTTCTTCTTCCCTTGAAGACCGAGGGTGCCTCGCGCCGGATCAGTTTTTGGACCATGCCCGGCGCGACAATAAGAAGATTGGTGTCGTATTTCGGCTCAGCAGTCCGGATGTCTTCGGCATCATCCGACAGGTTGCAGATCATCTCGCGGCGAATCGAAATCGAGCAAACAGGCACATCGATGGACTCGAGGACCGAGCGAAAACGCCGGGCGGTAAACCCAAGACCGATGGACGAATGAAAATGCCCGATGACGTTAATGCCGTTCATGCGGAGTTGGGCTGATCGGTCATGGTCGTTCCAGTTGTCGGGGTCTTAGTCCTTCTTCTCGGGCGCGGTGCTTTTGACGTAAAGCTCGCGCAACTGCTTGAAGTCGACGTCCGCCGGGCTGGCGCTCATGAGGTCCTGACCGCGATTGTTTTTCGGGAAGGCCATGACTTCGCGGATGCTGTCTTCGCCGCAGAGCAACATGGCAATGCGGTCGAAGCCGAGGGCAATGCCGCCGTGCGGAGGCGCGCCGAGACTGAGGGCGGTGAGCAAGTGGCCGAACATCTCCTTCTGTTCCTCTTCATTGACGCCAAGAACGCTGAACATTTTTGCCTGCAGGTCGCCCTCATGGATTCGGATGCTGCCGCCGCCAAGTTCGTAGCCGTTGAGGACGACATCGTAGGCCTGCGCGCGGACTTTCTCGTAGTTGTCTTCGCTGTCTAACAGATTGACATCATCGGCGTGGGGCCGCGTGAAAGGGTGGTGGACGGCATTCCACTTGCCTTCTTCTTCGTTGTAACCGAGGAGCGGAAAATCGGTTACCCAAAGGAATTTGTGATCGGTGTTGTCTTTCAGCGTGCCCTGATACTCGGCGACCTCAAGACGGATGCGCCCGAGGACATCACAAACGCCCTGCCACTTGTCCGCGCCGAAGAGGACGAGGTCACCTTCTTCGATTCCCAGGCGTTCGGTAAGTGCCGTCTTTTCCTCGTCGGAGAAGAACTTCACGATGGGTGACTTCCAGATGCCGTCTTCAACCTTGATGTAGGCGAGTCCCTTCGCGCCCATTTCTTGCGCGACCTCAGTGAGGCGGTTGATCTGGCCGGTGGTGACGCAGGCAAAGCCTTTTGCGTTCATTGCCTTCACAACGCCGTCGTTCTTGAGGGCTCCGGAAAAGACTTTGAAGTCGCTGTTTGCGAAGATATCGCCCACGTCGATAAGCTCGTTGCCGAAGCGCATGTCCGGCTTGTCGGAGCCGAAGCGGTTCATGGCCTCTTCGTAGGTCAAGCGAAGGAAGGGCGTCTCAATCTCGACACCGGTGGCGTCTTTAAACGTGCGGGCGAGGAGCCCCTCGGTCATCGCGATCAAGTCATCCTGCGAGATGAAGCTTGCCTCGATGTCGATTTGCGTGAATTCCGGCTGGCGGTCGGCGCGCAAGTCTTCGTCGCGGAAGCACCGGGCGATCTGGAAATACTTTTCGACGCCCGCGACCTGGAGCAGTTGCTTGTATTGCTGCGGCGCTTGAGGGAGCGCGTAGAATTTACCGGGATTCAATCGGGAAGGAACAAGGAAGTCGCGTGCCCCTTCAGGAGTGCTCTTCGAAAGGATCGGGGTTTCGATTTCAAGATAACCTTCCTCGTCGAGATAATCACGAATGGCCTTTGCCGCCTTGTGGCGGACCTTCAGGTTCTTTGCCATGCGTGGGCGCCGCAGGTCGAGGTAGCGGTGCTTGAGGCGTAGGTCTTCGTTGGAAAGTTCCTTGTCGAGTTGGAAGGGAAGGACTTCGGATTTGCTCAGGATCTTCAGTTCATTGGCAACGACTTCGATCTCACCGGTGTCGATGTTTTCATTCACCGTCGATTGGCCTTCGATCTCTGGTCGTACATCGACACGGCCGGTGACCTGAATGACGTCCTCGCTGCGCAAGGTATGACTTGCCTCGGCGGCTTCGGCGCTTTCCTCGGAACGGAAAACGACCTGCGTCACCCCTTCACGGTCGCGGATGTCGATGAAGATCACGCCATGGTGGTCGCGATTCGTGTTCACCCAACCCGCCAGCGTGACCGTTTGGCCGGCGTGTTCCTTGCGCAATTCGTTGCAGTTGTGCGTGCGATACATGGTTCTTCGGAGCCGGAGACTAAGGGGCCAAATCGCCAGATTTCCAGCGATTGTTTCCTCATTGCCGTTCGATCATGGGATGCCTTAGTAGAGTGAAGCTCCAGCTTCGCTCCGCACACGGGTGACTTTCTGAATGAATGCGTCGGTGCTGACCATTCGTTGCCGTTACAGCTACTTTCCCGCTTCGGCTGACGATGATGTCGCAATTTGCTTCGCTCGCATCATAGGTGAACGGAGCGAAGCTGGAGCTTCACTCTACGGCTTGTGACCTCGACCTCCTTTTTCGGGAGCCAAAAAACCAATTTATCACTTAGTTGGCAAGCCGTGGCGCGGAGAAGCCTTGCTCGCGGATCTTCTTGAGCAGTTCCTGCATCGCAGCGACGCGACCGGGATGATCGGCCGCCACGTCGTTTCGCTGACCGGGGTCGTTCTCCAGATGGAATAGCTCGAAACCAGCATCGTTATCGGCGGGGTAGTTGTGCCTGGTTTCCCAATGCTTGTTCCGACCGCTTTCGTAGCCGTTGACAGTGTCGATGAGAAGCCATGGCCCCTGACGGATCGCGTAATTGTCCACCTTCGTGTTGTGAATATGGGCCTCCCGAACCTTATCGGTGTTTCCCGCGAGCAAGGGCACGAGGTCATGCGAGTCTTCCGCGCAATTCTGTTTGGGTAAATCAATTTGAAGGAAGGAAGCGACTGTCGCCATCAGATCGATTTGGGAGACAAGTGCATCGGAAACGCTTCCGGGTTTCGTCAGGCCGGGCCAGCGGATAAGAAATGGAACGCGGTGTCCGCCCTCGTAGATGTCGCGCTTCAGTCCGCGAAGCGGTTTCGACGACCAATGGTCAAATTTCTGATCCCGTTCGTACGCATATTTCTCCGCGCCGTTGTCCGCGGAAAAGATGATGATGGTGTTCTCATACTTGCCGGTGTCCTTGAGCGCTTGAATGAGTCGGCCGCAGATGTGGTCGGTCTGATAGACGAAGTCGCCGTAGGGGCCGGCGTCGGATTTGCCGTCGAATTCATCGTTGGGAATGATTGGCGCATGCGGGCTGGGGAAGGGGAAGTAGAGGAAAAACGGCTGCTCGCTGTCCTTTTGCCCCTTCAAATACTCCACGCCCTTCTCGGCGAGTGTCGGCATCACGTCATAGAAGTCCCAATCCGCCATTCCGGGACCGGGTCGCGTTTCCCACCTGCCTTCTTTCGGCGGCTCGTCTTGCCAGTCCCTCTCGAAGGTTACATTCGGGACGGAAAGCACCCGGTCATTCTCAATCCAACAGTAAGGCGGGAAGTTGATGACGGCATCGCCGAAGTAGTAATCGAAACCGTGTGCGAGCGGGCCGTCGGGTATCGGTTTTGACCAGTCGAAGTCGGTGTGCGCGTAGCTCTTCGGATCCGTGCCTTCCTGGCGGAGTGCGTCCCAGTCCCAGCCAAGGTGCCATTTGCCGATGCAGGCAGTCTTGTAGCCCTCCTTTTGGAGCATTTCGGGCAAGGTCAGGCGATCGGCTTCGAAGACCGAAGCCCCTAACGCTCCGACAATGCCATGAAAATCCCGCCAATGGTGTCGTCCGGTTAGAAGCGCGTATCGCGAAGGGGTGCAAATGCCCGATGACGAATGCCCGTCCGTGAACAACATCCCGTCAGCCGCAAGTGCGTCGAGCGCGGGGGTGGGAATCTTGCTGTTAGGATTGTAACAACCAAGATCGCCGTAGCCAAGGTCGTCGGCGTAGAGGAGAAGGATGTTGGGGGTTTCGGCGAGGGTCGCCTGAACGAGGCAGGCAGAGAAGAGGATAAATAGAATGCGCATCGGATACTGTAAAATGTGTCTGAATGTCAATTTTCAACAGGGGATCTGGCAGTAGAATCGTCGAACGAAGGATGGAGCGAGAATCGAAAATGAGTGGAGCGCCCGTGCCCTCACGGGCAT
>JBCCWV010000142.1:0-12815 GCA_039192745.1 Verrucomicrobiota bacterium | reverse complement strand
GACGGATAAGGTTTATAAGATTGCCGTGCCGGAAATGGGCCGTGGACTCTCCACGCGGACCGCCTACTACACGGTGAATTACCTGAAGGATTAACGGTGTGTTAGGTTTTTTTTTTACACGAATGCACACGAATTTTCACCAATGAACACGGATGAGGCGATACAGTGTCTTTCGTTATCTGTGTTAATTCGTGTTCATTAGTGTCCATTCGTGTTAGAAAACCAAAAAACCACTGTGAAAAAACTCCTCTTTCTCCTCCTCGCCCTCACTCCGTTCGCATACTCGGCCGACAAGCCCAACTTCCTCTTCGTCATCGCCGATGACTGCACCTTTCGCGACATTGGCTGTTACGGTGGCCAGGCCATTACGCCGCACATCGACAAGCTCGCGACAGAGGGAATGCGTTTTACGCGTTGTTTCCAAGCGGCGCCCATGTGTTCGCCGACGCGGCATAATATTTACACGGGACTCTATCCAGTGAAGAGCGGGGCCTATCCGAACCATACTTTCGCGAAGGACGGAACGAAGAGCGTTTGCCATTTCCTCGGTGAGGCGGGGTATCGCGTCGCTTTAAGTGGAAAAACGCACATCAAGCCAGCGGAAGTTTTTCCCTTTGAATATTCGGTGAAGGAAAAGAATCCCGACATGGAAGTCATCGATGGAATCTTTGCCGAGACGGCCGCGGGCGGGAAGCCGTTCTGTGTCTTTGCTTGCTCGAACGAACCCCACACGCCGTGGGACAAAGGGGATCCTTCGCAGTACGACGCGGCGAGCCTCAAATTGCCACCTTACTTCGCCGACACGGAAGTGACTCGCGAACAGATGACAAAATATCTCGCGGAGATTACCTATTATGATTCGCAAGTGGGAGAGCTGATGGGCTTGCTCGACAAGCACGGGCTCTCCGACAACACGGTCGTCGTCGTCGTGAGTGAGCAAGGTTCAAGTTTTCCTTTTGCGAAGTGGACGTGCTACGACAGCGGATTGCAGAGTGCCTGTATCGTGCTATGGCCGGGCGTGGTGGAAGCAGGGTCGGTTTCGGACGCGATGATCGAATACGTGGACGTGCTGCCGACTTTCCTTGATGCGGCGGGATTAAATGTGCCGGAGGTTCTGGACGGGAAAAGCATTGTTCCCGTTTTGAAAGGGGAGGCGACCGAACACAAGGAATTCGTTTACGGGATCATGACGACGAAAGGCATCATCAACGGCTCGGAACACTTTGGCATCCGTTCGGTGCGTTCCGGCCAATACAAATACATCGTGAATCTCACCCCCGAGGTGAAGTTTCAGAATGCCTGTGTGAAGTCACCATCGTTTATTTCATGGATGGAAGCGGCAGAGGCTGGCGATGAGATCGCCGCGGAGCGGGTGAAGCGCTACCAGCACCGTCCTGGCGAGGAACTCTATGATATCATCGCTGATCCTTTCGAATTGACGAACCTGGCAGACGATCCGGCTCATGCCGAGGCGAAGGCGAAGTTGAAGGCGAAGTTGGAGGAGTGGATGAAAGAATGCGGCGACCTCGGGCAGGCGACGGAACTCGCGGCGCCGGAGCATCAGGGGCGGAATCGGAATAAGAAGAACAAAAAGGGCGGCGGGAAAAAGAAAGCGGAAGAGACAAAGGCCTAACAAGCTTCGAAATTTTGCGGTTGAGGTGATTTTTCGCGTGACATCTGCGCGAAAAATTATAAAAAACTGGGATTATGAGAACAATCGTGGGCATTTTTGTTCTCCTCGGGGCCAGCATATGGACGGTCGCGGCGGAGGATACCTTGATCGACCGGGTCAACGACGGGGCGAAATTTCTCGCAGGGGTGAAGGGACGTTCCGGAGGGACGGCCGCAAAATATGAGGGTGGGGGCGAGTGGCGCTATCACGCCCGCGCGATGGATTCTCAATGGTCGAAATACGAGGCCTCGACGCTTCAACCGATGGCGGAGTGGAGCGCCGAGAAGGTGGAACCGTTTTTCCCGGATGGAGGCACCGTGCGGTATCTGTTCAGCGGTCCCGATGTTCTCCACGTTCTGCGCATGTATCCGAAGGCCGGACGAATCCTTCTGGGAGGACTGGAACCAGTCGGCGTGCTTCCGACGCTCGACCGTCTTGAAGGGGGCTCGACTTACCGGGCGTTGAGTGCGGTGCGGAAGGCCTTGGAGGAGAGTCTAGCCTACAGTTTTTTCAAGACGAAGGACATGAAGGTTGATCTCTCGACTGCCACGTATCGAGGCACGCTTCCTATTATCTCTCTTTATCTCGTACGATCAGGTTATGTGATCGATGGCGTGACGTTCTACACATTGCAATCCGATGGCTCCCTGCTTTCGCAGTCAACGCGCGCGGATGGCGCGAATGTGGTTCGTGTTAGTGCGAAACAGGAAGACGGTCGTTCAGTGGAGGTCCTCTATTTTCAATCGAACGTCGCCAATGGTTCGATTGAGGAGTCTGGGTTCCTGAAGTTCCTCGAAGCCCAACCTCCCGGCGGCGCCTATTTGAAAGCAGCTTCCTATCTCTTGCACGAGTCCTACTTTTCCGACGTGCGCGACCACCTGATCAGCCACAGCAATGTCCTTGTGCAGGACGATTCCGGGATGCCAGTCAGACACTTTGTCGCAAGCGACTGGGACCTGACGCACTTCGGCACTTATGTCTCGCCCATCCCGTTATTCCGCGAGAATTACCAGTCCGATTTGCGACATGCCTACCGTTCCAGTCGCATTGAGTCGTTGCCTTTCGGATCAGGTTACCGGTGGCGGAAAAGTGATTCCAACTTGATGCGAGCCGTGCGTAAACGTCCGCTGGAAAGCGGCCCGGCTGGTCCAATCATCGCCAAAGTCGCACCGCCTCCGGCACCGAAGAAGACGATGCCTGTAAAGGCGGAGCTGGTGAAGGTCGCAGCGAAGGCCAAGGAACGGAAGGAGCAGGAGGTGATTGTCGTCGAGGGCTCGACGGCAAAGCACTCCGGAGGACCGATCGATGTGGAGTTGCGTCTCGTGCGTAAATCCGCGCTTCCTTCGGGCACGATCAAAAACACTTTCGGCGTTTTTGAATACGAAGTGCTTCGGGTCAATCGCGGCACCTATGGAGGAAAGTTGATTCGTGTGGCCCACGGGTTGCACTGGAGCGGGCGCGCCACTGCCGCAGCGACAAAGAGTATTGGATCGACGACCTCCGTGCGTCTGGTGCCTTTGAGCAATTACACCAATCTCGCCGCAGTGCCGACCGTGAACGACCTTGGCGAAGATGCAGGGACGCTTTTTATCGCTGAATTGTAGCGAATCGCGAGAGGAATGGCGATGGGGCGTAAGGCGCGTATTGCGTGTATCCCGCCAGTCATCATGTTTGTGCCGGACTTTCTGAAAATCGCACGGCAGGAACCAGATTTTGTCACCGCCGTTTGCGAAAACGTGGAGTATCACTCAGAGCGCCTACGTCGGGGTTCCGAGCGGGATGGAAGCTGGGAAATTGGACATCGTGGGTGGGGAATATTCCCTTGAGACGAGGTTGACTGAATTTTTCGGTGAATAGTGGGGCCCTCACGGGCGTAAACAAAGTTGGCGAGCAGCCTACTTTTTGAGAAGGCTCCGATTCGCCGGACGCCTTGTCCAAATCGCCATTCATCGTATCTTTTACCATGGGGAAAAAACTGATCGTCCATTCCATCTGGTTTGCAGCAGTTGTTGCTGCATTTGCCGTGGGGTCCTATCAATCAGAGAAACGATGGGCGAAGCGTGCTGCACTCAATGGAAGAGTTGACCAAGCGGATGCGAATGACTTGATCCGGCTTCGCGCGGCGAATGCCAACGAGACGTCGGCGAACAAGGGGAGTGAAATCGCGGGGAATCCCATCTTTGGAGAAGTGACCGAGCTCGACGCTCCGCGGGTTCTTTCCGACGACGACATCATGGAACTTGGTGAGAAGTTCCGCACGGAACTCGATCCGGTGGCGCGGCGTCTCGCATTTGCGCAAATGCTGGAGGGCCTGACCGTCGAAAACGCGTTTTTGATGCGCGAGCAGGTGGATCACTTGAGTGAACGAAGCGGCGAGTTTCTGGAATTCCATTATGCATGGGGAGCGATCGCCGGGCAGGACTCAGTCCTGCATGGCCAGGACACAGAGAAGAGAGACATGGCGGCCACGCTTGCTGGCTGGGCGAGTGCCGATCCGTATGCGGCGATGAAGTGGTTCAATGAATTCACAGAAACCGAGGGCAACAACGGGCAAGAGATTCTTGGTGGACTGATTCATGGGCTCGCGAATGAAGACTTCGGCACGGCGACGGATTTCGTTTTTGATCTCGCGGAGTCCGGGAACAGGAAGGCGGAAGAAATGTTGAGGCTTATTTCTGGAAAAGTTCTACGGACGATGAGCGCCGAGGACGCAGCGGCATGGGCGGAAAACCTTCCCGAAGGAAGACTGCGTGCTTCTGCTATGGACCGAGTTGCCCACGACTACGTCGGCGACGATCCCGTTGCTGCCGCCACGTGGGCCGAGCAGTTTGTCGGCACCGAGCACGCCGCGCGTGTGATTGAAGAGGTCGGCGACGAATGGGCCGAGCGCGATCCGGTTGCGTCGATTAATTGGTTGGAGTCGCTCGAAGACAGCGACGGAAAGATGATGGCATTCCGTTCAGCAGTCGGCGAATGGGTCAAGCGGGATCCGAAGGCAGCGAGCGAATATATCTTAAACATGCCCAAGAGCGCTCCTGAGCGGGACCCCGCAATCAGTGGTTTTGTAAGTCGCCTCGTGCACGAAGATCCTGTTTCCGCCATCACTTGGGCCGGAGAAATCTCCGATAACGGGCGCCGTGAGGCGACCTTGGTGAGCGCCGGAAGGCAATACCTGCGCCAAGACCCGGCGGCTGCCATGGAGTGGCTTCTGGGAAGCGGTTTGCCGATGGAAGTTCAGGGAAGAGTTCTGGCTCCGGCGAAGAAGTAGGTCGCGAGAAGGGGCGCGGCGCTCGGCGAACCCTTCCGATGTTCGAGTTTTACAGCGTTTTCATTAAGGCTCTTCTGGGAGTCTATGTTGTGTCGCTGCTTTTAGCCACTGGCCATGTTGCGTTCTCTCCATTGCCCGCGAAGCAGAAAGTCACTTGGCTTCTGGTTGTTTTCTTTCTCCATTTTTTTGGATTGGTGGTCTACATCTGTTTAAGATCTTCAGTGGCTCGCAGATTGAGTAAAAAATAGCCACCTATGCCATAAATGAATGGCTTGCGAGTCGGTCGTAGCTCGTGCATTTTACGACTATGATCCTCGAAAAAATTCCCGAGATCAGCAAGCTTTCTCCGCGGGACAAGTACATCCTTGCGAACGAGCTTTGGGATGAAGTGGAAGCTTCGCAATCTTCTATTCCTTTTGATGATGCAATGGTCGAGTTGTTAGAGAAGCGATACGAAGAGTATTTATCGGATCCGACGAAAGTGATCTCTTGGGAAGATCTGAAAGCGAAGCTTGGGAAGAGTTGAGAGAGATTGTCTTTATTCTTGCGGCAGAGTTGGATATTTCCTCCGCCTATGAGATTCATGGTGAAGCGCTCCATGAGAAAATTGATGCGGAATTGCGGTTGCTTCAGCAACACCCTGAAATTGGACCAGTATTCAAGGGAAGGTTTCGACGCAGATTGGTTCTCAGGTCCACATTTGCGATATATTACTCCGTAGAAGGAGAGAGAATCGTCGTCTGTGGAGTTACAGACCAACGTCAATCCCCCGAAAAGATAGAAGAGAGACTGAAGAAGCTCTAGAACTTCCTCAATTCCCGTTTCACGAATTGGTTGGCGTCGGGAAAATTCGGAAACTCCGCCTTTTCGGTATCCCATTCCAAGGTTTCTCCCGGGAACCTTCCGGCAACGCAGCCGAGGAGAACGGTTTCGGTGAGAGGGGCAGCGTAGTCGAAATTTGCGGATGGTTTTTCGCTGCTGCCATAAATGGTGTCGATCCACTGACCGTAGTGGCTCACTTTCTTCGGAAGGTCAGGTTTGACGAGGGTCTCGTAGATGGAGCGCGGGAAGAACTGGGGGCCGCCGACGTGGCGTAGGAGCATCTTTCCTTTTTCGCCGATGAACATGGCGCCTTGCGTCGGTAGGGTCTGCCCTTCCGGGACTTCCAAGTCCGGCTCGTCTTTTGGCGGTGCGTAGGCTCCATCGAACCAATGCCACTCGAAGTCATTCGTGGTGAATTCGGTGGGGTCGAAGCCGTAGCTGACTTTTGATTTCAAGGGCAGACTGAACTGATTCGGCTGCCGGCATTCTGTCTTCACCCATTTCGGAGCCTTGAGGCCGAGGGAACCGAAGGGTGTGTCGAAAATATGGATGCCCATGTCACCGAGAGTCCCGCAGCCGAAGTCGATGATACGACGCCAGTTGCTTGGATGATATTTCCCTTCGAGAAAGGAGTGCTCGGGCGCCGTGCCGAGCCAGAGATTCCAGTCGAGAAAGTCGGGAACCTTGTCTTCGCCGGTGTAGGGCGCGCCGTCGTGACCCCAGTCTTTATAAGACCAAACGTAAACCTTGCTCACTTTGCCAATGACCCCGTCCCGGATGAAATGCGTGGCCGTGCGGTAACTCAGTGACGACTTGTTCTGCGTGCCCATCTGCGTGGCGACCTTTTTCTCTCGCGCAACCTCCATGAGATGCCGCGCCTCGGCGATGTTGTTCGTGAGCGGCTTCTGCGTGTAAACGTGTTTGCCCAGTTCCATGGCTGCGAGTGTCGCCGGGTAGTGCGTGTGGTCCGGAGTGGAGACGGAGACGGCGTCGATCTTGTCGCCCATCTCACGAAACATCTCGCGGTAATCGCGGAAACGTTTCACGTTTTCTCCAAATTTGGCGACGGATGTGTCCCCCGCTTTTTGTTCAGCTCGTTTTCCTTTTCCATACAAATGCATCGCGTCCACGTCACAGAGTCCGACGACTTGGGTTCTCGGATCGGCGTCGATGCTCAACGTGTCAGTCTTCCCTTTGCCAGCGATACCGATATGGGCGGTGCAGAGTTTGCTGTTCGGGGAATTGGCGAGAATGCCGGAGGGGAGAAACTGGATTCCGGCGAAGGCAGAACTGGCCTTGATGAACTGGCGGCGGGAGTTTTTGCGATTCATGGGGGGAATTTCTTCGAGAAAACGCCTTAAATGAAAATGATCCAACGCGCTACTTGCATTTCAGCGGTAAAGCCTGCCATGCTCAAGAAAATCCTCTTTATGACCTCGAAATACACGAAGCTACTCGCCGTCATTGTCATCGTGAGCGTTCTCCTTTGGGCGAACTCCCAATCGAACGCCGCCGAGCGACCGGAGAAACCGAACGTTATCCTCATCCTCTCCGATGACTTGAACACGGCGCTCAGCGGATTTGGTCACCCACTTTGCAAGACGCCTCATCTCGACCGATTGGCGAAGCAGGGGGTGAGCTTTCGCCGCATGTATTGTCAGTTTCCGATTTGCGGGGCATCACGCTCCTCGCTCATGAATGGGATGTACCCCTACAGCACCGGCGATCTTTCCAACACCACGAAGTTCCGCGAGAAAAACCCGGACGCGATCACCATGTCGCAGATGTTCATGAACAACGGCTACTACGTGGCGCGCGTGGGGAAAATTTATCACATGGGGATTCCCATGGAAGTGATTGACGGGACGGCGTTGCACGATGATCCCGCCTCATGGCAGGAGGTTTATAACATCCAGTGCGGCGAACAGACCCTCGAGGGAAAGAAGATCGATCATTCTCCGGGCTGGGAAGCCAGCCAGACCTTTGAGCGGGTTGAGACGGTCGCCGGCGATCTCGAAATGGCAGATGGTCTGGCGGCGACGAAAGCCATCGAGCTCATGACGGCCCACAAGGACAAGCCGTTTTTTATCGGTCTCGGCTTTGTTCGTCCCCATGTTCCGCTCGTTGCTCCGGAAAAGTATTTCCGCATGTATCCCGAGGAGGAAATGATCTTACCCGATGTCCCGGAAGATGATCTCAACGATGTCGGCCTACCGACGCTGAAATACAAAACGACGGAGAGCCTGAAGATCGAGGAAAAGGACATGCCCGGGATTCACAGCGCCTACTATGCGTCAATCACCCACATGGATGCTCAGGTGGGGCGAATCCTCGACGCGCTTGAGGAGTTGGAGTTGCGGGAAAAAACCATTGTCGTTTTCAGCAGTGACCACGGCTACCATCTTGGTGAGCATCATAAGTGGCAAAAGCAGCATCTCTTCGAAGAGACGGCGCGCGTTCCGTTTATTTTCAGCGTGCCTTGGATCAACGGTGCGCATGGGGGAGAGGCCAACCAGATTTGCGAACTCGTCGATCTTTACCCAACTGTAAGCGAAATATGCGGACTAACTCCGCCCGATTACCTCCAAGGAACGAGCATGAGTGCCATTTTGAAGGACCCAGCGACGGACGATTGGTCGAAGAAAACGGCACTTACCATTTCCACGAAAGGAGGTGTGAGCTATCGGACTGAAAAATGGCGCTATACCGAATGGGGCAATGCCAAAGGAAAACGAAGCGTGGAGCTGTATGACCTCGCGAAGGACCCGGGTGAGTTTAACAACGTAGCGTACGAATCAGCATACGCGGACGTAAGAAAGAAACTCGCGAAAGAGCTTAAGGCTCGGAAGCGAGACGCCGGTTACAAGAGTCAATGACTCGTCAGGAGGTTTGAACTCCTGACAAAGAGCCTGAGTCAGTCCGCCATTGCCGGTGCACCCGGAATATCGAGGACTTCGGAAAGCTCGATGCCAAAGATCGCAAAGTAGAGGCGCAAGTAGCCGAGATCTTCGGGAGGAATGCTCATGGAAAGCGCGGTTGATTTAGCAGCTTCGTGGTGGAGTTCAGTTTTCATATTACTGGAGCGGGTCTTTCATTTTCAGGTTTATGCGACGATCGCCGGGCGAGGTCGCGAGATTGGTTCCCCGCATTTTTCAAGCGAGGACGAAAGAGGTTGGACACGATGAATTCGTGCGGTGGGGTGACGACCGCGTAAAAGATGAGGATGAGAGCGACAACGCGATCAATCGTCCAAACTTGATTCCACGGGTTCGTTACGAGGAGCAGACCAAGAAGTAGAAGTGCAGGGACAAGAAGTGGGATCGAACGGGCAAGCACTCTTCCAAAGGGCGCAAAAAATGAAGACCTCTTCGGTTTTCTTTCTCCGAGCAGGCGATGATCAACGTGGTGAGTATGGCGGATGCTGTGCCAGCCGATGAAGTAGAGTCCCACGAAAAAGAGAGGTGTAAGAATCGAGGATGCGACTAGGAGCAGAATGTTTTCCCCTGTTTCGATCGAGAAGAGTCGGCGGTGCTTCGCGGTCTGGAGCGAAGAAAGATGAAAGCCGACCGTAAAGGTTCCAAGAACCGAAATAACAATGAGGGAAACGAAGCGGAAATCGGCCCAAAGAGATGGGGCTAGAGGAATACCGCCACTCAATCCTATCCACTCGTTAAAGATCGATTCGACACTGGCAGGGTGAAAAATTAGCGGAGAGAGAACGATGAGTGATCCGCGGAAAAGGGATCGAATCGCGTAGGCGCTTTTCGCAGGAATTACCTGGGTTTCGGTCGTCAGGTCTTTGATATCGGAACTGCCAAAATGCCAAATCGAGAAAACGGCGAACGCAAGAAGGCCAAGAGGAGGGGAGGCATAGATAAGCCCGAGGGAGGCGATGAGGATGAGGGCGTAAGTGGAAAACCAAAGCGCTTGAGAGGCTCGATTGCTGGCGTGTCTTTTGCGGATCAGGGCGAAATCTGCGGCACCATGGGTCATACCAAGGACGACGACTGAGAGGAGAAACGGGAGATACTGAGCGGACTCAATTATCTGGGGGAAAGCGAGGCCGGTGAGAATCGCCACCATGACAACGATTCTTGGGACCCAATGATGGATGGTGGCGGAAAACACCGGCCTCGCGTGGTTCAATGGCTACATTGACAAGGGAATTGATCAGGCCGTGGCAAGCGGGGTATTACCCATCTTTGCCATTTCGCGATCACTGACTGCCTTGATCCCGTAGTAGGCGACAAGACCGAATCCGACTTTGTTCACGACGTCAGCGACGTTGTAGAAGATCTCGCGGAGGCTACCGCCGGTGGGGCCGGAAAGCGCCATAAGGAATCCTATGGGATAGATGGCCCATCCGATCAGGATAAAGGCGCGCATGACGCGAATGGCGCTGGCGATCTCAGGTTCGACCCTGATAATCGCGCTGTTCATCTTCGTGTAGAGAATCCAAACAATCGCGAGTTCAAAGACACAGGCGATGATGAAGAAAGACCACCAATTGCCGGACCCTACGGGCGAAACTTCGGCGATGTAGGCAGTCACAATCATTGCCACATCGAGAACGATGAGAGGCCAGAGGAATTTTTTGCCTTCTTTGCCAAGCCCCAAAAGCAACGGAAACTTGATGAGGAGCAATGGAGTCGTGATGAGCCAGTCGATGTATCGATACTCTGTGGGGAATGTTCCCTCGGCGTAGACGTTTGCCATGCGGTAGTAGTGGAAGGCGGCAACCGCGGTGACGATTCCGGCGACGATCAGAGTGCTCCGGTATTTCGGTAGAACGCTCGTTCGCTCCAACCAGAAAAAGGCGGTCCCAGCGGCCATAGCTACAGTTCCGACCCAAAATAAATATTGAGTGACGGTGGTGATATCGAGGCCTCCAGCCAAGGAGGCCGCGAAAACAACAGATGGATTTTCAAGGAGTATGTTCATATTTTGTTTGGATTATCGTCCAATTGCAGCCAAGTTACGTAATCAAAAACTAAACAAGGTGTATTTTTAGAGAAAATGCGGCGAAAAAAATGAACAAAAATCAAACAGACGAAGAACAGCAGTTGTACGATATCGGATCTGTCGCCCGGCTAACCGGCCTTTCCGCCCCCAATATTCGGGTCTGGGAGAAGCGGCATCAGGTTGTTTCACCGCTACGAACGAACACGGGCCGCCGGCTTTACACCGATATCGACGTCCAAAAATTAACGCTTTTGAAAAGCCTGATCGATCGCGGCGGATTGATAGGCTCGCTTGCTTCCCTCACGATCTCACAACTTGAAGATCGTCTTCGAAAGGAAATCGGTGCTCAGACGGACGAAGATGGATTTTCTGAGGCACGGACCCCGAGAGCGATTATCGCTGGAGCGATGGTCAACGAGTTGCTTGGCGACTCGAAGGCAGATCAGATGGGACTCAACCCGATTTCACGATTCGAAACCCTGGAGGATTTGCTTTCCGGTGAAAGTCTCCCCGCAACGGACCTCCTGATCGTCGAAACGAAAACACTGTTCGACGAAGAAGTGCGTTCACTTCAACGTTTGATTCGCCAATGCGGCGCGAACCGCGGGATTGTGATTTACCACTACTCGCCGACAAGCGCACGGAAACGCCTCGACAAAGACATTGAATACATCACTGCTCTGCGAGCGCCAGTCGGGAAACGTGAGTTGGAAGTCATTTGCCGTGCGGAAATTCGCATGGTGAAGGAACCGGATCGGGCTGCACCACCTACACCGGCAGAGACCACCGAGATTACGGAACGGCGTTTTAGCGATCAACAACTCGCAAAAATTTCCCAGATGCACACTGCCATCGAGTGCGAATGCCCGCAGCATCTCAGCAGCGTACTCACAAGTCTCGTAGCCTTCGAGCAATACAGTGCCGAGTGCGTGAGCCGAAGTCCTGAGGACGAGGCACTCCATCGGTTTCTCTACGAAGAGACCGCACGCGCGCGACAAATCATGGAGAACGCCTTGGAGCACACGCTCGAGGCAGAGGGAATCGAAGTCTGAGCCCAAATTTTAAACCAAATAAGCAATCCATCGAACCAATATCACCATGCAAAGATCCATCCTATGTCTAACGGACCGCGAGTCCGCCAGCCTTTTGAATCAGCTCCTCACGCAACAAGAAATTCCCTCCAGAGTCATCGTAAAGAACCTCGGGCTCGATTCGTTTTTCGTCTTGGAGTCTGAGCGAATTCATGAGTCGGAAATTCTGAAAGTCGCGCAGGCCGAATCCAACCGGTTGTCCCTGCTGGGCTGCCCTAGCCGCCAGTCATCGCGAATTGATCATCCGCCCATACCTGAGGAGTCCGCCACCTTGCGGTTTTTGGCCTCGATCATGTCGAACTTTGGAGAGAATAATTCTGCGAGTTTTTACTGCCGCAGTTGTCACTACCACTGGTCCACAGAGTTTGAGGCTCTCGCCCGTGCTTCGTGATGGTGGCTGCGAGGCGACATCGCGTCTGAAAATCGGCGGTCACTGCTCATCCAAAAAACCTTCGGATCGTATCGTTTCTGTATGAACGACAAGAGTCAAAACGCTTTCTTAGGTTCACTTGTGGCTGATGCAGTAGCCATGCCTGTGCATTGGATCTATGACACCACAGCGATGGATCTTCAGTATGGGGAGTTTGAAGGGTATGAAGCGCCGCAATCGCCTCATCCAGATAGCATTCTCTGGCGCTCAACCTACTCGCCACGCAATGAAAAGGCGGAAATCCTTCACGGGATGGCGAAGTACTGGGGTCAGCCAGGAGTGCACTATCACCAATTTCTGGAGGCAGGGGAGAACACCATAAACTATCTCCTCGCGATCCAACTTTACCGCTCAACCGTCCGGATCGGGCGGTATGATGCGGACGAGTGGCTTGAAACTTACATCAAGCTGATGCAAACGCCCGGCTGGCATCAGGATACTTATCTTGAGGAATATCACCGGGCTTTTTTTGACCGGCTTGCCGCGGGGAAGCGTCCGCGAAAGTGTGGAATCGAGGACTTTCACATCGGTGGATTGGCCCAAGTCCCCGCACTGATTGCGGCGTTGGAT
>JBCCWV010000141.1:0-12822 GCA_039192745.1 Verrucomicrobiota bacterium | reverse complement strand
GTGAGAAGATAAAGAAGGACCTCGGACCGTTCCCCTTCATCAATTTCTGGGGTCCCGGCGCGGGCATCGCTTGTTCGAAGTGGATCGCGGAGTCGGCGAAGTGGGTGGAAGACAAATACTGGCCGAGCTTGAATCTCGTTTACCTGCCGCATCTCGATTACGGGATGCAGAAGTTCGGTCCCGAGGCGGAGGAGATGAACCAGGAACTAGCGGATATCGATGCCGTCGTTGGTGATTTAATCGACTTCTTTGAAAAGCGGAACGTGAAGGTCATTCTACTCTCGGAATACGGCATCACCGAAGTCGATCATCCGGTGCATTTGAACCGGATCTTTCGCGAAAAAGGATGGATCACGATTAAAGACGAACTCGGGCGGGAGATTCTCGACCTCGGCGCGTCCAAGGCGTTTGCCATCGCCGATCACCAAGTCGCGCATGTTTACGTGAACGAGTCCGGCTTGATTCCGGAGGTCGTGAAGACGCTTGAGCGAACGGAAGGCGTGGAATCGGTCCTCCATGGCGACGGCTTGCGCGGTGCGGGTATCGATCACGAAAGGGCGGGGGACATTGTCGCCGTGTCCGACGCGCGGAGTTGGTTCACCTACTACTACTGGGAAGACGACCGCGTGGCTCCCGACTTCGCACGTTGCGTCGATATCCACCGGAAGCCTGGCTATGATCCCGTGGAGCTTTTCGTCGATCCGAGGATCCCGCTTCCGAAGCTCAAGATCGCGACCAAACTCGCGAAAAAGGCCCTCGGTTTTCGCATGCTCATGGACGTCATCCCGTTGGATGCCACGCTCGTCCGCGGATCGCACGGGCGGACGCCGGAGGACCGGGAGGATTGGCCGGTCATCGCCGGGGATTTGCCGGAATTGCCAAAAGACGGAGCGTTGCCGCCGGAGGACGTTTTCGAGCAGCTTTTCGCCCATTGCGCAGGTGGCTCGGGCTACGGCGACCTCGCCAAGTGAGAAGAAGATTCGCGGGTTCACTTCTGTCGGAGCGTCGGTGCCCTCACCGACCGTCCCCTCTCTCCGGCGAAGCCGCAATTTCCCTCCTTTTTGCGCAATTTTAGGGAGAACCACCGAACTCAAAATGCGGCTTCGCCGAGGATAATGACGGTCGGTGGGGGCACCGACGCTCCAGTTTTCCTAGGCCTGAAAACCCCTTGCGCGGCCGGGGCAGGTCGATTAGACTCGGCGTCCGCGAAAAAGCGGGCTCTCGGAGTGGAGCGGTAGCTCAGTTGGTTAGAGCGCCGGCCTGTCACGCCGGAGGTCGCGGGTTCGAGTCCCGTCCGCTCCGCCACTCCAAATCATCCAGTTTCTACCACGTCAAAATCACCACCACCATGTCCATCATCGATAAAATCGAGAAAGAGCAGCTGAAGGACGAACTCCCCGAGTTCCGCGTCGGCGATACGCTCAAGGTGCACACTCGCGTGGTCGAGGGCGGCAAGGAACGGATCCAGATCTTCCAGGGCATCTGCATCGCCAAGCGTGGCGGCACAGGGCTCAATGCCGGATACACCGTGCGGAAGATCTCCAGCGGCGAAGGTGTCGAGCGTGTCTTCCCGATGCACTCCCCGAAGGTGGCCAAGATTGAAGTCACCAAAAAGGGCAAAGTCCGCCGCGCCCGTCTCCACTACCTCCGCGACCGCGTCGGCAAGAAAGCGACGACGGTAAAGGCGGCAGAGTAGAGGAGGGCTGACAAGTGATTCTAGTCGCTGGTGACTCTATCTTTCGTCGCCGGAGAGCTGACGAACTCTGGAGAAACTTGTGTTTTTTTTTCTCATACTAGAAGAGAAACCTTCGTAGGAGACCAACGTGTGTCAGAGGATTTAGCGAGCACTGCTGGAATTTAAAAGGCACCAACAATGAAGCCAAATTCCACTTCTGCTTGTTAATTATGGTAGTTTCGATAAATAGGAAAATTCCAACGCTATCGTGTGAGCGTTACGGAAAGGACACCTTAATTTCGATTGAACTTGGCAGGCAAAATGCTAGTACGGTTAGAAGCAAATGTGCGAATCAGCTCGCCAACTGGCTCGGGTTCCGCTTTGCTACAGAAATTGATAATTCCAATAAACCTAAAATGAAACTTACATACTCAACTCTCGGGGGAATCGCTCTTTCCTTCGCCCTGATGGTTTCGGCGGCCCAAGGCACGACCATTGCCATCACTGAATTTTTGAACAACCCATCGGATGACGAGTGGTTCGAGCTCTACAACTTTGGTACGACGTCAGTTGATCTTACGGGGTGGACATACTCGGATGAGGATACGAATTCTGATTCACTTCCCGCTATCACCATGGATCCGGGCGACGTCATTATCATTACTACAGACAAGGCGGCGTTTGAATCGAATTGGCTTGGAGGCGTAGCCAACCCGGATGTTTACGAAATCGGCATCGGCGCACTTGCGAACACTACTGACGAAATAATCATCAGCGATGATTCAGCAACCGTGATTTGGAGTGTCGCTTACGACGACGACGAAACGTTTCCAGCCTCTGCGTATTTAACGACAACTGACTTCACCACCACAGTTTATGGATCCAAGGCAAGTCCCGGTGTTGATCGAAGTGGTAACGACGTGAGCGGTGATTTGGGATACGAGACTGCCTCTCTTGGTGATGGGATTAGTTTCCAAAGTGGAGATGGCGACATTGGCAATCCATTCCTTGTCGTCCCCGAACCCGGTGTTTTCAGTTTGGTTTTCCTCACACTTGCAGTGCTTGTGGCACGACGAAATCGCCGCAAATAGGGATCTTGAATTGTTTCTAGTTGCTGGCTTAGTCCTTTTAACCACTAAAAGTGCGAACCTTTTCGGGTTCGCACTTTTTTTCTTGGACGAAGGAGGAGCTTCGCCTTAGTGCCGAATAATCCAATCGGCGGGAAGTAGATTCCTTTCGATCTCCGCGAGATCAACTTCCGGATCGATCAATATTTTCGAGGTTCTGAAATTGAGAGAGACTTCGACATTTGCGTATATTTCCCGCTTTCCGAATCCACGGTCTTCCAAGTCTCTTGCTGCCATTTGCGCAAATTGTAACAGCATATCCGGGCGCACCTTGGCTTTATTCCACTGGTAAATATTGAGGTAGTCTGCTGGTCCGATCTGGATTTCATCTCTCGAATGTGGATCAACTGCCCTGAATGAAGCGGTTACCTGCTTGTCACGGAGCTTCATTCTCCAAGCGAAGCGGTGTCCTTCTTCTGTCCAATTCACGTCTCCTGGATAGAGAACGTGTCGAATAGGGAGAAAAATCTGAATCGAAAAGTAGAAGGCCAAGCTCCAGACCACGATCTGGTTCTTTCTAAAGTAAGGAGTCTCCGATGTTTTGCCGTTCTCCGGATCTCGGCGAAGCAGTCTTAACGGCCAATCTGGCGAGAAAAAGAGCCCAATTGTTCCGAGCATGAGCCAGGGAAAGATTCCGATGTGAAAAATAAAGATGTTGGTGAGGTGAAAGAGGGCTAGCGCAATGGCGGTGTAAACGCGGGTTCGTTTCCACAAAAGGCCGGGAAGGGCCAGCAGATCCAGAAACAGACCCGAGTAGGAGAGGAAGAGACAGAAGTCAGGGTTTCCCAAAAATGGACCAAGGACGGGTAAATCCGCCTCGCGTGACATCCAGGTCGTCATAGGCTCTCCGGCGAGCCAATCGCGATTCAGTTTCGCCACTCCAGCGAAAAAATAGACGATTCCTATTTGAAGTCTGAGGAAGTTCACGCTCCACTTCGGGATCTGCCTGTCGGTGCCAGAAAGAAAAAACACACGATCTAAAGACCAGATGCGGTTCGCAGGAAGGAAAAACATGATTCCCGAGAGAAGGACAACCAGATAGAAATGGTTGAGATAGGTGGCTTGATCGATCAGGAAAACATAGGCGAATCCGACTGCGAAAACCGCGCAGGCCGCCTTGTAAAATAGCCCAAGCGTGATGCAAACGGCAGCGATGCCCATCGTCCAGAAGACCGCATACATCCAATCGCCCGGGAGGGCTCTGATCCATTCGAATCCGTAGTATTTGAAATGAACCTGCGGATCAATGAAAAAGGCCTTTGCCCAACCCTCGAAGAGAAACACGTAAACTTCCCACACGAGCAAAGCTCCGAAAATGATTCTGAAAACGGCGAGAGAAGCCGCACTGACCGGGCTATACAGCTCCGAAATCAAGCCGACTTTCAAACGTGTGAAAAGTGACCCTTTGTTCTGTGGGAGTGTGCTCGACATTCTACTTCTAGCAAATAACTCCTTTCTTCAGGAGTGATCACAAATGACGGCGGAACTCTTCTATTGGATAAAACTAGCCTTGTTCCCCGCCCACCAGCTCAAAAGGTGGTCGATTTCGAACAGTCCCGGGCTCCGGTATTTCTCGGTGATCTCCTCGAAGCTGTAGGTGCACTCTTTGACGACATCGAGGGAGCCGTCGGTCTGGATGGCTTGGACGAGGGCTTCGGCGGCTCGGGGGGAGCGGCGTTCACTGCCGAGAAGATAGGCGGCGCGGGTGCGAACGCGCCAGTCCTGGTTTTCGTCGAGGAGAAGGCGGATCTTTTGCTCCACGGTGAGGTCTTCTTCGGCCTTGGACTTCAATTCCGGGTAGAGCTGCGTCATCGGCAGGCTGTAGGCGCCGTAGCGGGTACCAGAGGCGTAGAAAAACTTCACGCGTAAAATCTGTGCTTCGGCGCCTTGCATGATTTCCTCAGACGGCGCAGAACGGGCGAGGTCTTCAAGTCGGACGTAGGCACCACGATCGCCGCGGGTGATGGCGGCGTCGGCGAGAGAGATCAGTTCATTTCGCTCGGCGAGAAGGGATAATTCCTTTTGCGCATTGAGCGGGCCTTCTTCGAGTTGTTTCTTCAGGTTTTGCACCTGGGAGGAAAGGATCGAGATCTCGCGGAGATTGGCTCCGTTGTCGGTCGGGGGCACAAGAGGAAGGGCAGCAATCGATGGTAATTCGTTCGCCGCTTCCGAATGGGCGGGAGGCGGCGCGCCGCCGCCAAGAAGTTTGATCACAGACGTCCTGACAAACCCGCGAAACCCGTCATGGAAGGCAATGGCGCCGACGAAGGCGGTAAGCAGGAATCCTTGGATGGCAAAGACGGCGACCAGTGTCCCAACAAAACTTCCGTGGCGCTTGTTCCGGCTACGACGCGTGGCGGTCGCGTTGTCGGTGGCGCCGAGCGCAATCAACTTATCGTCATCCCGTTCGACCTCATTTGTCGTCGCCTCCACCCGCGTGCGGCGGCTGGGAACAGGAGCGGGGGCGGGCTGTTGTCGTGTGAGAGGAGCCTCGACTTGCGACGACTGATCGCCTTGAAGAAGGGCGGAGGCGGTGATCGTCGAGTCATCAGACTTTTCGATAGGCTTCGAGGCTTCCTTGGTGACGATCTCCGCAACGGGAAGATTGGCCGGTGCGGCTTGAGGTTTTTGCGAAGAGTGAATCGCGTTCTCCATCCGCTTGAGGGCCCGCATCAACGGGTCTTCTTCCGCCGTGAGCATCGGCGGATCTGGGACTGGGGACTCCTTCGCAAATTGGCTCATCGAAAGCTCAGACAACTAACCCCGATTTTTGTCGAAGAAAAGATGAAAGGTTCAACATATTTAAAATCTTAAGAAGATTGAGCGTGAAGTTTTAACCAAGGTGGAAAAAGGAAAGCCCCGCTCGCGCGGGGCTCCACAATCAATCAATCAAACAAACGGCAATCAAAAACCTATGGGAAAGTCTTTATAGGAGAAACCATAGCCTTATAAATTCTATAATCAAAGCATTTATTAAAAAATTGTCGCAAGTTAGTTAATAATCTCGAAATTGAGAATAGGCGAGGATTTGAGCGCGAATGGCTGGGGTAAAAGGAGCGTCCGTGCCCTCGCGGGCTCTCGAGTGGCCTTGACGGGGCACGCTCTTTCTTTGTCAGGCTCGTCTTTTGAGAGTCAAAGTTGAGCGCAATGAAATGGGCGCGGCGCGAGGCGGAAGATTTGTTGCCTGTCGGCAAGGGGTGCTGGGCACGCGAGGGTACGGGCACTCCGTTGGTTGGCGACGCAAAATCCGGCAAGAAACGTACCCTTTGTCAGTGATATTAAATATTAAGCTTCAACGACTTAATGGAATATTTCCGCAATGGGAGCAAAAATTCCCCTACTGCTGACTGTGCTGTTTTTTGACTACTTCTTTTCCGGCGGCTCGAGGTCACGAATCCAGATATTACGGAATCGGACAGCTTGCTTGTCCCTGTGGTCCTGAAGCTCAAGAGGTGCGCGGGTGGCGTGGGGAGTGTCGTAGTTGGCAACGCGTTTGTGCAAGGTGGGGCCGAGAAGTTCGGTGTGGTTTTGCACGAGGACTCCGTTGTGCAGGATGGTGATGTAGGCGGGACTAACAAGTTTACCCGCCTTGTTGAATTCCGGCGCGGTGAAGATGATGTCGTAGCTTTGCCATTCACCAGGCTTGCGGCTGACGTTCACAGCGGGTGGGTACTGACCATAGATCGCGCCGGGCATGCCGTCGGCGTAGGTGAGGTTGTCGTAGCCATCGAGAACCTGCACTTCATAAAGACCCATGAGGAAAATACCGCTGTTGCCTTGCTTCTGGCTATTCATCTGCGGCGGGTCGGGGGACATCCATTCGATGTGGAGCTGGCAACTTCCAAAGGATTCCTTCGTGCGGATATCGCCGGTGTTAGTCACTTCGACGTAGCCGTTTTCGACCTTCCACTGGGCTTCGGTCGGCTCCGGCTCCGGCTCACCTTTTTTGCGGTGAGGAATGGTCAGCCATGCGTCCAGGTTGGTCCCGTCGAAGAGAACCGTGGCGTCGGCGGGAGGGGCGTTGTCGGTTTTGCCAGGGGTAACGACCGTTGGGCGGGGCCGCTCGTCATCGTGGACTTTCCATTGGCTGTTGGGGAGGACAGGAGTGTCGGTGTAGCCGGTGGGGGCGGGTTTCGGCGCGTCTTGGGAGATCGCCGGGATGGCGGCGGCGAGGAAAATGGCAAAGGGGAGGTTTTTCATGGTGTCGATGGTTCTGGTTGATGGAAAGTGGAGAAGGTCACGGTCCTGGCGTGAAATTCCGCCTCGTGACGTAATTTCCAATACCATGAGATCGCCATTTCTTTCGCTGATTTTTTTCCTCGCCGCTTTTCCTGCTCTCGCTGAGAGCGAGGCGGGCGAGGGCAATGAGGCTCGATTGATCAAGGATCCGCGGCAATTGACGTTCGCCGGCAAGCGCGCCGGAGAGGGGTATTTCAACGCCGACGGGACGAAGATGATTTTCCAAAGCGAGCGCGAGGCAGACAATCCTTTTTACCAAATCTACCTCCTCGATCTCGAAACCGGCGACACGAACCGGATTTCACCCGGTCACGGCAAGACGACCTGCGCGTGGATTCATCCTGACGGCACGAAAGTCATGTTCGCCTCGACCCATGAGGACCCGGAAGCGAAGTCGGACCAGAAGAACGAATTCCGCGAACGGCTCAGCGGAAAGGCGCGGAAGTATTCGTGGGATTACGACAAGGATTTCGAAATCTATGAATCGGGCAAAGATGGATCGAACATGGTGAACCTCACCAACGCGCCCGGTTATGACGCGGAAGGCTGCTACTCGCCGGACGGCACGAAAATCGTTTTCGCCTCCAATCGAACCGGCTTTGACGAAGACCTCGATGAAGAACTCAAGGCGGAGTTCGAACGCAATGCTGCCGTCATGAATGACATCTACATCATGGATTCAGACGGTTCGAATGTGAAGCGACTGACAACCACGATCGGGTATGTCGGTGGTCCGTTCTTTAGTGCGGACGGAAAGAAGATTTGCTGGCGTCGCTTCGATCGAAAAGGCGCAACGGCCGAGATCTTCACGATGAACATCGACGGTTCTGACCAGCGGCAACTCACGGGGCTCGGTGCCATGTCCTGGGCACCCTATTTTCACCCGAGCGGCGACTATCTGATCTTTGCCACCAACCTGCAGGGGTTCGCGAACTTCGAGTTGTATCTCGTCGACGCCGCGGGCCAGAAGGAGCCGGTCCGAGTCACGGAAACAGAGGGATTCGACGGGTTGCCGGTCTTCTCGCCGGACGGGAAGACAATTTCTTGGACGAGTAATCGGACGCCGAAGAAGCAATCGCAGATTTTCATGGGGTCGTGGGATCACGAGCTGGCGCTGGAGCTTTTGGCGAATTCGCCAACGCGGGAAAGTGGCGCTGGCGAAGTCGGGATCGCGGCAAACGGGGCCGTCGATGAAGCGTCGCTCAAGGGATTCGTGGAATATCTGGCGTCACCGGAATTGAAAGGACGTCTCACGGGGACGGAGGGCGAGCGACAGGCAACGGAATTCGCGTCTTCGGTTTTTCGTTCGATGGGCTTGGAGCCTGGCGGCGATGACGGGACCTATTTCGACGAGTTTGAATTCACCGCGGGCGTGGATTTGGGCGAGAATAACTTGCTTCGGCTTTCCGGATCAGATGTGGAGTGGAAGCTGAACGAAGATTGGCGGCCACTTTCATTTTCGGAGTTGGGGACAATCGAGCCGAGTGATGTCGTTTTTGCGGGTTACGGAATTGAAGTGCCAGAGTCGACGGGGGAAGACGGGAAGAAGCTGGGAATGTACAGCAGCTATTTCCATCTCGCCGTGAAAGACAAGTGGGTGATGGTTTTCCGCTTCATGCCGGAAGACGCCTCGCCGGAAGTGCGCCGACGTTTTGCGCGCCACTCGAGTCTCCGCTACAAGGCGATGACCGCCCGTCAGAAGGGGGCGCGTGGGTTGATCATCGTAACCGGTCCAGAGGCCGAAGCGCGGAGTCGTTTGGTTCCGTTAGGGTATGATGCCTCGATGTCGGGATCGGGACTGGCTGCCATTTCTGTTTCCGATGAAGTGGCTTCGCAAATGCTCAAGGCGGCAGGGATTGAAGAGTCGCTTGGTGACCTGCAAAAACAGCTCGATGGCGGGGAAATGGCGCAAGGATTCCCGCTTGGCGAACTCCAAGTCGAAGCAAACATCGATATCGTGCAGGAGAAGGCCACGGGGCGAAACGTGCTCGCGCGCCTGAAGGCGGAAGGCAGCGCGGAGCCTCCGCTCGTGATTGGCGCGCATATCGATCACCTGGGAGTTGGCTACGGTCGTGGGTCCCGGGCCAACGAAGATGAAGAGGGAATTCACTACGGCGCGGACGACAACGCTTCTGGCGTCGCCGGCGTCTTTGAAATCGCCGATTACCTGAAGGGTCAAGTCGACGCCGGAAAGGTGGATCTGAAAAGGGATGTTATTTTTGCCTGTTGGTCCGGAGAAGAACTGGGATTGCTGGGGGCAAGCCATTGGGTGGGCGAATACGCGGAGAAGCACGGCAGCGAGGAAGGAAAACTGACCGGCAAGTTGAGTGCGTGCCTGAACATGGACATGATCGGTCGTTTGGAGAAGTCGCTCGTGCTTCAGGGTGTCGGTTCCAGTGACTACTGGGCGCCGGAGATCGAGAAGCGCAACGTCGTCGCGGGGCTGCCCTTGGTTCTGAGCGAGGACACTTTTATCTCAACGGACGCGACGGCGTTTTATGTGCGGGGTGTTCCCATTTTGAATGCCTTTACCGGCGCCCACGATGATTACCACACGCCGCGGGACACGCCGGACAAACTCGACTACGAGGACATGGAAAAGGTGGTGAAACTCATGGCGCTTGTCGCGAGAGGCTTGGTTTCGACGGAAGAAGAGCCGGCCTTGCGCGAGCAGGAGAATCCGAATGATCGTCCGCGGGCCGGTTTGCGAGCCTATCTCGGCACCGTGCCGGATTACGCGCAGTCGGACGTCGAGGGGGTGAAATTGAGTGGTGTCGGTAAAAATGGTCCGGCAGAAAAAGCGGGTGTGAAAGGCGGCGATATCATCAAAACGCTCGCGGGCAAGGAAGTGAAAAATATCTATGACTACACCTACGTGATCGAAGCGTTGAAGATTGGTGAGGAGATCGATATGGAAGTTGAGCGCGGTGGAGAACTCCTGGAGATGAAGATCACGCCGGAGTCGCGGCAGTGATGACCGACGCCCACCTTCATCTTCAGTTCGAAGAAGTTGTTCCATTTCATGAAGAAATCTTCCGCCTCTACTCTGAACTGGGGGTTGAGAAAGTTGTCACCAATGGCACGGAGCCCGCGGATTGGCCTTCGGTCGAGAAGTTAGCGAAGGAGCGAGCACAGGTTATCCCGTCGTTCGGACTGCATCCATGGGATGTGAACGAAGTTGAGGAAGGTTGGGAAGAATTGCTAGTCGAGTTTCTCGATCGTCATCCATCGGCCGGGGTTGGCGAATGCGGAATGGATAGTTGGGTGCGGGACCATGACCTCGACCGGCAGGAAGTGGCCTTTCGTTCGCAGATTCGGCTGGCTGCGGAAGGGAATCGCCCACTTTCTGTGCATGGACTGAAGTGCTGGGGACGCCTCCTGGACGTGATGAAGTCCGAGCGATTGCCGGACCGGGGATTTTTGCTGCACGCCTATGGTGGACCGGCAGAGATGGTCGAGCAGTTCGCCGCTCTGGGTGCCTATTTTTCCTTTAACGGATCTTTTCTCGCAGAGCAGAGAGAGGCGAAGCGCGAGTCTTTCGCACGGGTTTCAGTCGATCGATTCCTCGTCGAAACAGACGCGCCCGCTATGCCGTTGTCGAAAGAATATTCGAAGTATTCTTTGCAGACCGGAAGCGAAGAAAACAAGAATCATCCGGCAAACCTCGTGGTCACTTTCGAACAGGTCGAACAAATCTACGGGATAGCGCAAGGGACGGTGAGCGATAACTTCGACAGGTTCTTCTGTGATTAGTTGTCCCAAAAGTCTGATTCGGAAATGAAACCCAACGCGGTTCAACCGCTTTGCGGTTAATTATTTTTTCTGATCTTACCCGGGGTGTCCTCCTTCGTCGGAAACCCCGGGCTTTGAGCGATCACACCGTTGGTGTAAAAAGGGCGGGGAAATGGCGCACGTCATTTGATCCGGTCAGGACTTGATCGGTTCGCTGCCGTTTTGCGTGAGCCAAGCCTCGGCAGCGTTGAGGTCCTGCTTGCGCCAGATAATCACACCGTTGGCGTGAAAAGGGGCAGGGAAATGACGCACGAAATTTGATCCGGTCAGGACTTGATCGGCCCGATGCCGTTTTGCGTCAGCCAAGCCTCGGCGGCGTTGCGGTCCTGCTTGCGCCAGATAATCACACCGTTGGTGTGAAAAGGGCAGGGAAATGACGCACGAAACTTGATCCGTTCAGGACTCGATCGGCCCGATGCCGTTTTGCGTCAGCCGGGCCTCGGCGGCGTTGTGGTCCTGCTTGCGCCAGATGATTAAACCGTTGGTGTGAAAAGGGCAGGGAAATGACGCGAATTTGATCCGGTCAGGACTTAATCGGCCCGATACCGTTTTGCGTCAGCCAGGCCTCGGCGGCGTTGCGATCTTGTTTGCGCCAGATGGAAAGGACTTTCTCCACGGTTTTTGCCTGACGGCCTTCGTCGCGAATGGCGAGGGCCCAGTTGATGGCGCTGATCGGATCATCATCGACGATGCGCGTGGCAAACGTGGAGAAGGTCGAGTCATAAGCGGGATCGTCTCCCACTTGATTCAGCCATTCGGCGACGCCATTGGGATCGCGGTCAGCGAGGTTTTCGACGGCTTCATGAATGGCCCGACCTCGGTGTTTGTTGTCGGGAAGTTCAGAAAGCCATGTCATGGTTTCTTGCGCGTCGCCGTCGCCAATCGTGTAAGCGGCGCGACGCAAGATGTCGTCGTCCATGTAGGGCTGGTCGAGGTTCTCAAGAATCCAATCGGTGGCACGGGTCGGGTCCTCACGTCCCACGTAGCCAATGGCTTCCCGCATCGCATACTCCTTGTAGGATTCCATGTCGTTGTCGCCTTCGTGGTCAATGTTATTGACCCAGCGCATGAGCCCATCGGGGCCGTAGGATTCGTTGAGCTTGCGGGCGAGCCGATCCATCTGATTGCCTCGCGCGCGGCTTCTTTCGTTTTCTTCCGAATAGGCGAGTGCGGCGGTGAGGTCCGTATCGAGAAGGGTTTTGAAGACGCCGTAGTGCATCCAGTGTTTCCGGTCGCCGCTTTCCATCTCGGCGACGAACGCCTTAGCCGCGACAGGATCATTGACGGCCCAACCGGAAGCGACATTCACGATACCGTAGCGGGATTTGAACTCGGACTCAGGGTCGAGCGAGTATGCCGCTGCGGCTGCGCCGTCGAGTTTGGCCCAAGCAAAAAGGAAGTCACGGAACTCGTCGTCGATCTCGCGGCGATTGTCCGCCTGCTCAAAGGCGCTCAAAGCGGCATCGACGTTTTCCAGATTGAGATTGGCGATGAGATTGAGGATTGCCTGCTTGCGGGCGACTGGGTCGGAAAGGTTGAACGCCTCAGTTAACTTGGAAGACATTAACTCCGCATCGAGCGCGAGAATGGGTGAAAGGGAATCGATGGCCTGGCCCTCTCCGTCCATTTCCCCGGGTCCTTTAATCGTGACGGTATCCACATGATTCGGATTCGCCCGTAGGACAGTTGATCCCGATGTGGAGTCGCCTTCTTTGGTCGTTGGTGATTCTGTCAGGAAATGTCCGCCGGCAAAGAAAGCGGCGGTGGCAACGCCACACCAGAGGAACTGGGTGAAAAGATGTTTTCGAGACATGAAAATACTACGTGGTCGAGCCGAGGGGCGGTGAAAACTAACGCCCTTTGATGACGAGAATATTACACAGGAAATATCGGTGAAAATTGTGCCTCTCCCAACGACGGAATTTGTGGTTCTTTCAGTAAAATGGGATAACTCTCTGCGACTCCTCCAGTCCTGTTGGGGAATCCTCC
>JBCCWV010000140.1:0-13073 GCA_039192745.1 Verrucomicrobiota bacterium | reverse complement strand
GACAATGACTCGATCAGAAATCTCCCGCACTTCTGCAAGCCGGTGAGAGATGAAAACAATCGTCTTGCCGCCATCGCGCAAGCGCTTCATCAAGGCGAATAGTGCCTCGGTCTCGCCGTGCGAGAGACTACTTGTCGGCTCATCCATGATGATGAACTGCGCATCCTGAGAAAGCGCCTTCGCGATCTCGACGATCTGCTGCCGACCGATACTCAAATCACTCACGCGTGTCTCCGGTCGAATAGGCACCTGCAATTCAGCCAACACTTTCTCCGCGCCTTCCTGCATCGCTTTGTTATCGAGCCAGAATCCACACTTCCTTTTTTCACGCCCGAGGAAGATGTTCCCAGCCACTGTGAGATTGTCGGCGAGATTCAGTTCCTGATGGATGAACGCGATTCCCAATTCGGAAGCACGATTAACGGATCCGATTTTGACCGACTGACCTTTCCAAAAAATCTCTCCCTCGTCCGGCTGGTGAACGCCGGCGAGGCATTTCATGAGCGTGCTCTTCCCCGCCCCGTTTTCCCCCATGACGGCCACCACTTCGCCCGTTCCAAAGGCGGCAGCGACACCTTTGAGGGCCTGAACCGCGCCGAAACTCTTGGAAATGCCCCGGGCCTCAAGAAGCGGCTCCGCCATCAGCCCTCGTTAAACGCTTCGATCAATCCCCGGCGTCGCTCCGAGGCATTGGCCGCGTCGATGTTGCCGACGAAGATCATGATCTTGCCTCCGTCGGGCATCTTTTCCTTCATGAATTCTCCCAACATCTTTCCGGCGACATCGTTCTTTGTGCCGAGGTAAAAGCGCCGATTCGAATCCGGGGCGTCGGAATCGTGACAGATGAGCGGCATCTTCGCCGCGACCTCATTGAGGATGCTTACCTGATTCGCAGGATCAATCACCGTGATGGCCACGCCGTCAAAATCGCCTTTCGCCATGATGTCTTCGAGAAGGCGGTTCTGCTCCGTGGCCTTGCCGGTGGGCGGCGTGAAGAATTCGACCCTCACTCCGAAGTCCTGCTCCGCTTTCGCACAACCGGCGCGCGCTAGGTCCCAGAAAGAAGAGGGGTTGTTCGTGACGAAAGCGAACTTCTTCTCGCTCTCCGGTCGCTCCGCCTTCGCCGCATCGCGTCCCGCTTGCTGAAGCTATTTCATGTTCGACCAGAAATCTTCGACATTCTCCTTCGTGATCATTTTCGCGGGGATACCCACCATCTTGTCTTCGGGGATCTCCAACTCATTCCCGTTGGCGATTTCGTTGAGAAACTTCACGGACTGATAACCGAATTCGAAGGGTTGCTGGACGATTGTGCCTTCGATCTTGCCATCGATGATTCCCTGAAGAGTCGCTTCGTCCTCGTCGAATCCGAAGATCTTCACGCTTTGCGCCGACTTGTTCCCCTTCACCGCCTCGAGGCAAGCCGGGGCGTTGTAGGCATATAGCCCGACCATGGCGTCGAGGTCCGGATACTGCACGAGCGTGTCCTCGGCATTCGACTTCGCGCGCGTTTCGTCGGCATCATCTGACAAGGTGTCGATGATCGTGAACTTTCCGGCGACGGTTTCCTTCTTGCCGCTGCAACTGGCCAAAAGGAGCGCAGCGAGACAACAGAGAATAACGGGGGCTTTTTTCATGAGCTAGCGGGTGGATTGAGAAGCCGACTGTGCGCCACTCCGGCGAAAAAGGGAATCGTTATTTCCAACAGATACCGCCAGTTTCCGCGCTGGCCCGAGTGGTCGCAACGCGCGAAAGGCACGCTCTTTTACGAACGGCCAATTGCGCGACAGCGAACTCTGAAGCAGGGCAGGTTACCAAAAAATGGCGTAGAGAATCAGGGTCAAGACGATAACGATGATTCCCCAGATTTTCGCCACGGGCGAGCTCTCCAAGGCGATCTCATCCGTCACTGGCATTTGCACTGGCTCTTTCATCGGCGCGACGATCGTCATGACAAAGCCCACGAGAAGCACGAGGAAGAAGCAGATCGCCATGCGATCAAGGAAGGCCATCTCGCCTGAATACCACATGCCATTGTCCACTAACGCGGGCCCGATGAACCACTTCAATGCGGCATAGGCCACGATGTTCGTGAGGATACCGATGACACCAAATAACCGCGGGGTCTTGGGAGAAAAGAATCCGAGGATGAAGACGGCAAGGATGCCAGGCGAAATGAATCCCTGGAACTCCTGAATGTAGGCAAAGATGCTGTCGAACGCGTTCAAGGCCGGAGCAACAAGCGCGGCGAGAATGACGAATCCGATGACGAACCCCCGACCAACGGTGACGAGATGTTTGGGGTCCTTCTTCCCGGTGAAATTTGAATAGAGGTCCATCGTCGCAATGGTCGAGGCCGAGTTCAGCATAGAAGCCAGCGAACTGATGACCGCGCCGCACAAGGCCGCGAGAACGAACCACGAAATCCAGGGATAAGGCTTGATCAGATTTCGAACGAGAACAGGAAACGCCGCATCATAGTCGTAGCCTTTCAGTTCCACGGTTCCGTCAGCTGCGCCGGATTCCTGCGCTGCGGCAGCCATTTTGTTGACCGCTTCGGCGACGGCGGCGGGTTCAAGACCATCAAGCGCCGGAGCCGCGTCCCCGGTAACCTTCGCATTGGCGGCCATGGCCTGCGCCGCCATTTCAGGGTTCACGCGCGCCAGTTCCGTTTTCACCATGAAAACCGTTTTGGCCCCGCCGCCGGCAAGGGCCTGCTCGTTGGCTTTCATCGCCGAATCCTTCAAGTCACCGGAGAACAGGTTAAAGGCCATGATGCCCGGGATGACGACCACGAACGGAATGATCAACTTCAGGAAGGCGGCAAAAACGATTCCTTTCTGCCCTTCCGCGAGCGACTTCGAACCAAGCGTTCGTTGAACGATGTATTGATTGAGTCCCCAGTAGAAAAAGTTCGGAATCCACAGCCCCACTAACAACGCCGTCCAAGGGATATCGGTATCCTCCTTCGGCCGCACCATGTGGATTTTACCACCCGAAAGATTCTCTCCGTTCCGCGCCACCGCCTCGCCATCTTTACCGTCATTGAGGAGCATGAAACGCTCCCAAGCTCCGGCTTCTTCAAGATCCGCCGCCGTGATGTCGGCATTCTGGACCTTCGTTTTGATCAATTCCTCGGGAGGAGCATCCGCCATCATACTGAAGGCAAAGAACATGACGACCGCACCACCCACGACGAGGGACGCTCCCCAGACGAGGTCCGTCCAGGCACAGGCCTTCAATCCACCAATGAAGACATAAACAGCCGCGAGGATTGCGATTGCCCAACACATGGCGGTCAGGCTACTGATGAAAGGCACATCCTCGTAATACTCGGAAACGAACTTCGCCCCGGAGAAGATGACCGATGACGTGGTCACGAAAACGAGGGTCACGATAGCGGGAATCGCCATGGCGAGACGGGCAACGCCATTGAACCGGTATTGGAGAAACTCCGGAATCGTGTAGAGGCCGCTCTTTAAGAAGCGCGGAAGGAAGAAAAAGCCGACGATCACCAGTGTGATCGCTGCCATCCACTCGTAGGACGCGATGGCCATTCCGAGCCAGTTCGCGGACGAGCCGGACATCCCCACGAATTGCTCTGTCGAAATGTTCGCGGCGATGAGTGAGAATCCCACGAGCCACCAGGTCAGTCCGCGTCCAGCGAGAAAGTAGCCTTCTGCTTCTTTGTCATCTCCATGCCCCTCCGATTCGGCGCCTTTGGATTTCCAGATGCCCAAGGCAATGACACCAACAACGGCGACGACGAACAAAATAACTTCAATAGCGTGCATAGTAGGCTTAAGCAGAGTGGAGGAATCGAATTCCCTCGGTCAAACCTGACACCAAGTCGGCGCCGGATTCAGCTTCGCGCCGTGAACGGGCCACAGCGAAAAGGAAAATTCTCTTCATGGGTGGGAGTTTGGAAATGAAGCAGTCTCGATTTCCGATCAATCTGAATGCGACGTTTGTCGACCCATTAATAGGTGCAAAAGCGCCGTTTCTGCGAAATTGAACGAAATGGCAGCAAAACAGTCCATTCATGCGGGTATCGCGAACGGCACTAACGGTTGAAGGAGCCCTCGAATCGCCGTATTTTCCGCGATCAGGCACGAGCGGTCCCCTCACGTCCGCCACCCCAGCATGAACCCGCCAGAGATCGAAAATTACCGACTGACTGAGCTTCTCAGCAAGGACCCGACGGGCACGACCTGGGTGGCCTTCGACGAGAAGAGCGAGGCCGTGGCGGTAAAGGTTTTCAATCCTGACGCCGTCAATTTCTCGCTGATGGAGGCGGGACTATCCCGTCAATTGATGCATCATCCGCATCCGCGGGTTGCCGAGATCCTCGACTACGATTTCACCGTCGATTCCCCGTATCTGGTCACGCCTCTCTACGCGACCAAATCGGAAACGGAAGACGACGAGGAGAAGAATTCCTCCTGGGAACCGCGAACACCGGCGAAAATCGAAGACTCTCTCGGGAGCATCGAAGCGTGGCGCTACATTTACCAACTCGCCGACGCCCTCGCGCACCTTCACCGCATTCGCGCACCTCACATGGGGCTGCGGATTGAATCTATCTTCTTGGACAGCGACGAAGAGTCTCCGCAACTCGTCCTCGGGGGCAGTGGTCAGGGCATCGTTGCCGGACTGAAGGCGCTCGACGCCGGAGATCTGATCCCGTATGCGCCGCCGGAACAACTCCGGATGCCGGAAATCTATCGGGATCGACGGGCAGAACGCTGGGATGTTTATGCATTCGGCGTCGTCGCCTTCCGACTCCTGAACAAAAGCTTTCCGCGAGGAGCGGAGTTCGTCGAAGAATTGGCAAAACGCCGGGAAGAAAACGACGGCGCTCCGATTCCCGTCGATCTCGGTCAGTGCGCGACAATGGTCGAGTCTCAAGACGAGATCAAATGGTCGACCCCAGCCGAAGACAGCGTGGAGGAGCGGCGTCGGCGTGTCCTTGAAGCCTGTCTTTCCTTGAATCCTGAGTCCCGCTATCTCGACATGCGAGAAGTTCGAGAGGTCTTCTGCGGCCTCGAAGACCAACTTGCCCACGCGACGGAACTGGAGTCAGCCGTCGCCCGCGAAGCCGAAGCGAAGCGCAAGATGGGCAATGCGAGAAAGATCGCAGCGGTTTTTGCGGCCATTGCCGCCGCGCTCGGAGCAATGGCGTTTTTGAAGAACTCGGAGGGGCCAGATGAAGCTACCAACTTGGCTTCTAACGAAGTTCAGTCATCCGCGCAAACCCCTGCCAACTCCGAGTCATCGAAGTCCGGCGCAACGACTTCGATTCCTTCCGCCGAGAAGGGCAACACACCCGCAAATGGCAGTCCACCCGCCACAACCAGCGCCCCCTACCTCGATCAACTCCGCGAGACGACCGCCTCCGTGGACGAACTGTTCCAAGCAATCGCATCCCAGGGAATCGATGAGCAGGGCGACAGTGGTATTCCTGACGGAGTTCTCGGAGCCATTTTGAGCCACTATCAGCAGTTCACGCAAAGCGCCGGTGACAACCCGGATCTCGCTTTGGAAATCGCGCGGGCCCATGCCATCTCTGGCGAACTTCTCCTCGGTCTCGGCAACCCGGTGGAGGCCGTCCCGGAATTAGAGAAAGCGGTCGCTGGTTTCACCGCTTTGCGCAAGAGCGACACGAAAAACGGATCTCATCTTCTCAATCTCGCCTTCACAAGCCAAAGCCTGGCCATAGCGCACAACGACCAAGGATTCGCGACAAAGGCGATCGAGACTGCGCAAGAATCCCATCTCCACTTTCTCGACATCTCTCGCCGGAATCCCGACAGCCCTCGGGCGACGCGTTCTCTAGCGCAGAACAAGCTCTTTCTCGCACGGCTTCTCCACGATTCAGGCCGTTCGGCGGAAGGAGGCATCCCGCTTGACGGCGCCCGAAAACTTTACGAACGCTTAGCGAGCAAAACCCAAGCCACTGGCGACGACATCGCCGATGTCGCAAAGATCGATTCCATCGAAGCCGAAATCGAGGTCTCCCTCGGCAACCCGGAGGAAGCGATCCAATTGCACATTCGCTCCGTGGACGACCTGTTGCCGCTGACCTCGAAAGAGCCCAACAACCTTGGTTATCAGTTTCAACTCGCCGAAAGCTACGGCGCGTTGTCGGACTTGGTCGCCGATAACGGTGACACGCAGGCGTCCGAAGAAGCGAACACCCAGGCGATCGGCATTCTGGCTGACCTCGCCAGTCGCGCGCCGGCAAATGTGGAATACCGGGCAGCATTGGCGGCTCGGTTTGAAGCGGCCGCCGCGTTGGAGCGGGACAGCGGCCAGCAAGAACAGGCGCTCTCTTCGCAGGAGAAAGCCATCGAGCTTTACGGCGCCATCGTGAAAGAACATCCTAACGACCACGAGAACCGTCACCTTCTCGCTTGGGCGCAAAGCCGTCAGGCCGATCTTTTGACCGAGGCGAAGAAGACCAAGGAATCGACGATTGCCGCCACGGCGGCGGTCAACGAAATGCAGCACGTCCTGACTCACGATCTCAATCCTGAACGGGACAACGCGAAGCGCTCTTCTCATCGCCGCGACCTCGCCCGCCTTTACGAAAAGTTGGCGAGGCATTGGAGCGCGCAGAAAAACAGTGAAGGCGCGGCCAAGTGTTACGAAAAAGCCGTCGAGCACTGGGACACTCTAGCGAGAAACGGCGGCGCCAATGACAAGGAAGTCACCGAAGGCCTCGCCGCCGCCAAAGCGGAACTCGAGAAACTGCAAGGCTCGTGATCGGGGAACCTCAAGGCTCTTGTTGCAAAACGACCGCCTGAAAGTCAGGCTCGGATTCGTCCTCGGACAAATCCCAGTTCACCAAGGCTTGTCGGTCGGCCTCAGGCCATCGCCGTGCTCAGCAGGTCGATCGTGTAGCGGATGTTCCTCGTGTCGCCGCCGGTATCGATGACGATGTTCCAGAAGCCGGACTCGGGGACGGTCAAATCGCTCCGAATTCCGTCCATTCTTCCACCGTAGTACTTGTACCGGCAGCCACGTTTCAGAGCCCTCAGGTTCATGTCATTCAGGAGCATGAACCGGCAAGGAGCCTCTATTTCCAAGGACACGACGTCCCCCGCTTCCAAGAATTCCCGCTTGTGGATGAACTCTATGGCGGAGTCGCAGAACTGCTGGCCTTCGCGAACTCGTTGAACGCTAAGCATTCAGACTGCTTTCACACGCTTTCAGAGCAGTCAAGGAAAGTTTATTACTCTCATTTTCAGAATTTATAACCATATGAATCCAGCCGTGGGCAAGGGCTCCTCGGCCTCCACCTAGGCGATGATCTCATCGACGACCCGACCGTAGACGTCCGTAAGACGAAAATCGCGGCCCGCGTAGCGATAGGTGAGCGACTCGTGGTCGATTCCGAGCAGATGGAGGATCGTCGCGTGCAGGTCGTGCATGTGAACTTTCCCCTCGACGGCTGCAAAGCCAAGCTCGTCCGTGGCCCCATGCGTGAATCCTGGCTTCACGCCTCCGCCAGCAAGCCACGTGGTGAAGCCACGCGGATTATGGTCACGTCCATTCTTGTTTTGGGTAAAGGGAGTCCGCCCAAATTCGCTGCCCCACCAGACGAGCGTGTCTTCAAGAAGTCCGCGTTGTTTCAAATCCTGCAAGAGCCCCGCGATCGGCTTATCGACTTCGCGCGCCAGCGTCTCGTGTTTTGGCATATCGTTGTGCTGATCCCAAACAGGCGTAGCGCCATTTCCACAATGAGAAACCTGGATGTAACGGACGCCCGCTTCTGCGAGTTGTCGCGCAGCGAGACATTGCCGCCCGAAGTGATCGGTGACTTCATGACCGACGCCATACATTTCCAAAGTTGCATTGGTCTCGCGATCAATCTCTACCAACCCCTTTGCCTCGGATTGCATTTTCCATGCGAGTTCAAGCGACGAAAGCGCACCATCGACCGCGGGATCAATGGCAGCGCCCTGAGTCTGGGTGGCATTGAGTTGGCGAAGAAAATCGAACTGGCGACGCTGCGCCCCGGCGGCCACGGGACTCTTTAGATTCAGGAGTTCTGGCGGCGCTGTCCGGTCTCCAGCGCGGCCAAGCACGGTCCCGTGATGGATCGCGGGAAGGAAAGAATTCCCGTAGTTCCGGGGGCCACCCTTGTTCGCCGGGGGATTGACCGTGATGAACGCGGGCAAATTTTCGTTCTCGCATCCCAACCCATAGCTGACCCATGCGCCAACAGATGGCCGAACAAGATTCGTTGCCCCCGTGTGCAGGAAAAGCGTTGCCGGGCCATGAGCAACGCCCTCGGTATGCATGCCCTTCAGGAAACAAATGTCGTCAACATGTTTCGCCATCTCCGGAAAAAGCGTCGTCACGGGAGCGCCGCACTCGCCGTGTTGCTTGAAGTCCCAGAGTGACTTCATCACTGTGTGGTCGGAGATCTTTCTCGTCCGCGGGTTATGAAACGTCTTGCTCTTGCCGTCGAACTTCTCGAGGTCGGTCTTGAAATCGAACGAATCCACATGACTCGGTCCGCCCTGCATGAACAGAAAGATGACTCGCTTCGCCCGCGGTGCGTGCATCGTCGGGTTTGCCAATAATTGATTCGACGCGGCGAGAGCCTGTCTGCCCATGATCCCGTTGAAGGCGAGCGCACCGAAGCCGCAGGCGGCGGATTTCAGGAGTTGGCGGCGGGAATGGAGCGCGAAGGGGTTTTTAAAGTCGTCGTCCATCTTCATCGAATATACTGAAAGTCCACGCAGGTGAAAAGTCCGCGAATTACCGCCGCCCAGGCCGCTTTTTGACCCATTTCGGCCCGCTCCGCCCGGAGAAATTCGAGCGAAATCTTCGCCTCTTCCTCGGTCGGGTTCCGGCCCAAAATGGTGCGCCAGGTTTGCTCAAGGAGGAGCCCATCTGAGACCTCGCCCTCCTCAAGGACGCTTTCGGCCATGGCCGATGCGGATTCGTGGACGAAGGGACTGTTGATCAAAAAGAGCGACTGCGTGGGAACCGCATGATCGGAACGCTTGCCCACGACGAAGTTCGGATTCGCGAAATCAAACGTCGTAAACATTTCATGCATCTGGTTTCGAAAGACCGGCAGGTAAACACTGCGGCGCTTCGTGGTGAACTCGTAGTCGAACTCGGATTTGAATCCTTTGGGCAATGACGGGCCAGTTGTCTCCGTGTCGAGATCCCCGGAAAAAACGAGAATCGTATCGCGCAACGACTCGGCATACATGCGCCGAATCTTCGCCTTCCAAAGTAACATGTTCTCTGGATCGACCGCGGCCGCCCGATTGTCGGCACCGTCGGAGGCCATTTGCCAAGTCCGGCTCAGAATGATTTCACGGATCAATTTTTTCGCAGACCATCCATTCTCGATCAAACGGCTCGCGAGGTAATCCAGCAACTCAGGGTGGGATGGGGCGCTTCCTGTGAATCCGAAATTGTCCGGAGAAGCAACAAGCCCTTCTCCCAGCAGATGGAGCCAGATTCTGTTCGCCAGCACCCTAGCGGTCAATGGGTTGTGAGGACTTGCCACCCATTCGGCCAGCTCCAGCCGACCGCTTCCCTCACCGACTGCCGACGATGATTCTCCTGCTCCGAGATCTACGACTTGCAGGAAACCACGGGGCACAGTCTCACCAAGTTGATGTGCCATCCCGCGAACACGGACTGCCGTGTCCTCAGCAGAACTGGCGTCCAGCACACCCATCGTTGTGGGCAGTTTTGGTTTCTCTTTCTCCAACTTCTTTTTCCTAGCGTCCAGCGCCTTCTTCTCTTTCTGCAACTCGGCCCAAAGCGTTGCTTTCTCTTTTTGCTCCTCATTCACCGGCTCCTCCTCGGCCCCTTCGGAAATCCATTGCACGGCATCCGCGATGACATGGCCGTCACTCGTTCCTTTGGTGCCAATCGTCACGGTTGCCGTTCCTTCACCGAACTCATAAAAACCAATCGAATGGAACAAGCCATCAACCCCGGGCTCTTGACGTTGATTCACGAGAACGACGGACTCGCCATCGGAATGAGCGACGGTCACCGGAACTGTGCGCGACCGCCCATTTTGACCGTTGTAGGAAATTCTCACCTCGTAGCGCCCCGCTTTCTTGATTTTCGTCCGGTAAATCCCGCGTTTCTCGCCCTTGTGCTTCCTGTCGTCGTGACGGTAAACCGATCCAAACCAGGGCCTTACCTTCGCCGATTCCGGCCAATTCCCGACAAATTCAGCCTCCGTGTCATCGACGAGAATACCCAGCGGCTCAGGACTCTTGATCGTTTTCGCGAGCCGGTCGGTGTCGGCCTTCAACTCCTTCAAACGCATTTCAATCTCCGATTCCTCTTTAGCGACGGCGTCATATCTCGCCTGAACTTCAGGATCCGGAGCCAACGCCCGTGTGCTCCATTTCGAAACGTTCGAATGCCTCACCGATTCCGTGCTCAGGAATATCCCAGCCATTGAATAGTAATCTCGCGTCGGAATCGGATCGAACTTGTGATCGTGACAACGCGCACACCCAATCGTCATCCCGAGAAAAGCGCGCCCAATTGTATCCATCTGCTCGTCCGCGATTTCCAAATCCAACAAGGCCTTGTCCTGATTCTCGTAGTTGTGAGGACCAAGAACGAGGAACCCCGTTCCGGTGATCTGCTCGTTACGTTGCTCCGGCGTGTCCGCAGGAAGCAAATCACCGGCGATATGCTCCCGGATCAATTGATCCAGCGGTTTGTCTTTTTGGAAAGAATCAATGACGTAGTCGCGGAACCTCCACGCATCCGGAAGCGGCATAGCTCGCCCTCCGCCACTCGTGTCGGCGTAACGGCAGATGTCCAACCAGTGGCGCCCCCATCGTTCGGCGAAGTCCTTGGTATTCAACAGGCGATCGACGACGGCCGCCAGGGCTCCGTCCGATTCATCCACAAAAAACGCGTCTTGATCCGCAATCGTCGGTGGCATTCCCGTCAGAGCCATCGTCACTCTCCGCAACAACGTTGCCTTGTCCGCATCTTGAGCGGGACGCAGACTCTTCGACTCTAACTTTGCCAGAATAAAATGATCAATGTCTGAGCGTGGCCATGATTCGTCGCTTACTTCCGGAGGTTCGGGATCAGTGATCGACTGAAAGGACCAAAACTTCCGAGCTTCCTCGAAATCGATTTCCGCCGCCTCCTCCACGGGCGCGCTTCCCTCCCGTGGATCGGGCGCACCCATTGCAATCCATTTTTCAAAATCCGCGATGACCGCGTCTGACAGTTTCTCTTCCGGCGGCATCGCCTCCACATCCGGTTCGTGCGTCATCGCGCGGACCAACAAACTGGCCGCCGCATGATCCATGTCGAGCGGCGAACCTGAATCACCGCCCAGGAGCAAGGACTCACGATTGTCGAGATAAAGCCCCCCTTTCCGCTTCCCGGCCTCCACGCTGTGGCACTCATAACAAGACTCGATCAACACAGGCCGAATCTTCTTTTCGAAAAACGCGATCCCGTCCTCTCCACGTGCCACCGAGGCAGCCATCGACATCGCCAACGCGACGCCGCTGCCGCAAAGCAGGATCGACCGGGGGTTCACAGGGAAAAATGACCCAATCTCCCGGGATGTCACCTCTCCTGCGAGATTATATTGCCGTCATCCTGCCCATTCCCTCCAAAATCCATCCTGATCCCGCCTTTCCGTCCACGACCAGAGAATCTATTCCTGTTTGCTCCAGCTACCTCCGGCGGCGGATGTAGAGCTGATCCTCCGGGGAGTAGATTTCGATCTTGCTTCTAAATCTCTTTCCGTCTTTGCGCTCCACTTCAACGATGCCGTTTTCGAAGGAAACGAGTTTCGCGGTGATCACTTTCCCATCCTTGGATTTAAATTCACGGAATTCCTCCGCCGGCTTCGTCAACGTGTCGGCCAGTTGAATCTCCGGGTAATACCAATAAACGGCGAAACCGGACCCCAATCCCACGATCAAAAAAACGAGAACGAAGAGAAGCCTTGGAAGCATTACGAACAAGAAAGAGAGAACCGACAACCCACCCAAAATCCCGATGATCAGCCATTTTCCTCCCAACTGATATGCTATTGCAATTGGACGAAGCACCTCACGGTAGGGGCTGCCGGCAGCCTCGTAGTCGACGAACCACTGGTAAGCAACTCCTGCCAAAATCATAAAAGCCGCTCCGGATATTAATGCCAGGATGCCGCAACCACCGCTGCCTTCGTCATTCATCGTATTTCTTTCCGATTGGTTCCTCGCTTTTTATCAGATCCTCCTACGCTTTCAAGCCAGTTTTGCCAGTCCATGCCGCCCGTCTGCTGATACGTTAGGTTTTTTCCAACTCAATCACCGCCGAGCCCCAAGCGCTCCCCGCAATTCCTCGCTACAACTGAATGACATACAACCGGTCGCTCGTCACCGTCTCCGCTTCAGGAATCGTGATCCAGCGTTCCGCGTAGCGCGGCCCCCAGGAATCGGTGAAGGCAATCTCGTCGGTTTCCTCGTTGTAACCGATAATGATGACGACGTGATGATTGGAGTTTGCCTGCTCTCGATCCTTGGCCGCATCGGCGGCGGCTTCCATCTTTTTCGCCCAAGCTCCCCAGTCGGTGGTTTGCTTCCGCTCAGCCGTCCGCGCATTGGCGGTTTCATTGAACCAGTTCGTCGAGCACATCGACCAGACGACGGGAAGACCAGCGTCAATGTATTTGGAAAGCTTACTGACACTCAGGTCGCGCGATCCCAGCTCGTCAAAGCGCCGCCCCTTGCGCTTCACGTCGCTGCCGATCGAGCGGATCAACAATTCCGGACTGGTGCCTCCGCCAAGCCCCGACTGTCCTGCCATCGCCAAAAGATACATGTCGGCAGGCACGTCCAGGTAGCGCATGCAACGCTCGAACGTCGCGGGCACGCAATACCCCTTCGGCCCCTGGTCCACCATCGGTAGATTCGCGATGACGACATCACCGTTACTTCGTCTTTCAACATTCGCGCGGATACGAGCGCGGACGTCGGCATCGGAAACGCGCGCGGTCTTCCCTCCGGCATCAGCGACCGCCGTCGGCTGAATTTGCAGGCCGACATATTCCCCTT
>JBCCWV010000139.1:0-13081 GCA_039192745.1 Verrucomicrobiota bacterium | reverse complement strand
AGCCCGGCAAAAAGCCCCACTGGGAGGAGAAGCGTGGCCCATTTGACGAGTTTTTGCTTTCGCGGCGATTTCATGGGCGGACTGAGCTATGGTTGGTAGTGAGTGGTGGCCATATCGACCAAGGCTACTTAAGAAACTATAATATTTAGGTTCTCTTAATCAAAATCAACATAATTTTTAAAATTGGCTCCAATTTTTTCTAATCGCTCTAAAAACCGGATTCTCGTCCTGACGGCAGGATTCGGGGACGGGCACAACGCGGCGGCCCGGAATATCAGGCAGGCGCTGGAGAGTGAGGCGGCTAGAAAGGGAATCGGAGATTTTGAGGCAACTATCCTGGATCTCTTGGATGAGGTTCACCCGGTCATTTCCGCCGCGCTTCGAGGTGTTTACCGATTCGGTATTACCTACACACCTGGGCTGTGGCATCGCCTTTATCACTTTAGTGATCAGATCGACCCGAAGAGTGATCCTCTGGGCATTTTCACCAAGTCCACTCTTCGCCTGAAGCAGATTCTCGAATCCTACCAGCCGGCTGCGGTGGTCAGCACCTACATGGTTTACCCACAGCTGCTCGAACGAATCTCCGGCCGCCATGGCGAGCTTCCCTTTCCAACCTTTACCGTGGTCACGGACTCTGGATCGATCAATGCCGTGTGGTTGAAGGGTCGCACAAACCGGTTCTTCGTCGCAGACGGAGCTTCGAAGGAGACATTGATTCAACAGAGCATTCCAGACGAAAAGATTGACGCTCTTGGCTTTCCCATCGGATTGGACTTCGAGGACACAACGCGTTTCGACGCGGGTGCTCCGGCGCCGCCACGCGTTTTGTACTTCCCGATGACGTCCAAATCCGATGTGAAAAAGACTCTGCACGCGATCACAGGAATTAATTCGGGGCTGCAACTGACTGTTGTGTTAGGGAGAAATGAAAAGCGCCTTGGCCGCACGGTGCATCGCACGGTGAAAAAGCGAAAGGACGTAGAAGTCATTGGATGGACGGATCGAGTTCCCGAGCTTCTCGGTAATCACCACGCCATCATTGGAAAAGCCGGCGGTGCTTCCGTTCAGGAGGCGATGGCTGCCTCCAAGCCGCTGATCTTGAACTACGTCGTTCCCGGTCAGGAGGAAGGAAACGCTCGCCTGGCCGAAGCAAAGGGTTTTGGTTTGCGCGCCAATGCTCCTGCCGAAGTCGCCGACCATCTCCGAAGTCTTTTTGACGACGATGCCCGTCAATGGAAGGAAATGACGAACGCGGCCGGCGACGCAGCACGCCTCAACTCCGCCCGGTCCATTGCCTCCACCGTGCTCAATGAATCAGGCTTGAGTTAATCAGGCCGCTTCAAAAAACCTTTTCTGATGACCATTACCTCCATCGTTTTCGACATTGGGAATGTCCTTCTTCCTTTCGACTTTGACCCGGCGACGGAGAAAATTCTTTCCAAGAGCACCCGAAAATCCGCCGAGGACGTCGCCGCCGTCACTGCTATGAAAGAAGAATTGGAAGATGGCAGCATGGATGAAGCGCAATTCTTCGGCCGCCTGCGGGATCAACTGGATTACAAGGGAAGTGACGAAGAACTCGAAGGTGCGTGGGTTGACATTTTTTCCCCAAATCGGCCCATGTGGGAATTCGTCGAGAGCTTCGCAGGTCGCATTCCGCTTTACCTGCTTTCAAACACGAACGCTCCCCATGTCCGACACATGTTCCGCTCATATCCCGTTTTTGCGCATTTTGAAGGGAGCGTGTATTCCCACGAAGCCAAGTGCGCGAAGCCGGATGAAAAAATCTACCGCATTGCGGAGACACGTTTCGACCTCGTCCCGGAGACGACACTTTATATCGATGATCTCAAGGAGAATGTAGAGACGCCCCGTCAGATGGGTTGGAATGCAATCCAGTACGATTTCAAAGACCACGAAGCCTTTCTTGAGCAAGTGGATTCCATGGGGATTCGCTGAGATTTGACATGAAAAAAGGAGCGCCTTTTGAGCGCCCCTTTCTTGAAAGCTCACCACTCCGCGAAGTCAGTTCTTCGCGAGAAGGTCCCGGATCTCAGTGAGAAGCTTTTCCTCCGCACTCGGTTCTTTCGGCTTTTCCTCTTCCTCGCCGTCCATGGCGTCTTTTGCCTTGTTGAACCCTTTGACCATCAGGAAGACACAGAACCCGACGATGAGCAGTGTGACGATGGTATTGAGGAATTTTCCGTAGCGGATTTCGACAGGCACCATGACCTCTTTCCCATCGACCAGAATAGGCTGGCCTGCGTTATCCAGTTTTGGCGCCGTTCCCTTGAGGCCGATCTTGAGTTCACTAAGATCTGAGCCACCCATGACCGCACCGATTGGCGGCATCATGACGTCGCTGACGAGTGAATTGACAACCACGGTGAACGCACCGCCGATAATGATACCGACGGCCATGTCCATCATGTTGCCCTTGAGAATGAATTTTTTGAATTCGTTGAGCATGGTTTCTATGGGTAATTGGTTAGCAGCTATTAACAAACTGCTGCACCCCAATCGAAACAAGGCAATTCCCACCAATAGCTCATAAGCTTATCGCAATCCCTTCTGGCTTCGCCGCTTTGCTTACAAATTTATAATCTTCAGCGGGAAAGATCCTCCTGGAAGAACACCTTGAGCCCGTTGTCGCTGAGAACCCGCGATCCGAATTCGCAATCCTCCACACACAAGACCAACGCCGACGCTCCTTCGGGTTGGACGAGGAGTGGATACGCTGAATGAATGTTCACCTCCGCACGGTTGAGAACATTCAGACACGGCCCGAGATCATTCGGTCCTCCTTTTAACTCCACCACCACGACCTCCGTTGTCTGAAAGGCGATGCCTCTTTCGATAAACAGCGTTTCCACGCCGAACGGATCGGTCACAATGAGCCGTGCGAGCGATATCTCGAAGGAATCAGAAAGCGTGAGCCCGATCACATTGATATGGCGGTCACTGAGCATCTTTTCCAGCGAACGGAGCGCACCCGCACGGTTGTCGAGCATAACGCTGAATTGAACGACCGCCGTTCCTGAGGTGGTCGAGGCGTCGGAGTCTTTTGCAGGTTCAGGATTCATCGCGCGGCTTCGGCTTTTTTTTGGGGGAGTCGTTTTCGGAAAATCTGTCGAGGATCTCAGTCACTGCTGCATGCGTGCCATTGACGTCTTCCATCGTGGGTGTTGCTTCATCGTCTTGCTTCCACAAATCCGACAACTCGCCAATCTTTTTCCTCAAAAGTTGTAGGCGAGCTTCTTCATTTTCCTCAAATTTCGTCTCACGCAACTCCTCATGAAGATGCAGGAACACTCTTTGCCCCCCTGCAGCCAGGGCGAGGTCATCGAAAGCTTCGGCATCGACAACAGAAGCGGAGACTTCGACGTTTCTTATCCATTCCCCACATAAAACCAAGACCGCAAGATTGCCGTCCTCCTGTTCCGCGAGCGCCTTCTTCACCAATCCTGAAGTGCGCCCTACTTCTTCCTTCGCATCCGCCCAGTCCCCTTTTTGCGCGTGGCCATTCAAGGTGACGATGCCGTCATGCATTATCTTTGAAACGCCCAAGTTCCGGCCGAAGGCCTCAAGATCACGGCTCAGGTTACTCACTCTTTGTGCATCGCGCGCGTGCACGGCGAGGTAGAGTTCAGAGATGTTCACACCTAGCCAGAAAGCACTTTTCGTCCGCGCCGGAAACGTGACTCCCAGCGGAGGACGGTAGAGGGTCCGCCAGCGCGGATTTTTCCTCGCTGCCAGAGCCTCAAAGAGTTGGACGGTGGTGGGAAAATCATCTTCAGCGACCCATTTTTCTTCCGTGTCCGATTGATCGGAACCCTGGACTTCCGCCGACACGGGATCTTGCGCGGGCGTGAATGCAGCGAGGAATATCACCACACATAAGCTGACGACCAAACGTGCCATCATTTTTCTTCCACAATGATCCAGTGTTCTGCGACAAAGTCACGTATGTGCACCAGTGGATCTCCACCGTCCGCGCCCTCCGGGAACTCAAGAGTCAGGATCAATGGATATTCACTCTCGTTGGTATATTCACCAGTCAGCACGTCCACGATCGCTTTCGCGGCAGCCGAACCCCTCTCTGCATAACCAAAAACATCCTGCGTTTCGCTCCGCAGGCTACCAAGCTTAACGCAAAGATATTTGGAGTCGTCGGTGAAAGGATATTTATACTCGCTGTGCAATGTCGCTAGAACGCGCATATCGAACCGGCCTTGTGGCTGTTGCTCAACGAATACATTCCAATCCACAGGGTTATAATAAACCTGCGTCTCCCAGTCGATCAGATACCGCTCGTCCACTACCTCTACGAGCACGAGAACATTTTCAAAACGGTCGAGCTGGACCTCAAGCAACCAGAAAAGGTGTCCGTCGATAACGTTTTCGTCCGCCCATTCGACCCCTCGCACTTCTCTTGGCATCCAGCCATGAATCTCATAGTAATCCTTGAGCAAAGGCGCCACTCGCTCGGGATCACGGCAGTATTCCAAAATGTCGATGTAATTTTCGACCGAGAAATAAGCCTCAATCGCCGCCCGCAATTCAGATGCCGCCTCCTGCGGAATACGGTCATTCTGTGAAGTAACCGTTGGCGGCGTCAGCGCTTCTTTCTCACTTTCCATCGCCGCCTTGTAGCCGCTCGGTTGCTCTGCCGGAGGCACAGTGCTCTCCGGATTTTCCTCAGGCTTGATCAAGGGCTGATCGGAAGCGCCTGAAGGTTCGGTTTTCGCCAAATCCGAACCACTACTCTCCTGCCAGGCATTGTAAGCGAGATACCCTGCGAACGCGGCGAAGATCAGGCCAAGGACAACAAGCAATCCTTTGCGGCCTCCGCTCTTCCCCGCAAGGCGCGCAACATCGGAGTCCGAAAGCGGCTCACCGATGGCGGCATCTTCAAAGTCTTCATCAACACGGATGTCTTCGATCGATTCGATCTCTTTTGACAACTCGCGGTCCGATTCCTCCTCATCTTCGATGATGACCTTCCGCTCTTTGCGAAGAGTCGTCACTGCTGCACCCACGGATGCTCCCAAGCCGGTCAGGGATTCCTTCAAATCCTCACCGGACTCTTCCTTCTGAGGCCGATCCGGTTTCTTGTTGTCACCTTCGCCTCCCACCAGTTTCCGGAGAATATCCGCGTCATCGATTTCTGCGATTTTGTCTTCCGGTTCCGCCTTTGGCTTCTCTCCGAGAAGCGGAGGGAGGTCCATCCCGGAGACTTGCTCATTCTCTTCCTCTTCAACAGGATCCTCTTCATCGAAAATGACGGCGAGATCCTCCGGCGGCGGCTGATCTTTCGGCACAAACTCCGGCTCGGGCTTTTGCGGCGAATCCAAAACTGGCTCGTCCTTTTTGGCTAATGTCCCGAAACCAACGGAGAGTTCCTCGGAAGCTTTCTCCACTTCGGGTTCCGCAGGCGAAGCTGGGGCTGCGGTAGTTTCTTCGGGTTCGTCCTCCGAGAAATCGAGGTCCAACTCGAAATCATCATCGGCGTCGGAATCCTGCGGTAACGATGGGCCTTGCATGGTCTGGCAGCAGGCCGACCTGATGGCCCGCAAATAACTCAAGGAACCCTATCACAATTCGAGGCCCCCCGCATCCGCGAGTCAATCCCTTGATCGCGGCTCCCGCGCCGCGGTATCCACGGCTCCCGCGGACGTGACGAATGGCCCCCCTTCCAGTGGTGCTTCTTTCGTAAAGGCAACGTCTGGCATCTCGCTGGGCTTCCCGGCCAACGGGAATTCCTTTCGCAGCGGGAAGTATGGATACCCCTCCCACATCAATATCCGGCGGAGATCCTTGTGGCCTTTAAATTCGATCCCCATCATGTCGTAAACCTCACGTTCATGCCAATCTGCGGTCGGCCAGATGTCACTGACTGTCACCACTTCCCGTTCATCTTCATCCACCGAAGCCTTGATCCGCAAGTGGACGTGCGTCGTCAACGAATACAACTCGTAGACCACTTCAAAGCGCGGATCATCTCCCATGTTATCGACGCTGCAGATGTCGATGAGATAATCAAAGTCGAGTTCCTCCCGGCAGAATTTCATGATCGCATGAAGCGAATCAAGGCCAACGATCACGGTCGTCTCTCCACGAAACTCGGGCGCGACCGAAACTTCTTTTTTGAAACGTTCGGAGATGACTTTAGCGGCTTCCTCGGCGGTCATGATGATTGGACTAAACCTCTTCCAATTCCTCAAGGAGGACTTTCTTCTGATCGGCCAAAGCGCTTTCCGTGTCGATCTTCCGCTGCAGCTTCATGAAGCCCTCCAGCAATGCCTCTGGACGGGGCGGGCATCCTGACACATACACATCGACAGGAATTAAATTGTCGATTCCCTGCAAGACGGCATAACTGCGATACATCCCGCCACTCGACGCGCACGCACCCATGGCGATGCACCACTTCGGCTCGGGCATTTGATCCCACACACGTTTCACAGCGAGCGCCATTTTGTAAGTCACTGTTCCCGCTACAACCATGACATCCGCTTGGCGGGGAGAAAATCGCATCACCTCCGCGCCAAAGCGCGAAATATCGAATCGCGACGAGGCCGAGGCCATCAACTCAATCGCGCAGCAGGCCAGCCCCATCGGCATGGGCCACAGAGAATTTTTCCGCATCCAATTGATGGCCGTGTCGAGCTGCGTGAAAATCACGTTCCCCTCGATTTTCGAGTCGTAGGCCGCTGGAGCTGTGATCGTGTCTGGCATTTCGAGGAACAGAACGTTAATACCAGCCCTCCCGGCGGCAAACTACTTTGTGAAATTTTTCACAAGCGCAAAAAATTCATGGAAAACCGACAAATTCTTCACGCGGAAGGCATTTGCAAGCCGGGCAGGTTCGCGTGATGGATGGCCTATGTCCGCAACTGCTACTGCCACGAATCAGCTCGACCAACTCAAGGAATTCACCACCGTCGTCGCCGACACCGGCGACTTCGAGGCGATGAAGGAATACAAGCCACAGGATGCGACGACGAATCCTTCCCTCATCCTGCAAGCCTCCCAAAAAGAGGAATACGCCCATTTGGTCGACAAAGCGGTTAAGGATCACGAAAACTCCAGCCTCTCTGGAGATGCTCTCGTCGAAAGCGTCATCGACCAAATCCTCATTCTCTTCGGCGAAGCCATCCTCGAAATCGTTCCTGGACGTGTCTCGACCGAAACCGACGCAAGACTGTCGTTTGACGCCGAAGGCACCATCGCCAAGGCGAGACAACTCATCAATCTCTACGAAGCCGACGGCATTTCCCGCGACCGTATCCTCATCAAGATCGCGTCCACTTGGGAAGGTATCGAAGCCGCCGCGCAACTCCAAAAGGAAGGTATCAATTGCAACCTCACGCTGATGTTCTCTCTCGTGCAGGCCGTCGCTTGCGCCGAGGGCGGCATCCAACTCATCTCGCCTTTCGTTGGTCGCATTTACGACTGGTTCAAGAAGTCGACCGGAGAGGAATATACCGGTGCCGATGATCCAGGCGTGCAGTCGGTGAACGGCATCTACAACTACTACAAGAAGTTCGGCTATGAGACCGAAGTCATGGGAGCAAGCTTCCGCAACAAGAGCCAAATCACGGAACTCGCCGGTTGCGACCTTTTGACCATCAGCCCCGGCTTGCTCGAGGAACTTCAGAATTCCGAGGAGCCGTTGGAAGAAAAACTCAACGCCGATGCCGCCGCCGGGATGGAAATCGATCGCCTTGATCTCGATGAGAAGACATTCCGCTACCTCCTCAATGAGGACGCCATGGCGACCGAGAAAACCGCCGAAGGCATTCGTCGCTTCTCCGCAGACATCGTGAAGTTAGAGGAATTGGTGCGCGGAAAATTGGGATGAAAATACTTAAATGAGATCATTTGTCGTCACTGTTTCCCTGATTCACTTCTTTTTCGGGGTCTACTCCCTCCTATTCATCATATTCCACCAAGCCCCACACCTTTCCAAACTCTATAAAGGCCTTGGAGCCGAACTCTATCCTGTCACCCTTATTTACATAAGAGTTTCGGACATCTGTATCAGATATCTCGAAGTTTTTGTAATCGCCTTAACTCTGATATTCGCGTCGATCATCTGGAAGACGAATTCGGCGTCTGAGGAAAGGCTCCGTTGGCTTGGCCCGACGCTGTGCATTCTTGGGGTTGTATTGTATATATTTTCCCAACTAGGTGAGCACTATTTGCGTCAACCTATTTTAAATCTCGGGGATATAGTGTTTTCTGCTTGATGACGCTCTGTATTCGCAACTTCTCTTTTGTCTGAACAAGAAATAACTTCCTTCGCTTTCGCTCACTATAGGCGAAATCACTAATCCGAAAGAGAAGCTTATCAACATATCAATGAGATGTATTCGGCTCCTATTTCGCTAGTGAGTATGGGGAATTGAACAAAGATACATTCGAGGATGACGATGATCATATCCGCTCCCTTCAATCTCTTGGACGATGACTCGTCGAGTTGGACGCGAAACCGGTTCACCCATCTACCGATCAGCCAGCCGGAAACCACTGTGATCATGACCAAGGCCACCATGAAAACGAAACCCTGAAAAACGAGCACCGTCATCCGGTCGGCATTCGCGAGAAAAATCTGATTATGCACAAATTAATGCATATTTTTACTTCCTACCTTAAACCCCAACGGGTTTCCGCTTTGCCTTCTTCCGCTCTTCCGGGGTCATCTCCATGTCTGGATCCTCGGAGAAGAGATACTGCAGGTCTTTCATCTCCAGGTTCCGCGTGAATCCTTCCTCGCCGAGAACGTTCCCCGCCATCTGCGACTTCTGGTTTTGAAGTCGGCGGATTTTCTCCTCGACGCTGTCCCGCATGATGAGGCGGTAGGCCATGACGGGGTTGGTCTGGCCGATACGGTGCGTCCGGTCGATGGCCTGGTTTTCCACGGCCGGGTTCCACCACGGATCATAGAGGATGACGTAACTTGCCGAAGTCAGGTTCAGACCACTGCCGCCAGCCTTGAGTGAAAGAAGGAAAACATTCGGGTCCGTCGACGTCTGGAATCGCTCGATCTCGCCACTGCGATCGGTCGTCTGACCGGTGAGATAACTGAAAGGCCGGTCTTCGTCCTCCAAGCGGCCCTTGATAATGTCGAGCATCTTCACGAACTGCGAGAAGACGAGGACCTTGTGCCCTTCTTCGCGAAGCTGATCGAGGAGATAGAAAAGTGCGTTGAGTTTCGCGCTTTCGACATCGACGTGCTTGGGATCAATCAATCCCGGATGGCAGCAGATTTGCCGCAGGCGCATCAAACCTTGCAGGACGACAAAATTATTCTTCCGCACGTCGGCCTCGTCCTTGAACCCGAGCAACGCCTGCTGGACGCGCCCCAGTTCTTCCAGGTATAGCTCCGCCTGCACGTCTTCCAACTTGCAAAGCACGTCCTCCTCGGTCCGCGGAGGAAGGTCCATGGCCACCTGTCCCTTTGTCCGTCGCAACATGAACGGACGCAATCGCGCGCTGAGGCGAGTCTGCGCGGCATTATCCTTCCGCCGATCGAAACGATCGCGGAAATACTTCCGGTCCCCGAGGACACCCGGCATGGCGAAGGCCATGAGACTCCAGACATCGAGAAGACGGTTTTCAATCGGCGTGCCCGTGAGGACGAGACGGTTGTTCGCCTTGAGTTCACGACTCGCCCGTGCGGCCTTGGAGTCAGGATTCTTGATCTGCTGCCCTTCGTCGAGAATGACCGCCAGCCATTCGATCCCGCGCAAATGCTCGGCGTTGACGCGCAGTTGGGAATAGTTGAGGACGAGAATGTCGATGTCATTTTTCAGTGCATCGACATCGAGTTCCTCTTTCGACCGCAAGACCTGGACCTTCAATGAAGGGGCAAACTTGTCGACTTCCCCCGCCCAGACATCGAGAACGGATTTCGGGCACACGACCAGCGAAGGCAACGGTCGAGTTCCACTTTCCACTTTCGCGCGCAACCACGCCAGCCAGGTCAGCGATTGCACCGTTTTCCCGAGCCCCATGTCGTCGGCGAGAATGCCGCCAAAGTTGTTCGCGGAGAGGTAAGCGAGGAAATGGAAGCCCTCGACCTGGTAGGAACGGAGATCTGCGGTGACGAGCGAAGGAACATTCGGCCGCACCCGGAGAGTGACTTGGTCGGAGCGCTCGCAAATGCGGTTCCAGGCCCGGGGATCGAAGACTTCCTTGGCCCGAGAGTCGGCCAACTGGAGCGCATGCATGCGGTGGGACTCCTCGGAAAGGTCGAAGGGATCGAGCCCGAGCCGACTCACGGCCTGCATCTGTTCTTCTTCCATGTCCAATTCCAGCCGCAGCCACCCACCTTGCTTCATCCTGACAAAACTACCTCGCGCCGCGACCAGCGCGCGAATTTCTTCCTGGCTCAGATCGTGCCCCTCCACCTTCAAAACGATCTTCAAATCAAACCAATCAATCTCCTCATTGACGACCTCGAACTTGAGCGAAGCTTTCACCGGGTCCGCGAGAAGAGACTGAAGGTTCTCGTCCAGCTCGAGCGTGACCTCCGCGGGCAGGTTCCGCGCCCACTCCGCGAACTTCTCCGGAAACTGCTTCGAGACGCGCGCCTTGAACTTGTCCCGGCTCGCTTCCCACGAGACGTTTAACCGTTCGAGGATGACCGGCATGCGATAGAGGATGCGGCGATTGAATCTGAAAATGGTATCGTCTTCGCTATCGCCCCGCTGATCTACCCGCCAACCGTCCCGGTCGTAAATCTCACGACGCCGACCTGCCGCATCCGATGCAGAAATATCGAGGAGGACGTGTTCGCTATCCGCACTCGAGATTTTTTGCGCCAGTTCCGCCCGCACCGTGACGTGCATCGTTTCGTCACGAACCCGGTCTTTTAAAGAAGGTGGCAATTCCGCGTCAATGCGCCCGAGAAATTCCACGCCTGATTCACTCGCCAGCACCATCTCCGGAATCTCGTAGCGCGGCAGCACTTCGGTCTCCTCGCCCCAGAACCTAGCTCCCCGGAAAACCGTGTCATCAGCGAGATAAAGAGACTCCGCGCCAGGCAGAAGTCGCAAGGTGTAGGGAACACGTTCCCCACTCGCGGTCATCAATTCGATGCCGGCTCCGGCTTCCGCCAGTCCCGCTTCCATGGCCGCCTTGTCCGCGTCCACACACTGCCATCGCAGGGGTTCTTCGACAAAAGCGAACGGACTTTCGTCCAGCGTCACCATTAAGTTTCGCAGTTCCTTCTGTAGAAAGAGACGATTCAAAAACCTCCCATTCTCCTGGCTTTCAAGCCGGACTTCGTCCGCGCCGGTCTGCTGACGATGAGCGAGGAAATGCATCCAAAGCAACGCACTTTCCTCTTCCAGAACCAAGGCACCCAAATCATGCAGCTCTAACAATCTCGCCAATTCCACTTCACTGCCGACACTGGCAAACCCCGACGCCCCCTCTTCCTTCCACTGCAAGACGGCTTCGCTTGGCTTGATGAGGAGGCGGAATTCTCCGGGAACCGGCAATTGCGGCGGCGCCTCGGCATTAAGTTCCCCCATCCGATCTTCCCACTCACCGATCTTTCTCTCGTCCTCCCAAGACTGGAGTTTTTGACGAACGGCATCGAGATCGGTGACCGGGCGAAGAAACTCCGGTATCCGAAGGCCCTTTTTATCGAAGGCGTAGGCGACGTAGTTCCAAAACTCGACAATATCCTCGGGCGGCACGGGCCACAGCCTCAGCGGATCATAACTCGCGACTTCCCACTTCGGGTTCAAGCGCACGAGATCGTGATCGAAGAGCTTCTTCTCGATCATGTAGCGACGGAACCGGCGCTCAAGCTTGTTCAGGAATCCATCCTCACTGGGAGTCAATTCGCGTCCTAACCCTTCTTCCAAAATTTCCGGCAGCGACTTTTGTCCGACTTCATTCGGCGCCTCCGGTAAATCGTCGCCACGATCGATTCGCTCCAGCATCGTCGCGACCAGACTTGAGCACTCGTTGCCTCGGGATGAAGTGGACGTTCCCACCCACTTGTTGTCATTAAGGGTCAGCGTCGTTTGAAAAACCTGACCGCGATCCACCTCGACCCGGCCTTGAACGAAATGGTGATTCCCGAAGATCTGCGTAACACACCCGTCCTTTTGAAGGGCTTCGCCCTCCTGCCTCACCTTTTCGGGGAATTCATTGAGAAAGTTGAGCGTAGCTCGGTCGAAATTCATGGCAGCGACAGCAAAATCCGCCCGTGTTCCCATGGTTCATTCCGAGGTTGAGGGCGAACCCGTCCTCTAGCACCGACTCCTCGCCGTAGGCAAATCACGATTTCGATTATTTTTTGAAAATCCTCGGATTCTCCGGGCCAAATCGCCGGATTCCTCTCATTTTCGAAAAACCTGATTGATTAATAATTATAATTAATATAACTTTCATAAATCGAGAACCCTCCGAATCGAGACCATTCCATGGCAAAACTTGTCGCAGCTGGCGGACACTTCGTCGAACTCACGCAGGCGGTAAATACCGTCGGCTCGGACGCGTCCACGACGATCCCCATCACCGCCGATCTCGGCCTGGAGCCGGTGCATTTCTCGATCATCGTGAACGGGTTGGATGCCCTCGTGACACCCGCCGCGGGCGCTCTCGTTCTCGTCAACGGCTCCCCGGTCGGAAGCGAACGTAAGCTGAACGAAGGGGACAAAATTCAAGCTGGCGCACTGGAACTCAATTTCGAGCCGGGGCCCATCGAAGCCATTCCGCCGGCAACGCAACCTGAAGCCCACCCTGAGCCCGCTCCCCTCGATGAGGGTAGCCCTGTCGATACTTCGAGTCTGCAAACGGATAGCACCGAGACGTCCGATCCTGTCGGCATCGAAGCAAACACCCCTGAAGAATTTGCGCCAGCCTCGGTCTCAGACCTTTTCGCCGAAGGTCCCGTGCCAGCAGTTACACCTCCCGCCGAAGAAACCGCGGACAAAGCTTCGTCATCGACCCTCGCCAAAGCTGGCATTGGTCTTGCCATCGTCGCCATCCTCGCCGCGGTAGGAATACTCGGCTGGCAAAATCGTGGACTCGCTTCCGACCTTCTCGTCTTGCT
>JBCCWV010000138.1:0-13273 GCA_039192745.1 Verrucomicrobiota bacterium | reverse complement strand
GGCGGCGACGGAAACGATGTCGCCATCGGATTGAGCGAAATTCCCGCTGATGATGACACGGGTGACAGCGACGGTCTCGGGGCGCTCCTCGAACTTGCCTTTGGGACGGACTACTTGGTGAACGACAACAACCCGCTGGTGGTCGTTGATCCGACGACCTTCACGCCAGGCACCCAGATTACCGATCTCACCTTCGGACCGCTCGACTTCGACGGACGATTTGTGCGACGTGTCGATCACGCCAGCATCGGGCTGACCTACACGCCGCAGTTCTCGCATGATATGAGTGTCTGGGTCGATGCCACCGACACAACACCGACGGTGGTCGTTCCTGACGATGGCTCCGGCTATGAGGTCGTGGAGATCGACTATGACATTTTCATTCCCTCCGGCCCTGGTGCCGGACAGAAAGCACGGTTCTTCCGCATGCTCGTGAATGCCGAAGAATCTGGGCCGCTCGAGCCGTAAGCGATTTGAAATAAGCCGTCGGCGACGCTCGTTTCCCCGAGCGTTGCGGCGGCAAGCTTTCTTCTTACGAAGATCTCAATTGCTCCAGCAATTCGCAGATCAAAGTCTTGTCTTTTACGCCCGGAGCGGATTCCACCCCGCTGGCGACATCGATCCCCCACGGATTTCCTTCTGAGACTGCCTGAACAACATTCTCCGGCTTCAAGCCTCCGGAGATTAAGACCTTCCGATCACTAAAGCGCTCACTCGCCTTCCTCGCGAGTTTCCAATCAAAGGACTGCCCGCTTCCTCCGTAATGACCCGGAACGCTGGCGTCGAGCAAGATGCGATCACCAGGATAATCGGCAACGCGATCAAGGTCGTCCTCCGACCCCACACGGGTCGCCCGCATCACCGCGACTCCGACGGACGATAGCTCTTGGCAGAACGCCGGAGATTCATCACCGTGGATCTGCACGAGATCAACGAGCCCGCTCGACCACACCTCCAGAATCTCTTCTCTCTCTGCATTCACAAAGAGCGCCACGCGCTCGACTTTGCCCTCCAGTTCTCCAAGCCATCCGGCTGCTTCTAAAAAAGAGATGTAGCGTTTCGAGCCCGGCCAGAAGTTAAATCCGAGCATATCCACGCCCGCTTCGACGCACTCCAGGGAATTCTCGAGCGAGCGCAAACCGCACACTTTGACTCTAACAGGTTCACTCATCATGAAGTAGCCCCGGCCGGGAAAGGCCGGATTGTTACCAACGATGATTCTTCCCCGCTTGGCAAATCGGAGGATTTCCGCCAATATCACCATCATGCGCCCGACAACGAACCTCCTCTTTCTTCTTCTCCTCGGAATTACCCTGCCGAATGCCCTCGGGCAGCAGAAAAAACCAATAGAAGATTACCCCGTGCCCCCAGAAGCCGTGGAGAAGGAAAGCACGCCAAAGGGCCGAATGAAGGACGGCACATTCACAAGTCCTGAAATTTTCCCGGGCACCGTCCGCGACTACACGATCTACATTCCCCATGCTCACGATGGTTCCACACCGGCGTGCCTGATGGTTTTTCAGGACGGTCACAAGGTGGTCCGCTCGCCATTGGGGAAGCGAATGCCCATCGTGCTCGACAACATGATTCAAGATGGCGAACTTCCGCCCATCATCGGCGTCTTCGTCAATCCGGGAGTTGTTCCTCCAGCGGAAGGCGGCGCGGAGAGGTGGAACCGCTCTTTTGAATATGACAGCGTCGGTGATCGCTACGCCCGCTTTCTCATTGAAGAGTTGCTTCCACATGTTCAGGAACAGCATGGCGTGAACATCAGTGAAGATCCCGATGATCGCGGGATCGGTGGCGCGAGTTCTGGCGCCATCTGCGCTTTCAACGCCGCCTGGTATCGACCCGATTCCTTTCGACGCGTGCTTTCGACGATCGGAACCTATGTCGGGCTTCGTGGCGGCGACGAATTTCCCACACTCGTTCGCAAGACAGAGCCAAAACCCTTGCGCGTGTTTCTCCAAGACGGCGAGAATGACCTGAACATCTATGGCGGCGATTGGTGGATGGCGAACCAGACCATGCAACGCGCGCTGGAATTCTCAGGCTATGAGGTGAAGCACATCTGGGGCAAAGGCGGGCACAACCGCAAACATGAGGCCGCCATCTTTCCCGAAGCCATGCGCTGGCTTTGGGAGGATCATGGGAAAACCCCGGTGACGACGCACTATGACCGTTGTAAGAGCCGGGCTTCCCAATACCTCATTGATGGTGAGGGCTGGGAGGTTGTTAGCGAAGGGCACGAGTGGGCAGAGGGATTGGCCTGCACGCCGGACGGAACGCTGTATTTTTCCGACGTCCCCGCTGCCGAGATCTACAAAGTGACCCCGGATGGGGAGAAAACGCTCGTCGTCGCCGATTCCGGAAAAGCAAACGGCCTCGCCCTTGGCCCGGACGGTAAACTCTACGGATGCTCCAATGGATGGAAGCAAATCGTCGCCTGGGATACTTCGACTTGGGAACCCGAAGTCATCGCAGAAAACGTGACTTGCAACGACCTCGTCGTCGCTCACAACGGGGATATCTATTTCACTTCACCTCTTGAAAAGAAGATCCATTTTATCGATGGCAAGACGAGGAAGCTTCGTGTGGTTGATCGGTTTGAACGACCGAACGGAATTACGCTGAGCCCCGACCAAACCCACCTCTTCGTCGCGCATTTTCTGGGTCGATTTATTTATAGTTATCGCATTGCCGACAATGGATCTCTCCAATACAAACAACCTTACTTTTATCTCCACGACCATCCTACCGAGATGATGACCTCCAACGACGGCATGTGCACGACGGTCACCGGCGAATTGCTGGTCGGCACTTGGAATGGCATCCAGATCTGTGATCAAGCGGGCCGCGTGCAGCTAATCCTCCCCCGCCCCGACAAGGATGCTGATCGGACCAACTATGCCGCCTTCGGCGGTCCGGATGGAAAGACACTCTACACGGCCACCCGCGGTCGTGTTTGGAAAAGAAAAGTCCAACTCCAAGGTGCCCACGCATGGCAAGCGCCGATCACACCGCCGAAGCCAAAGTTATAGGCATTGAGGAACCACGAAAGGACGCGAAAGATCGCGAAAACAGCCTCTCCGTGATTTTTTTTCGCGGCCTTTCGCGTTTTTCGTGGTCTTTCGAAAGACGACTCTGTTCGTTAATCCAACTTCGGGTCTAAAGTCGGCGGCTTTGGCTTAGTGTCGTCGCGTTCTGGCGGGTCTTCGAGTCGATTCACCTCGATATCGGGGATTTGCAGGCGGAAGGCTGCGCTAGTTGCGACCTCCCAGCCCGCGGGAATTTCCGCGTCGTCCGCCATCGCTCGCGCTTGAAGGTAAGTGCTGAACGAATCGGGATTCACCTGAAAGATAAGAACAGTCCGCCGATTTCGCGAAAGGGCATTCAGCGCGTTGGCGAACGCACTGTTCCCCTGCGCCATCTCTTCTTCAGCCGTCCCGCCCTCCTTCACATCGGGCGTGATGAAGATATTCAGGCGAGTTCCTGACGGATTGAAACGAAGCTCTACTTTCTGATTCCTTGGGTTCGGGAATTCGAAGTTCTTGAAGTGCGCCGCAATTTTCTCCTGATCATAGATAATCCGGTCTTCTCCCGCCCTCTCGATTCTCTCGAAAACCCAATCTCTTTCGTGCCGGTCAAATTCGTCTTGGAACTTTTCGAGGGGCGTGATGGGATCGATGAGGTGGATTCGGTTTCGCAAGACCATCGCGTAGTAAACATCCGTGTTCTTTGGAATCGGACGGCTCTGGGGAATGGTGACTACTGCGGGCGCAGGAGCTTCGTAGCGACGGGTTTCGTCGAGTAGCGCCTCCAAGTCAGCGATCTCTTTCTGAATCTCGGCAGTTTTCTCGTTCTCCATGTCGCGCTGTGGCCGGAGTTCCTCTTCGAGTTTTTTTAACTCCTCCAACTCTGCAACTAATTGCTTTTTATCGGAGATATTCTCTTCCAAAAGGGCGAGTTGGCGCCGCTCTTCCTCAACTTCTTCTTCGGTCGGCGCCTCCTCGATTAGACTCTCCTGCATTCGTTCCCGCTCTTCTTCAAGTTTGGCCACCGTTTGCCGGGAAGCCGCGACCTCTTCCACCGTCGCAGGTCGAAGATTCTCGAGGAACGTCTGCACTTTCTGCGTGACGTCCGCCTGCACCAGAATGAGGACGAGGATAAGAACCGCGACCACGTTCGTCAACGCGTCCATGAGGGAGTCGAGGTTGACTCCACCTTCCGAACTACTGTTTCTCTTTCTTGGCACGGGATTAACTTCGAAAAAGACTAAGGTCGATATCGCCCTCGTTGGGGATCGGTAACTTTCCGGTAGTTACTTCATATCTCGTTTCCGCAAAGCTGGCAGCCCAGAGATAGGCGTCATTCCCTCCTTTGCGGATAAGAAAGAGCACCATCGAATCGCGCGTCCGCTTTACGGCATCCAGAAGCTGGTTGTAAGTCTCATTCGTGCCAATGGTCGCCGTGGAAATAGCCGTTCCCTCAGCGGGTCCCGAGCGAAGAACAATGCCGGTCGACGTGCATTCGACAAAAAAGAGATTCTTCGCCGTTCTCGATCCAATGCCGCCAGGACGGATGACGACGGACTCCTTTGGTTTCAATTCCTCCGCCTCTTCCACTTCGGCGCGCAGGTTTTCCAATCTTCTTTCCAGTGGCGGACGCTCCCGCTGCAGGGCGGCAATCTCCCGTTTCATGTTTTCGACCAGCTTCTGTAGGGCAGCCACCGACTCCTCGTCACTCTCTTTTTTCTCGACGCCTTCGAGAGTCATGCGAAGGACGATCTTCCGCTCCTCAAGCTTCGCCATCTGCACCGCTGTCGCCTTTTCCTTTTCCAGTCGCTCCTCAAGCTTCGCGGTTTCCTCCTTGAGCAGCTCCGCCTTCTTCGTGAGATCCTGATAGGCGAGGGCGCGGTCCATCTCCTCCTTCGTCCTGCCCTCGCGTTCCATTTGCTTCACTTGCATCATGACACTGATCATGAGCGTGAGGATACCAATGAGACATGCAAGAATGCTCATGAACGGGAAGAGGGAAACCCCGCCATCATTGCTCTTTCGACGTCTCGGCACGGTAGAAGGAGATTACTTGCGGAAGAATCCGCGCTTTTTCTTAGCCTCGTCCGGGATCTTGTTTTGCCCAAGGTCGCGGAGAGCGTGGTTGATAAGATCGATGCCGTTGGCGATCTTCTTGAAATTCAGCTCCAGCTCCTGATTGCTGCGCAGAAAGACCTCACTGCTCGTCTCGGTAAGTTTGGCGACCGCGTTTTCAAAGGAATTTTCCACGGTTTGTTGATGGGACTCAAGGCGGGTCTGAAGCGTTTCTCCGACATCGCGCAGGATGAGCGTGGCATTGTTGAGGTTGTCGAGAAACGTCTCATGGGCGGTGGCGAGCGAAGAGACAAGACCGGGGATGCTTTCGGCCTTTTCAAGCAGCCCATCCGCAACCGGATCGTGGCTGTCGTTGAGCTTGGGCAGCATCTTCTCCGTGCAGAAGGTGTCGATAATCGTGAGCGTCTCGTCCTCCATTTTTTGCACGAGTGCGAGGGGGAAGCTGAGAAGGATGCTCAGAATGAGGCCTAACAATGTGGTGTCGAAAGCGATACCGAGGCCTCCTGTGAGATTGTTAATCGCGGACTTGAGGGCCTCCGGGTCAGTATTGTCACCCATCGCAAGCGAGCCCACCGCCGTGGAAAGCCCCATGACGGTGCCGATAAAACCGAGAATGGGAATCGCCCAGAGAAACACCTTGAGGAGGGTGTAGGAACCGGCAGAGCGATTGGCGTCGAGGTCGGATTGCGTGTTCAGGAAGGCCCCAACTTCGGCATTATTGTTTCGCGATTCGAAGAGTTCGAGCGCCTTTCGAATCCGGTTCACGATGATGCTGTCGCGCAGGGAGATGGGAACCTTGTAAACGTTTTCAATGAAGCCGCCGACATTCCGATTGTTGATTTCCCGCCCGAGGCGCTCCGGGAAAAGTTCGAGAAAGGCGGCGCGGGTTTGGCGCTGCGTCATGCGCCACTTCATGAAAAGGATGGTCAGTCCCCAGCAAAAAAGAAACGTCTCCGTGTAGTTCACCCAACCTCGATCCAGAAATATGTCCGCAATCCGCGACCCGCGGAATGGCATCATGAGGAGAAGAAAGCCTGCCGTGATCGCCGCGCCGATGAGGAGGCTTTTGCCGAAATTGACATTGGCATGATCTTTCTCTTCCCAGCCGGTTCTTTGCGGCCGATTTCCGGCAGCGGCCGAAGTGTCCGGGCTTTCTGCAGGGACGACCAGCTTCCCCTGACATGCAGGGCATTGAACGGTTTGACCTGTATAGGCGGAAGCGACGTCGAGGTCCGTTCCGCAGTGGGGGCAAGAAACAAACATAACAATTTAGTGTGATGGGAGGGTGGCTAATGTTCAAGATAACAACGATGAAATCGCCAAAATCTTGGCCCGCCCACGCCCGCCGACCTCATTTCGCCCTGACGTAGTAACCACCCGCCAGTTGCCTCACCAAGCCCTTCATTTGCAACCGCATCAGAATAACGCTCGCCTCGCCCGGGGCAATTCCAGTAATCTCGAACACCTCGTCGACTGAGGTTTCATCTCTTCCGATGACCTCGAATATTTTTGCTTCGGGCCCGGAGAGATTGACGGGCATCGACGCCTCGATCTCGCCTTTCGTTTCCTCACCGGGAGCAGCCTTCATTTCGAAGGCGCCGCCGAACGAAAGCATATCCTCAACAATGTCTGAACCATCCATGACCAGTTTCGCACCCTGCTGAATCAAACGGTTACAGCCATGCGACGTAGCGCGGTCCACTGGACCTGGAATGGCATAAACGGTCCGATCTTGCTCCAGCGCCTGATCGGCAGTGATAAGGGCTCCACTTCGGCCGGGCGCTTCGACAACGAGCACCCCCTCACCCCAGCCTGCAATAATCCGATTTCGCTGGGGGAACGACTGGCGGTCCGGCTTGTAGCGCATCGGGAACTCACTAACTACTGCGCCAAATCCCGAAATTTTCTTCGCGAGTGTTTTATTCTCCGGAGGATAAAGCTCCAGCAAGCCTGAACCGATCACCGCAATCGTCCGTCCATTCGCGGCGATGGCGGCCTCGTGCGCTGCTGTATCGATTCCCCTTGCCAATCCGCTGACGACAGTCACGCCTGCTGACGCGAGTTGGAATGAAAACTTCTTCGCCATGGAAAGCCCATAACGCGTCGCCCTCCGGGACCCCACCACGCCCACGGCATGGCGGTCACGTTCCGCCACTTCACCCAAAACATAAAGCACCAGAGGTGGTGCATGAATGCGGCGGAGATGCTCTGGATATTCCTCATCCTCAATGGTCAAGACACTCACTCCCGCCTTCTCCACGTCCGCCAGTTCCCGGTCGAGATCGACTTCTGATTGCCAGTTTAGAATCGCTTTGGCGGAATCTGGACCGATGCCATTGAACGACTTCAAGGTCGATTCACGGGAGGACAGAATCTCAGTCGCCGAACCCAAACCTTCGAGAAGACGGCCGATGCGAACCGGTCCGACCTTGGGTAGCAGATTGAGAACAATGAACGCTTCCTTCTCGGTCATGCTCGCAATCCCTCGATAGCCGCTTCGATGTCTTCCAACGTGACATCCCGGCTGACAAACGCATCTCCTGCCGCGCGCAGGAGAACAAAGGCGATACTTCCAGCGCGGAACTTCTTATCGTGCTTCAACGCGTCCAGCACGGCGGCAGTTTCCAGTTGTCCCTCCAGCTTCAACGGAAGCCCGAACCGCGCCAATGCTCCGGTGATTTTATCACTCACGGCCCGGTCGAGTTCGGCTTTCTTTTCGGACAATCCACACGCGGCAACAAGCCCCAGTGAAATCGCTTCACCGTGAAGGAATCGCCCGTAGCCACCCGCTGCTTCGATGCCGTGACCGATGGTGTGCCCGAAATTCAAAAGTGCCCGCGTTCCGGAGAGTTCTTTTTCGTCTTCTTCCACCACGGCTGCCTTGATTCCCACGTTTCGCGCAATCAGCAACTCGAGACCCAACCGTTCTTCGGGCGCAGGAAGGTCATCCAGCATGGCGCCGTCTCGAATTGCCGCATGTTTGATGATCTCGGCGAAGCCTTCATTGTACTCGCGGTCCGGTAGCGAAAGAAGCGTCTTGGGATCGGCGATGACCAATTTGGGCTGGTGGAATGCTCCGAGCAGGTTTTTGCCTTCGGTGGTGTTGACACCGGTTTTCCCGCCAACCGAACTATCGACCTGCGAAACGATCGTCGTTGGAATCTGCACGTAAGGCACGCCTCGAAAGAAAATCGATGCACAGAACCCGGCCAAGTCGCCGACGACCCCTCCCCCTAACGCCACGATAAAACTACTTCTATCGTGCCCTTGCCGAATCATCTCGCGGCAGACTTCCTCGGCCTGCGACATCGATTTCGACGCCTCTCCAGCCGGAACGGTGACGACATCGGAGGCGAACCCCGCAGCAGTAAGGCTTTCGAAAAGCGTCTCCGCGTAGAACGGCCCCACGGTGGAATCGGTGACGATCACACAGCGTCCTGAAAGCCCCGCTTCGGCGATCTTTTCGCCCGCCTTCTCAAGAAGTCCTTCGCCCACGAGGACCTCGTAGGGAGTAGCGGTTAGTTGGACTGGAATTCTCTGCATGGCGGGACCGACATTTTGCCTTCGATGGACCGGCAAGCAAGGTGGATCGTGACCTCCGGGCGCGATGTTAGTCCCGACACGCGGAGCGAGCATAGTTTATTCGCTTTGCGCACCAGAGGCTGAAACGCGCCTCGTGAAAGTCTTCCTCGCTTCGCGCGCAGAGAAATCCATCGTGCCCGGAGGTCACGATCCACCTTGCGCCAATATGGCGGAAATGCGTGAGGCAGTTTTTGCCGGAAGTTCGTCCTCGCCCACTTCTATCTGCTGAAATCCCGTCTCCCGCCGGAACCAGTTCATCTGCCGTTTGGCGTATCGGCGCGTGTTTTGCTGGATGAGTTCGATGCAGCGAGCACGATCAATTTCCCCCGCTTGATATGCCCGGATCTCTTGCACACCAATGGCCTTTGCAGCGGTGCCGGAGATGTTCTTGGGCAGCTCCAGAACTTCTTCCAAGGCGCCCGCTTTCATCATCTCTTCCGTCCGCACGTTGATGCGATCGTAGAGAAGTTCGCGTTCCCTGACGAGAAGCACTCCGTCGAATTCGGGCGAACTCTCCTTCCACTCGTTTTTGATCTCCGACATCGGCCGACCGGCAAGGATGGTGATCTCCAACGCACGCGTCACGTATCTGCGGTTCTTCAAATTCACTACAGCGGCTCCTTCCGGGTCGCGCTTTTGAAGTTCGGCGGCGAGATCCTCCAACGATTTTTTTTCAAACTCGGCGCGCAACTTGTCGTCGCCCGGCGGCAATGGAGTGAGTCCATGAGTCAGCGACTTCAGATATAGTCCGCTGCCCCCTACGACGAGTGGTCGGCGACCTCGCGATTGAATTTCTTCGATGCACGCCTTCGCGACTTCCTCGTATTGCGCGACATCAAACTCCTCCTGCAGAGGGACAACACTGAAAAGGTGATGTGGCGCACGTGAGAGTTCTTCTGGGGTGGGTTTTGCGCTGAGGACATCGAGTCCCTCATAGATTTGGAAAGCGTCCGCATTGACGATCTCCGCCTCCCACGCTTCTGCGAGTTCCAACGCAACACCGGTCTTGCCCGACCCGGTGGGGCCGGCGAGATAGAGTGGCGCGATGTCAGACTTGGTGTTCAGAGCTTGATGAGAGGCGTTGCAATTGAAATTAGAGCTTCCGGCCGGGGAAACAAAAAAGCCCCGCCATTGCTGACGGGGCTTTATGTAAATGGTTATTCAGAGAAACCCGGATTACGCGGCCTCTTCTTCGCGAGGGCCTTCGCTTTTGGCGCCGCTCACGACGAGCTTGCGGCCCATGAAGTCCTTGTCATGAAGTTCTTCCACGGCGCGCTTGGCTTCGTCGATGCTGTTCATGTGGACGAAAGCGTATCCCTTCGAACGTTGCGTGCGACGGTGACTGACAACCTCGGCCGCCTGCACGGAACCGACACCGCGGAAGAGCTCTTCGAGGTCTTCTTCACTGGCGTCGTAGGACAAGTTGCCGACGTAGAGTCGGGTCGAAGTCACTTCCACTTTCTCGGGAACGCGGCGCGACTTGTTTTGTTCAGGTTTGGGCTTCGGCTTGGAAGTCGCACGCGATTTGGCCGTGGAGTTCGCGGGCTTGCGGCCGGTGGGTTTCTTTTTCGATTTCGAGTCTCCGCCTCCGAAGAAGGAGAGGAGCTTTTCCCAAAAGGATTGTTTCTGAGGAGCTCGAGGGACTTTTTCGCGTTGATAACGACGGCCTCCGCCGCCACCGCCTCCGCGGTTGTTATTGCCGCCGCCTCGGCGGCTGCGGTTCCGGGACCGGTTTCTGTTGTTGGATCTTGAAGGTGCTGATGTTGCCATCTTCGTTTTGAATTCTTTGGTTTGTAGTTGTTCCTGGCGGAGCGGGCGCAGGCGTGGTGCCATGCAATTCGAATCCGGACCTGACGGTCGTCCATCCGGGACTCGAGAGACGGGCGCCGAAGCGCGCCCACGGAATGCCGGTCGTTCGCCCTGTCCGCCCATCAATGCGCTGGTCCAATCGTGCGGGGCTGGCGAAAACCGGAGGAATTAACTCCACCGTGTGAAGTGATAGTGAACCATGTCGCGAGGTGCCTTCGGCAGCGTCTTTGACCAGCGCCGTCTGCCATTTCTGACCGAGTTCCTTACTTTCGAATTTCGGTTGGCAAGCCCTCATGAGGTCGGTTCAAATCACCTCTAGAAGGTAACGGGACTGTTACCGGCGGGCAAGCGGGTATTCCTAACTTCTTCAAAATAAGGCACTAAAAGTTTTTAAACGTTCAGTTTCAGCGATTTTCCCTCATTTTTGAGTCCCCAAGCCCGGGCTTGCCCGTCCCCTTCACGCCTGCGCTTCCTCCCTTTCGTCATTGTCCTCTTTTCTCGCAGGAGATCGGAAGAGCACGATGAAGAACAACATCACGACGGCGGCAAAAATGGCGGGCTTCAACCAAAGAGGCTTCCACTCGATCGCTCGAAGCTGCTCTTGCGCGAGTTTACTCCTTTCCTCGTTCAGGGCTTTGAGCCGTTTTTCCAATTCCGGGGTGGTGGCTTCTGCGATCTTTTCTTCCACCTCTTTGATCTCTTTGGCCTTGGCCTCGACTTGCTCGCCAAACTCGATGGAGGCCTGCGGAGTGTGACTTGCCTCGATACGCGCGGCTGCCTGCGCGCCAATCAGCATTCCCAACCCGAGGGTGAATAGGACGAGGATTCCCTGCGCCTGCGCACGAAGCTTCTTGGGAGCGACTTGGTCGGTGTAGATTTGGCCTGTCACGAAAAAGAAGTCGTAGCAGATGCCATGGATCACGACGCCCATCAGAATCATCCAAGCGATTTCATCAGGCGCTCCAAACGCAAAAAGAAGGTAACGCGTCACCCACGCCAGCATACCCACGGCCAACATCCATTTCACGCCAAGACGAACGAAGAAGAATGGCATGACAAGCATGAAGACGATCTCCGACATCTGCCCGTAGCTCATGGTTTGTCCAACCGGGAGGCCCGTCATCTCCACGACGCGGCTGGTGATCTGGTAGTAAAAGGCGAGCGGGATACAGATGAGGACCGAGGAAATCAGGAAGATGAGGTAGGAGCGGTTTTTGAGGAGCGCGAGGGCATCGAGTCCGAGGATTTCTCTCGCGGTAATCTTCCCTTCCGCCTGCGGTGGTGTGTCGGGAAGGAAAAAGGAAAACAGACCGAGCAACGCCGCGGCGCCGGCAGCGAGATAGAACATCTGGATGCTCTTGTCCAACCCCATGGCAGTCAGCGTCAGTCCCGCCACGATCCAACCGATTGTTCCAAGCACGCGGACGAGCGGAAACTGTTTCTCAGAGTTATCGAGGTTGCGCATCGCGAGCGAATTGGTCAGCGCGAGCGTGGGGAAGAAGGTCAGCATGTAGCCGAAAAAGACGAGATTGATCGCATCCGGCGACGGGTCGTCCGCCAGCATGAGACGCGTCGCGAGGAACATGATCGCCGCCCCGAGCAGATGCATGACGGCGAGAACTTTTTGCGAGGCGAAGAACCGATCTGCGATCATCCCGACGAAAAAGGGACTGATCATGCCCGCAATCGGTCCGACAGAATAAGTCCATCCGAAATCATCCGCTCCGAATCCGATCCCCTGCAGGTAATTGGGCGCGGTCACATACCAGGCTCCCCAAATGAAATACTGGAGGAACATCATCACGCACAGGCGGAATCGGGTCGAATCAATCATGGAACTGGGGCGGAGCGGAGTTTTGAATTAGCCTTTGAAGTAAGAAAAGACGCAAAAATCATTCAAGACAGCGACAATGGATGTCTGTGATGTCGTCATTAATCGTTCATGCTAATTGAGAAATGGGAGATGCCAATGCCCATCTCAACGACAAATCAATCGTAATGCTTTGCAACCACAGCGAGGGTTCTGAAACTTCAACCCTCCTGGTTACCCTTCTCCAATGCAGGAAAACGAAATTCAGTGCCAATACGCCATAGGCGCGCAAACATTGCGCACCGCCTACCGGTTATATCTCAAGCAGAATCCCGGGAGACTGGGCGTTCGCATGGTGCTTGGCGGCATTCTTCTCTCGGCAGCGCTGGTCGAGTATTTCCGCGGTGCAAGTGCTCCGGTGATCTACACCATACTGGCGTTGGCCGGGATTTACTTCCTTGTGTCGCCTTTGGTCTGGAAAACCATCCTTGCCTCGAAAGCCACCGCGGGCGGCGAGGTCAAACTCACGCTCTCAGACAAAGGCATCGAGGGGAAAGTCCGGGAAACTCCGATTCAAGTCGAATGGAAGGACCTGTCGCGGTTCGAGGAATTGGAGGCGGGCATCTACACCGAGTGGCAAGACGGCGCCTTCCTTTGGCTCGATGCCGAAGGTTTTCAGGACGCCGCGTGGAGACAAGAAGCCCGGTCCTGGGCGGGAAAACCGGTTCCGGACCCAGATCACTAACTGGCTTCCGTCACCGCTTCTTCTCCCAATTCCCAGCCATTCTCCTCGGCCGCCTCGTCGGCGGGAAGCCAGCCCGACATCCCTTGTGCCCAAACAGGCGTCTCTGCGGGGAGCGAGTTCTGCCGGATCAATTCGACCAACTGTCTCGTTCCCACCGGTCCATTGACTTCGCCTGCTACCGCGTAATACCAGTGATTCATTTTTGTAAACTTTAGT
>JBCCWV010000137.1:0-13312 GCA_039192745.1 Verrucomicrobiota bacterium | reverse complement strand
GACAAGGGCGAAAAACCTGCGGAATCGCCCGCCGCCAAACCCGCGCCACCCGCTTCCACGAATCCAGAACCCGTCGCCGCTCCGGTTCCGCAACAGCGAGTAGCACACGTGCAGTAAACTCAACCACCTTCCATTCTCAATTTTCCCACCAATCAAATGTCGCCCGATTCCCTAGCCGCATTGCTCGACGCCGGACACAAGCTCACTGTGAATCCGTCCAGTGGCACGTTCACGCAAGACGAGGAACCGGCGAATGTCCCCGGCGTTGCGGGCGCATGGAAACCGTGGTTCCCGGTTATCGACTATGATCGCTGCACGAATTGCATGCAGTGCCTCAGCTTTTGTCTCTTCGACGTTTACAGTGTCGATGGCGGCGGACAGATCCAGGTCGACAACAACGACAACTGCAAGACCAACTGTCCCGCCTGCTCACGCGTCTGCCCCGAAGTCGCGATCATGTTCCCCAAATACAAGGCCGGTCCCATCAACGGCGAGCCGATCAAGAAGGAAGACATGGAGCGCGAAAAGATGAAGGTCGACATCACGGCCCTTCTCGGCGGCAATATCTACGACTCGCTCAAGAAGCGCAGCGAAGCCGCAAGAACGCGCTTCGGCAAGGAACGCGATTCCGGAAAAGCGCTGAACGAACGCAAGCGCTGCCTCACAAAGCTCGCCGCCGCCGGCGACATCCCGGCCGAAGTCATTGAGGCTCTTCCCAGCCAGGAAGAAATCCTTCGCAAAGCCGAAGTCGCGAAGCAAAAAGCCGCTGACGCCCTCGCCGCCAACGAGGCGCGAAAGTCCTGACCAACCCATCACCAACTGAAATCAAATCCTCACACAAATCGCCAAACCCTCACATTTCCCTGCCAAATTTTCGCAAGCCCCCGACAATGAATAATCGACGGAAGACTCGTGACGTTTTGGCGGTTTCATCTAGAATATTTCGTCGAGTTTGACACTCCAGTAGAACCCGCCACATGTCCGACACCCAGACGCTCACCATTCCCAAGTCGGTTCCGGTCACCACCACCCGGTTCCGCCCGCCGAAGAAGAACATCCCGCAAACGAAGAAGGAACGGGATGCCCTGCTCGCCTACATCCGGGAATACGTCGCCATCGAAAACCCGGTCCCGCCCATGCCGCTCGACGAGTTGGAGGTGCACGCGCGAAAGATCATCGCCGATACCGGATACTCCGATCTCTACGTCCACTACACGGCAGTCAATCTGAACAACGAGATGTGGCGCGAAACCCTCGCGACCATCCCCTACGAGAAGCGGCTCCTCCTCATGCCGAAGTGCCTGCGCGTCGAGGACAAATGCCCCGCGCCCTTCGACGAATTCGGCCTGCTCTGCAAGCAATGCGGCCTTTGCACGATCGAAGACTTTCAAAACGAAGCCGAACGTCTCGGCTATGCCGTCCTCGTCGCGGAAGGATCCGCCATTGTCATGTCACTGATCCAAACGGGACAAATCGAAGCCATCGTCGGCATCAGCTGTCTGCCTGTTCTTGAGCGAACGTTCCCCTACGTCGAAGCCGCCGCGATTCCATCCATCGCCGTTCCCCTCCTCCAGGACGACTGCATCAACACGACGGTCGATAACGATTGGGTCTGGGAATACATTCACCTCACCGCCGACGACAAAACGCGCCGACTCAATCTGAACGCACTCCATGACGACGTGCGCGAGTGGTTCACACCTGACAATCTCGACACCGTCTTCGGCAACAAGGCCGCCGATTGCAAGACTGAGGAAATCGCGCGCGAGTGGCTTGCCCGCGACGGAAAGCGCTGGCGCCCCTATCTCACCGTCGCCGCCTTCCAGGCCCTGCGCGAAGACCGCGACCAGCCAATCCCCGACGACATTCAGAAAGTCGCCGCCGCTGTCGAATGCTTCCACAAAGCCTCGCTCGTCCACGACGACATCGAAGACGAGGACGAAGACCGCTACGACCAGCCCACCATGCATGTCGAACACGGCACCGGTGTGGCCTTGAATGCTGGCGACCTCCTCATCGGCGAAGGCTATCGCCTCATCGCCGCCTCCACTGTTTCTGCCGAGCAAAAAGCGCAAATGCTCCAAGTCGCCGCCGAAGGCCAGCGTGAACTCTGCCTTGGCCAGGGCGCGGAGTTACTCTGGGCGAAGTCGCCGCAACCTCTCACGCGCAAGGAAGTCCTCGAAATCTTCCGCCAGAAGACATCGCCCGCGTTCGAAGTCGCCCTCAAACTCGGCGCAGCCTACGCCGGCGCTCTCGACGAATACGCGGAACCACTGCGCGTTTACAGCGAAGCACTCGGTATCGCTTACCAGATCCGCGACGACATGGACGATCTGCTCGACGACAGCACGTCCGTCCGCCCGAGCATCCTTCTTGCCACGACTTGGGAATTTGCCCGGAGAGCCGATAAGGAATTCATGGAGCAATTCTGGAAAGGCGAATTGGACACCAGCGACCCCGAGATCATCAATCGCGTCCGCAAACTCGCCCACTCCACCGGCGCCGACGACAAGTGCATGCTCGACTTGGAGACCTACAAAGAAACCGCCATCCGCAGCCTGGAGGACGTCGACAATCAAAACCTCAAAGGCCTCCTCCGCCGCGTCCTCGGCAAGATCTTCAACGACCTCGAAATTAAAGGCTGGTGCCACGAATTCGAAGAAGGGAACGGGGTGGAATCAGCGCCGAAGGAAGAGGCCGCGGTCTCTTCAGTCTGATTCTGATTCTCCGTCGGAAGGATTTGCCGAACTGTTTATATTCAAAACCGTCGTCTATATCGATGGTTTAAACTATTGTCGCCGCTGACTGTCAACGAGTCTCGCAGCACGTAATCTTCACGTCATCTTTTTCCCGCACCTTATATTTAAGAATGCGCTTACTCCTCGTCGAAGACTCCCGCCGTTTGCGGGAACAGGTGGCCCTCGCTCTCAAGCGATCGGGGTATGCCGTCGATGCGGCAGAGAATGGCGAGGACGGGCTTTGGATGGCGCAGAACCACGACTACGACGCGGCCATTCTCGACATCATGATGCCGGGGATCGATGGCCTGACGCTGTTGAAACGCCTTCGGGATTCCGGGAAAGAAACACCCGTCATGTTCCTGACCGCGCGGGACAAAGTCGAGGACAAGGTGAATGGATTGCGCATCGGGGCCGACGACTACCTCGTGAAGCCGTTTGCCCTTGCCGAACTCCTTGCCCGTGTTGAGGTCCTTTGCCGCCGGTCTTATCACAATGCGACGCCCGTCCTGAAAATCGACGACCTCGAAGTGGACACGACGGCCAAATCCGCTTCCCGCACCGGGCAAAAACTCGACCTCACGGCGCGAGAATACGCCATCCTCGAGCTCCTCATGCATCGCAAGGGCCACACCATTTCCCGCACGCAAATCGAAGAGCACATCTACGACGAGATGGTCTCCCCCATGAGCAACGTTGTCGACTCGGCCGTCTGCGCCCTCCGCAAGAAAATCGCCGTGAACCCTGACTGCAGACCCTTGATTCACACACGCCGTGGTCAGGGGTATGTTCTCGAAACCCGTTGATGGATTGAACCGTGAAATCGATTCGCCGTAACCTGACTATCTGGCTTCTGGGAGGACTCTCCTTGATCCTCGTTGCTGCTGGCGCCGGGATTTACGTTGCCGTTCGCACTAGCTTGATCAAGGCCGTCGATGCGGAGATGGCCGTGGATATGCAGTTGCTGCGAAATCTCGGCAAGGCGGAGAGCGAACCTAGTTTTGCCGGAAAAGGATTTCCCAAGGGCATTGGGAAGGGCCCCGGAAAAGGACCATCGCGGAGAGTTCCTGCGGACCGAAAGTTCTTGAACAAAATTCCGGCTTACGATGACTTGGAAAGCGGCTCGTTTTACCAATCCTGGGATGGCGACGGCAAGTTGGATGAGAAATCCGCTAGTCTTGGGGAACGCAACCTTCCCAAAATCGAACGGACGACTCCTGATCCCACTTTTGCCTTCGACCAATTGGACAACGGAACCCCCGTGCGACTCCTGAGTTTTAAGGTTGCCCCCGGTGGAAAGGGCCGACCAAAAGGCGATCGTCGACGCCCTGAAAACGGCACAACCATCGTCATCGCCCGCGACATGGAAGCCACCGAGAAAACACTTTCCACCCTTCTCGGCGGGCTCATCGCCGTTGGTTTTGTCGCTGGCTTGGGAACATTTGCGCTTGTGGGGACGGCCGTAAACCGGGGACTGAAACCTCTGCGGGGCCTCGGAACAAAGACGCGGGAGATTAACTCCAATTCGCTCGACTTCCGTTTTGATGACGGCGGCGCGCCCGCGGAATTGCTTCCGGTCTATGATCGACTCAACGACCTGCTGGCCCGCATCGAATCGAGTTTCGAACGCGAACGCCGCTTCAGTTCCGATCTCGCGCACGAGATGCGCACGCCTGTCGCGGAGTTGAAAACCATGGCCGAGGTCGCCCTTCAATGGCCGGAGAAAGCGGATACAAGCACACACCAGGAATCCCTCGATATCGCACAACAACTCGAATCCATGATCGAGAATCTGCTCGCTCTCGCGCGTTGGGAATCCGGGGAGTTATCCCTCAGGCCCGAGCAAGTTTCCTTGAAGGAAGCCGCCGAAAAATCGTGGGAACCGCATGCGAAGAAAGCCGAAGAACGGAACCTCGAAGTAGAGTTCGACGTCACGGACGAAGCCGCCCTTCGCACAGACCCCGGTATGCTGCGCCACATCTTCGACAATCTCTTTTCCAACGCCGTCGAATACACGAACGAGGGAGGCCGCATCGAAGTCGAGGCCCAGGGTGATCGCTTCGAAATCACCAATTCCGCCAACGGCATCACCGAGGAGGAAGTGGGTCAATTCTTCGATCGCTGCTGGCGTCGCGACCCCTCCCGCAGCGATTCGGCCGAGCACTCCGGTCTCGGGCTTTCCCTCGCCCGAGCTTGCGCCAAAGCCCTTGATTTGTCGCTTTCTGCCCGGCTCGAGGACTCAAAAATCCGATTTTCGCTGTTCCCCGAAGAAAAAATGTCTCCGGCATCATCCTGACATCATGTTCGGACTACATGGTTTCTGCATGCGCTACCCGCGCAGCAATTAACAAAACCAATATAAAACACCCATGAAGAGCAAATTCATCATTTCCATTGTCGGCCTCGTGACTCTCGCATTCGCTGGCATTTCCTTTAGCGCCAAAGCGCCAACCACGAGCCCCACAGCTCCCACAGTCGAGACCTTCAACGCACCTGACTCCGACGCTGAACTCTTCGGCAAAGGTGGAAAAGGCGGCAAGGGCGGAAAAGGCGCCAAAGGTGACAAAGATGGAAAAGGCAAGGGCAAAGGGAAGGGTAAAGGCAAAAGGAAGGGTGAGAAAGGCGGAGGTGACGGAGAAGGCGAGGAACCCGAAAGGGCATCCTGATTTTTCAAAGGACTTTCAAGACTTTTCCTGAAGTCGAAATCCTAACGACGGGCGACTCCGGCAACGGAGTCGCCTTTTTCGTGCATAGAAGCTCGAAGCATCGGCCGCCCCGAATGCCATAATCACCGCGCAGAATCGCGCCAATTCTCCAGTGAAGACTGCAAAGCCCGCACCGTTTCCTCCGCGACCTGGTGTGACAATTCCGCCACCGCCGGAATCCCTATCCGTGAAAGCGAATGCAGTCGAACATTGCGGTTCCGGTGCGCTCTTGAGAAAAAATAAAAAGGGAAGCTTTCACGGTTTCCCCATGAAACTTCCCCTTTTTCAAATGGGTTCTCCTGCCGAGCTTAGTGGTCGTGCGCGAAGCTGCGATGGAATTCGTCGCACACCTCCTGAAGCTTCTCCACGTTCTCAAGGTCGGTGGTTTGCTTGCACTTCATGGCGTAGAAGGTGATGTGGTGAACCAACTTCAGGAGCTTGTAGTAGTTTTCCTTATCTTCGGCTTCGAGGTCAGGCTTGATGCGCTGGGCAAGAAAATATTGAGCTACCCGGTCCTGAATGGCCTGCGCGTGCTTTTCCTTGTTCGCAACCCAACGGGAAAGTTGGTTCACGTTCGCGGCCGCGTCGCCGCTCGACAATTCGTTGATCTGCTCCATCGACTTCTTGATGGTCGCGATGTCCGTGTCGAAAAGGACAAGCTCCGCCTCATCGTCGAAAATCCCGCAAGGAACTTGACAGTGGGCGGCAACGGTTTGGATTCCCGCTACAAATGGCAGGGAGATTACGGCAATGGTGAAAAGGGTGTTCTTCATACCGTCTATTACGCCCCGAACTCCTGCTTCTGACAACATCGAACTGCAGACTATTTTATTCCTGAAACTTCTTCATCGTGTCCATTAGTCTCGAACTCCTTCAAGTCGCCCGCCTCGCGCCGCAGATGCTGGGCGAGTCCACGGAACTGGTCCAGAAATTCGTCACGGGGAAGCGCTGCGACGACGGAGGATTCCAGGACCGCGACGGAAACAGCGACCTCTACTACACGGTTTTTGGCGTCGATGGATTCCTCGCCCTGCAGATGGAACCGGACCGGGAAAAGCTCCTGGAATTTGCGAGAAAAAAATCCGAGCCGAAGGACCTCGATTTCGTCCACCTCAGTTGTCTGGCCACGATTCTTGGCGCCGCGAAAGCTCCGCCCTCCGATTTCGAACCCATCCTTGCCGGCGTCGAGCAGTTCCGTGCTCCTGATGGCGGCTACTCACAGAAAAACGGCGCGACCGAATCATCCACCTACGGCTGCTTCGTCGCCTACCGCGCCTACACAGATAATGGTCGGCAACCTCCCTCTCTCGACTCGTTCGCCGACTGCGTGGCAAAGCTTCGACTCGACGAAGGTGGTTGGGCGAACGAACGCTCGATGCCAATCCCCAATATTCCTTCCACCGCCGCGGGTGTCACGCTCGCCCGGAATCTTCAGTTACCAATCGCTCCGGCGACGACGGAATACATCCTTTCTTCCATTCATCGTGAAGGAGGCTTTCTCGCCTTCCCCGGCGCTCCCATGCCCGACCTCCTTTCCACCGCTGTCGCCCTCCATGCCCTCGACGGTTTGCAGGCAGACTTTTCGGCCGTGAAAGAACCTTGCCTCGACTTCGTCGATTCCCTTTGGAACGCTGACGGCGGATTCCACGGCAACTGGACCGACGATTTCCTCGATCTCGAATACACCTACTACGGCCTCCTCGCCCTCGGTCACCTCTTCCTTTGAAAAACGACAACTCATTCCGAACCAACGCCATAGAATCCCTCCTTTCTGAACGAATCGAGGCCGGTCACTGGCGCGGCGAACTCTCCTCCTCCGCCCTCTCCACCGCCACCGCCGTCATCGCCCTCCATAGTAGCACAGGCTTCCAGCCTGTAGCCGAAAGCTCAAAAGAGGACCGAACAAAATTCGACGAGAACAACTCTTCGAATTCCGCATCAAAACAACCACAGGCTCACACCCTCTGCCAAAGCGGTCTCCAATGGCTCGCCAAAAACCAAAACGAAGACGGCGGCTGGGGCGACACCACGCGCAGCTTTTCTAACATATCCACAACACTCCTCTGCTGGTCCGCCTTCGGCACAACAAACACGGACGAGGAATTTCCGGAAACTGTCACCAAAGCAAAGGCGTGGATAGAAAATCACGTTGGCAGCCTCGCCCCAAAGGCCATCGCAAAGAAAGTCGTCGCTCGCTACGGCAAGGACAAGACCTTCTCCGTCCCCATCCTCATGGCCTGCTGCATTGGTGAACGACTTGGTGACAACGGTTGGAAACTGATCCCATCCCTGCCCTTCGAACTCGCTGCCTTCCCGCGGACGTGGTTCGCGGCCCTTCGCCTCCCGGTTGTCAGTTACGCTCTCCCCGCGCTCATCGCCATTGGACAACTGCTTCATCAAAAAAAGCGACTTCCCGGTTGGTTCCCCACCTCCGTTGCTCGAAAAATGGCCGCCGGGAGAACCTTGACCATTCTCCGAGAAATCCAGCCCTCCACAGGGGGTTATCTCGAGGCCACTCCCCTCACCAGCTTCGTCACCATGGCTCTCGCCGGCGCCGGTCACGCACCCGCCGACGAAACTTCAGCCGGAGCGGTAATGCGAGAGGCCATTCGCTTCCTCCAGGACTCCGTCCGCAACGACGGCAGTTGGCCCATCGACACCGATCTCGCAACTTGGACCACTACCCTCTCGATCAACGCCCTACACGAAACCGGGCATGACCTTCCCGAGAAAGAAGCACGCGCCATTCTCGACTGGCTTCTCGGCCAGCAATACACGGAGGTCCACCCCTTCACCGTCGCCGCTCCCGGCGCGTGGGCATGGACGGATCTTCCCGGCGGCGTGCCCGATGCCGACGACACCTCCGGCGCCCTTCTCGCCATTCACCGACTTCGCCACCTCAATCCACCGAATGTCACCGCCGCCGCCGAACTTGGCGCAACCTGGCTCCTCGATCTGCAAAACCGCGACGGAGGCATGCCTACTTTCTGCCGCGGCTGGGGCGCGCTTCCCTTCGACCGAAGTTGCAACGACATCACTTCCCACGCCATCGCCGCATGGGCCACTTGGGAATCCTCCATGCCCGGCCCGCTTCGCGCGCGAATCCAAGTCGCCATCGAAAAAGCGCTCCAATACCTAATAAAAACACAGAACAACGACGGAAGCTGGCTGCCGCTCTGGTTCGGAAACCAGCATCTCGAAGGGGAAAATAACCCCACCTACGGCACGGCCCGCGTCGTTCACGGCCTAACCGCGCTTCACTCGAAAGACTACCCGGAAGTGGAAGATCTGATTGACGGAGGCCGACGCTGGCTCCTCGCAAACCAAAACGAAGACGGAAGTTGGAGCGGCGGCAAAGGCCATCCGCCATCCATCGAGGAGACTGCCCTCACCATCACCGCCCTCGCCGAAATGCCTGACGCCAAAGACCAAGTTCAACGCGCTCGAGATTGGCTTCAATCCGCAACCGACTACGGCACCGAATTCAAAGAAAGCCCCATCGGCTTCTACTTCGCCAAACTTTGGTATTTCGAGCGCCTCTACCCTCGCATCTTCACCGTCGCCGCCTCAAACCACCAATAAACGCCGCCGACGAGTGGAGCGCCCTTGCCCTCACGGGCATTTGAAAGAGGATCACCGAATGTTCAAACAAGGAGAGTGTCGCCTTCGACAAGAGGAAAGTCAGCCCGTGAGGGCACGGACGCTCCGCTCGCACACACCCATAAAAACTCTGCGTCTCTGCGTCTTTGCGCGAGGCCTCACTCAAAGCAACGCCGAATCATCCCGCCCCTTCAGCTTGATCATCTGCTTCTTGATCACCTCCAGCGCCGTCGTCGCCGTGTGGGATTGCTTGATCAACTCCCCTTTTAATTCCGTGTCCTCGATCTTGTGAATGGCAGGTCCGATTTTCATCATTTCGATGGAAATGGTCCGGCATGATTCCTCGATGGCTTTGATCGCTTCGGCTTGATCCATGCGCCGAATGTGAATCACACTCCGCCGGGAGCAAGCGCGGAGGTTTGCGTTTTCCTGCCGGTCCCGGAAAGCTCGGCAAAAACGTCGACCACGGCCAGCGCCAGCGCCTCCCAGTCCGCCTCGCTTGTCTCCCATCCACCGCTAAATCGCAGAGCACGCTTCATTTGCGGAAGTTCATAGCCCATAGCCGCGAGCGCCAAGGTCGGCCCATCGCTGCCTGTCGAACACGCGGCTCCGGTCGAAACCTGAAACCCCCGGCGATCCAGTCGCGACAACCACTTTCGGTTATCGAAATCCGGCATGACGAGCATCGACGTATTCCAAAGTCGCTCCTCGCCGCGACCCACGACTTCAGTTCCAAGAACCTGCTGCAAAACCTTCTCTTCAAACATCGCCCGACCTCGCGGACTCCCGGTTTTTCCAGCGACGCCCTCCAGCGCCGCAACCATTGCGACAATCCCCGCCAGATCTTCTGTCCCCGCACGACGCCGCTCTTCCTGTGGCCCACCCGTCTGCAGACGAATCCCCGATTCCTCCGGCACTAACAAAAACCCCACACCCTTTGGTCCTCCGAACTTGTGTCCGCTTGCGACCACGAAATCCACTGCCTCAAGTCCGTCCAACGGCATCTTCCCAATCCATTGGACGGCGTCACACAAAAGCGGAACTCCTGCCGATCGACAGGCCGAAACCGTTTCTTTCCAAGGCAAGATGACTCCGGTCTCGTTCGAAGCCGCCATCATCGCCAACAAGGCGGGCTTCTTCTCTAAGAAGGCGGGGACATCTTCAGTTTTCACTTCGAAGCACCGATCCCCGAACCACCGTTCCGCTGGCTCCCGCACGCAGGGGTGTTCGAAGCGGGAAATCCCCACGACGCCTTCTAGACGTGCGAAAGCGGCCAAAATCGCGTTATTCGCTTCCGTCGCACCAGAAGTAAAAACCACCCTTTCCGACTCAACTTCAAAGAGATCCGCCACTCGCTCGCGCGCGTCTTCCAGAACTTCGTTCGCCATGGCCGCTCCCCGATAAAGACTCGACGGGTTCTGCCAATATTCGTCCTGAGCCTTCAACCACGCCTCTCGCGCCGTCGCGGAAAGCGGGGTCGTCGCGTTATGATCAAAGTAGGGCATCCCTACTTTCGCGGCTCCACCGTCAGCTTCACATCATCGAAGTCGATGGGAAATCCCGAATACGGCGTCCCCCAAAGCGTGGCTTTGCCGGTGCCGGGATGTTCGCCGTAGGAATATGTGATCGACGCCTCAGTCGGAGGTTCCTCCCCGTCTTTCCACACCCAACCTTCCACTTTCCATGTCTCCCCTTCCTCAGGCGTGATGGAAAGCTTTAGCCAGGTCCAAGCCCCCGACTCCCAATCGTACGAAGCGGTGGCCACCTGTTCAGTTTCATCTTTGATCAATTCGACTTGTTTCCGCTGAGGCACGAGACGAAGGCGAAAGCCTTTCGTGCCATGCGCTCCCAAAGAAAAACGTGGGCTCGTCCGCCGCTTTTTCTCGGAACGAAAGCGTGCTTCCAGAACGATCATCCCGATGGAACTCTCTCCAAAGATAACGGCGTTCTCGCCGAGAGGTTCGGGTGTTAGTCGCAGAAACTTGTTTTCTTCTTCCCCCGCGACCGAAAACCTGCCTTCAATCTCGATGAACTGCGACGGGAGATCGTCGACATCCTCGTTTTGGAAGTCGAAGAATTCGGTTTCCGGATCCGCCCATCCCAACGCGGGAAGCGCGAGAATCACGGAAGCAATAAGACTGGTTTTTGGGCGTTTCACAGCTTGTTTCCTGACAAGTATGCGCTGAGAAACGCCCGGTTCCAAGAAGATCCCGCCACGACCCACAAGTCACTCGTTTCGAATCGCTTCCATAAGGTTTCCACGCACCGCCAGTCGGGATGCGAGGACACAAAACGCGATTCCGGCTCCTCCAATCAGGACCACAATCACTGTGAGTAGCGGCCACTGCACACCCGCACCGTCCGCCTGCGGCGTCACCGCCACCAACGCAGCCGCGGCCCCGAGAAGGATGCCAGCCGCAATGAGAAACCAATGCTCGGCCACCACCATCTTTGCGATTCTCTCCCGCCGGAAGCCCACCGCCTGCATAAGCGCGAGTTCCCCGCGCCGTTCGATGACGTTTCTGCCAATCACCAAACCCACACCGATAGTTCCTAACAAAACTCCCAAACCTCCCAGGGAACTAAAGATAGAAATGTAGGTGTTCTGCACTTCGCTATAACGCGCCAGTCGATCAAGCGACGGCGTGATCTCCATTCCGTAGTCTTCGAACTGTCTTGTCATCTCAGCCGATACTTCGGCCTCTGTTTCCGGCTTCGTTTCGATGAGGAACATGCGGTAGCCCGCCACACCGGGGAACCGGCGTTTAAAGAACTCCTGATCGATCACCACGCTCCCCTGCAGGGTCGATCCCTCGACAAAGGCAACGAGACGCACTTTCAGCATTTCACCGTAGCCATCTTCATATTCGATGACGTCGCCGAGCCCCTTGTGCATCGCCCACATGGCGGACGCCTTGTCAGCAATCCCAGGGATTGCTCCATCTTCAGAAGCCTTTGCGAGCGAAGCCCACGGCGAACGTTCGAGATCAATCTCCGGAATAGCTCCCGCGAAGTGAAACGCCCCGCGCTCTGCCAAGTCAGCGGATTCAACCCCAACCAAACGCGGCCGTGACGCTGCATTGAGGTTGAGACAACTCGCTTCTTCCCCTTGCAGTAGAACGCGTAGAGGCACGACCGAAAAGTCATCGGCAGCAAAGTCATCTAGACCGTATTTTTCACGACCAGCAACGGTGTTCAGGTCCTCGAAGATCGGGAATGCCGACTCCCCGAAGAGGTCAAACCCGCCCGTGCCTGAAGTCCGCTCTCGCGGATCGCTCGCTGTGCCCAGTCGAAACGCGTTGACGGCCACGACGAGGAACACACCGGCACTCATAATGGCCGCGACGGTCAAACTGCGGGACGTTTGCCGGAAGGCGTGGCGGCGGCCAAGGTCGCTGACACTCGACGCCACTTTGCGAGAAGAGGCGAAACTCCGGAATGCCATCGCCATCGCTCCCAGGCCAGCGAGCAAAAAACAGAATCCAGCGCCGAAAAACGCACCAGCCAAAGGCTCCCCTCGCAAGCCCGGCGTGACGGCGAGCGAGACTCCACCGCCAATCATTCCAACGAGCACGCACCAAAATGCGGCTGACTTCCAAACCGGTCCCGCCATTTTCTCCGATCCCTGCACATCGCGCGACCCGGCGACGAGGTCCTTGGGTTCGATTTTGAGCATGCGGCGCGTGGCGAACCAACCTGCGATCAACGCCATGATAAAAACGCCAAGCACCCCGCCGATCACGGATGTCCACGTCCATCCAAAGGCGAATTCCTGCCCGACGACCGCCCCGCTCCACATGCCAGAAAGGGCCCAAAGCGCAAGCTTCGTGAAGAGAAGTCCACCCAATGCGCCGGTGACCGCACCGTCGAAGGCAACCAGTGAAATTTCGAGCAGGAAGAGCCGGCGCACCCGCTTTTTTGTAAATCCAAGGGCACGCAAAACTCCGATTTCACGGCTACGCTGTTCGACAGCGAACGTGACTAACAGTGCCACCAAAACGAGCGCCGCCAGGATAATGAAAAAACTCAAGCTCGCGAAGAGCGCCCCGAAATCGAGCGCATTGTTCACGGACAAATTCGCCGCCGATGCAATCGGCAAAAACGCCATGCCGAATTCGGCCAATTTCATCCGCTCCTTGAGCCCCTCCTCCACGTCTTCCATCGACGTTTCCGGAGCCACGCGAAGGGCGGTGACCATACCAAAACGGTTTCCCCAAATTCTCTGTCCTTCCTCCAAAGGAAGGAAGGCCTTCGGGGTGCCCTTATATT
>JBCCWV010000136.1:0-13416 GCA_039192745.1 Verrucomicrobiota bacterium | reverse complement strand
CGGTTTCGGTGATGGATTCCGATTGTGACTTTGTCTTCTCTTCAAGTTCATCGATTTGGCCACGAAGAAGATCAATGCGGGACTCCAACAGATCCTTCCCGATCTCCCAATCGGACTCCGCCTTCGTGATCATGCGTTGAAGTTCGTAGTGCTCATCCAACGACGCACGGGCGAGCACAAGAGGGTCGTCTTGTGCTAACGCATCTGTAGCCCACAAGACCGCGAAAGGCGCAAAAAGGAAAAGTAAGACTGTTCTATGATTGCTTGGCATGATTATGGGATCGCGTCGGGATACTCCACGGCATTTCGGTAAAAACAAGCGCACGCAGAGAGGCTACCATCCCGGCAGTTTGATGAGCCGGGCGGGAATCAGGGAATATTTTGGAAATTTATGAGAATTCCAGTGGGCAATCGTTTTCGGTCCTCTGTATGGCAGAAATGTCACAATGGAATCAGAGGGAAACTCGCAGTGATGTGCTAGAAAAGGCTCGGTTCGATGGACAGCTCTTCTCATGACGAGTCAGTCCGAAGAATCTGAACTCAAAGTTCAACCCTAACAGAAAACATCTATCAAATAAGGATGAAAAAAACTAAGCTACTTGCCTTTGGACTGGGCTTGCTCGCAGCAGCAGGAACCTCCTTTGGGCAGCTCCCTGTGAGTGAGACAGTGGGAATCTTCCCGACTGAGATCGTTACAGGATTCAACGTGGTCGCGCTCCCCTTCGATGAGAGCCCGACCTTAACTGGAACTGTCGCCTCCGCTTCGGGAATATCCGTCACACTTGATCAAGATGCATCTGCTGCCGGTGTTGGTGCCAATTTCTCGATTCGCTTCACCAGCGGTGCAAATGCTGGCCTCACCCGCGAGATTGCATCCGCTGCAGGAACCGTCCTCACTCTCACCAACCCAGTTTCTTCATGGGTTTCGTCTGACGACGGCTATGCAACATATGAGATCGTCGCTCATCCGACTCTCGATTCCGCCTTTCCCGGCGGTGGCGGTCTCGTCACCAACGCGACATCCGGTCTCGCTGACCAGATCTTTGTTCCCGACTCCACCGGTTTCAACTTCGACCAATACTTCCACAACGGAACAATCTGGCAGGACGCAGTAACTCCTGCGGGCGATGCGGGTTCCACCGCCATCGGTAAACCAGGCAGCGCCGTCATGATCTTCAAGCCCTTCGGGGCTCCTCTCACCATCGGAATTTCCGGGGTGGCGCAATCCGTCTCCGCTGGCGTAGAAATCAACGGAACATCCGGTTTCTTCCCAGTGGCCAACGCTTTCGGATCCGGGACAACTCTCGACGACTCGGGCCTCGACGCGATTCTTCTTGCCAACGCGACTTCCGGTCTTGCCGATCAGGTATGGATCCCGAATGCGTTCTTTAACTTTGACCAGTATTTCTACAATGGCACCATCTGGCAAGATGCCGTGACGCCTGCTGGTGATGTCGGAAGCACTCCGATTCCCGCAGGAAGTGGCATCCTCGTCTTCAAGACGATCAGTCCCACAGTTCAGGACTGGACTATCCAAGAAGTATTTGCGACAGGCCCTTAACCAAACTTAATCACAACCACTGTTTTTAAATAAAATGAAAGCACTAATTCTCGCGGCACTCATCGCCCTCCCTCTGTCTGGCTTTGCAGCAAACATCCAGATCCAGACTCCAAGCGGTCAGCCTATTCTGACTTCCGCCAACGCCCTTACTGACGCTACCTATCTCTGGTCATACGGGATTTACTCTGGTTTTGATACCAGCTCGTTTGCGGCCATTCAAGCTGACTTCACGGACATCGCGACTTCCGCAACGTCCGGAACCAGCATCGACGCCAATGGAGAGTTGAACTATTTCGAAGCCGGCGTTTTCGGCTTTGATGGTCAAACTCCCAGCATTCTCATCTACAGCGCCGACGAAAGCGAGTACGCGCTCGTCACTGGAGTTGCTCCGATCCTTCCGTTCGGAACTTCGCAGATCGTGATCGATCCAGCTGGTGCTCCTGCAGTCGTCGGCAGTTACAATGGTGCGGGCAGCCTTCAACTCATTCCTGAACCAACCAGCGCCCTCTTCGTGGCCCTTACCGGCCTAGTGGCCCTTCGCCGCCGCCGGAAGTAATACGGAAAGCAAAAATCCTTCAAAAACAGCCCATCAAAGACAGGGCTACGTACAAATGAAAAAACTTATTCTCACCGCAGCAGCAACCGGACTTCTCGGTTCCTCTGCTTTCGGACTCGGTTTCGTGCAAATCGATTCCAACATTGCCGCCGACACTCGTTGGACCAACGACAATGTTTACACCTTGACGAACATCATCTTCGTCGAGAACGGTGCCACGCTCACTATTGAGCCTGGTACAATCGTCCGTGCGATCGACTTCATTACTTCGGAAGTCATCTTCGGAACTTCCGATGCAGAAGTTGGCGCTCTCGTTGTCGCTCGTGGCGGCAAACTCATCGCCAACGGTACTCCGGAGCAACCGATCATCTTCACTTCAGTGGATGACACGAACGTTCCCGGTGGTTCCGCCACCATTCCGCCTTCCCTCACAGGAGGTTCAGGTACTGTGACCGATGGGACTGACTATGGCTTCAGCGACTATTCCGCGGGCGGATTCGCCAGCGATAATGGATTCGCCTACTCTGCACTCTGGGGTGGCCTCGTCATCCTTGGATACGGTCACGTTTCTCAAAACACTGAGGAACTTGACGCAGGCGGCGATGGTATCTGGGACAACCTCGTCCTTTCCATCGGCGCTGCCCGTAACAGCGGTGTCGGCCAGGACTACATCGAAGGTGTCGAGCCTGGAACGCTTCCTCCGGCTGACGGAGGTGTCGGCGGCAAATCCACCTACGGTGGAACCGACGACGATGACAATAGCGGTGTCCTCCGTTTCTGCTCGGTCCGCTACAGCGGTTTCGAGATTGGCGCCGGGTCCGGCAACGAGATTAACTCTCTCACCACCGGTGGCATCGGACGGGGAACGATCTTCGAATTCGTCGAGTGCAACTTCAACTTCGACGATGGATTCGAGTTCTTTGGTGGAGCGATCGACACGCGTTTCCTCTTCTCGAACTACATCCGCGACGACTCCTTTGACGGAGACGAAGGTTACCGCGGTGACAACCAATTCTGGTCCGTCATCCAGGGGAACATCAACGCCAGTATCGGACAGATTCCTTCTGGCGGTAACGGCTACGATCACGGATTCGAATTCGACGGCGGTGAGCCCAATCCGAACCTCAATGCGGGAGCGGGCGCACTAGGCTTCTACGGCCTTCCGCACACGCAGCTCAACGTGAACAACTTCACCATCCTCGGATCCCGCGATGCGGCGACTTCTTCCGGTGATGATGCGTTCCGGATTCGCGAACTGGCAGACGCCGCTCTCAGCGACGGTATCGTCCAAGGCGTTCAGGCTTCAGGGCGCACGCTTCTAAGCACCAGCGCAGACTCCGTGAACTCGGCGCACTCTGTGACTCTTCAGAACGTTCATTACTACGGTGATGGCACTGTCGACAACGCGGAAGACGGATCCACTTCAACAGCATCTGGAGCCAGTGCCGGCGGAACATTTGTCGCGGGGTCAGTCACCAAGTCTGACGTCACCGAAGAATCAAGTCGCCCGGTCGTTTCCTACGATCCATACGTCGCCAACGGTGTCGACCCTCGCCAAACCGCGCTTGCGCCAACCCGCACCGACGACGGAACGACGACCTCTCCGTCGGTTGACGCCGGATACGCCGGCTTCCAGCGTGACAACACATTCCTCAGCGGATGGTCACAGCTCGAAGCACTCGGTGTTCTTCCAGCCTCCAACGTTGCCCGTCCTGACGTTTCCGTCGCCATTTCCGGCGGAAGCTACGAGATCAGCTTTGCCTCTGCAGGAGCTAGCATCCTTTACGTGGTGGAAGTTTCGACAGACAAGCGAACGTGGACGCCGATCAACAGCGGCGCAACGGTGAGCGGCGCTGGCACCATCACTACCACTGATGCTGGAACAGCTGTCACGCCTGGCACCACGGTTTACTACCGTGCCTACGCGCTCTAATCCGAACTTTCCGGACTATTGAATTCAACGAAGGAGCGACATCTTCGGGTGTCGCTCCTTTTCTTTCTCGTTCATCACAAACCTTCCCAACCACTACGAACGATGAAGATGTCCACACTGTTCGCGTTGCCCGTTTCCATTCTTCTGCTGGCGACTTTTTCCTTGGCAGAATCTGAAACCAAGGAATCCAAGAACGCGGAAGAGTCATCCGCTCTCTTTGAGAGTGACGAAGAAGGTTCAGCGACTGCCGAAGTTTCCGAATCGCTGACGATGATGGCGAAAGCATTCCGGGCGATTTTTGGAGATAACGATGTAAAGTCCAGAGTCGGCGAGAGGCTGGCGAATGAATATCTCGAGAGAGGGCATCTTCGGGAAGCTGTTGAGATTGCGAACGAAGTAAGTGACTACCGCCAGGCGTTGATCAATTGCGACATCGCCACCGCAGCCTTCAAGGCGGGCGAAAGTGAAGTTTTCGAAAGCTCGGTGAGAAATGCGACGGAGTTTTCGAGGTTCAAGCTTCCTTGGGAAGGGGAACGAATTCGGGCAAGACTGTCCGCTGTCTATACCGCGGCAGGGAACGAAAAGAAGTCGAAAGAACTGTTCGATTCGCTCAAAAAGCCGAGAGAAAGACTCTATGCCGAGGCGTGGATCGCCCGCGAAAAGGCGCTGCGCGGCGAAGAGTGGTCGATGGAATCGGAGGCCGAAGAAGCGGCGAAGCAGTCGATGCTCCAGTCCCTGAACCCGGACCTTCTGCGGGTCTCCGAAGCCCTGATCGATATCAGCAGGAACCTAGTTGAAACAGGGGGAGAGCAAAACGCGGACAAGGCCTTGAAGCTTCTCGAGCAGGCGGAGGAATTCGCCGTCCGCTCACGGGTTTCCACCATGCTGATCGCACTCAAAACCACTCAGGTTCGTTGGCAAGCGGGACTCAAAGAGGAGACGGAACCCTATTTTTCCAAGCTTGAGGATGCGATGGAAAAGACAACGCCGAGCGCAGACTGGACCTATGAATGGATGCTCGAACTCTACACGGGAGCGGTGGATAGGGGTGACACGGCCATGGCCGGGCGGGGAGTTAGAAATCTGGAGCGTTTCGCTGTCGGATCGCTCTCAATGCATCAGCCAAATGTGCTCAGCGCGAAAGCACGGGTGCAGTACAAACTCGGCGAGAAGGATTCTGCCATTGAAACGTGGAAGCGCGCACTGGAGATCGCCAATGAGAATCCGAATCACCGGAACCGGGTGCGGACATGTTTTCGGATCGCTCTGGATCATCACGAAGAAGGGATTCAGTTCGCCAAAGAACTTAAGAAGGCTTGGGAAACGACTCTGGAGGAAGCTCTGGCGCTTTACAAAGAGTCCTCTTGAAAACACCCGCCGGGCTTCGGCCTTGTATCCCCAATTTCGGCTCACCCAAAGAATCCTAACCAATTACATATGCGCATATGAGCTAGTTTAGTCCGTCCTTTCAGGCGTGGCAGATGGTGCAACGGCATCACTGCCGGACTCTCTGAAGCAGGGTTGAGAATCTGCTTCTGAAATCCTCAACACACCCACACTCGGCCACTAGTCATCCTCCTCAGCCTATTACGAATCCTTCGATGGATTTTGCTTTTGGCAACATGCTCGTTGCCCGTGGTTTCTATTGCCCAAAATGGAGGAATTCGTGGTTCGATTACCGACGCGGATTTCGGCGACCCGGTCCCCGGCGCGAGCATTGTGGTGTTTCCGGGAGGAGCATCGATTGAATCAGACGGGGACGGGAATTTCTTCCTCCAGGGACTTGAACCTGCTACCTACGACCTCACTATCCAGAGGGCTGGGTTTGTCGCCGAACGAGTCGCCGGTGTGGCGGTGCTCCCGGGCGGGATTGCTGACATCAATGTGAGAATGACGATTCAAGTCATCACTTTGCCCGAAGTCGTCGCGGCGATTCCCGAGGAGGACGAAGAGGAAGCACAGGAGATCCTTTCCTTTGGCGCGATTCAGACCGATATCGATACTATCGTGACCGGATTGGGCGAAGAGGCTATCAGCAAACTGGGTGCCAGCGATGCTTCGGGGCTTTTGAGCAAGGTTTCAGGTGCCAACGTCGTCGGAGGAAAAACCGTCGTTATCCGTGGTCTCGCCGACCGCTACAATACGATCACGCTGAACGGTCTCACCATTCCCAGCTCCGACCCGGACAGTCGCTCCGTCAACATTGACATCTTCCCGAGCAAACTTATTGGAGGGCTGGCCGTGTCGAAGACTTATGTCCCAACCCTGCCCGGAGAATCTTCAGGCGGCAATGTCGACATCTCCTTGAAGAGCATTCCTGACGAGGATTTCTTCGACATTTCGATCGGTACTACCTACAACACGCAAGCGACGGAGAATCCGGAATTCTTGGCGGACCGAACTGGACTGGGAACGGGGTTTCTTGGGACTGCGGACCAACGCGGACTTTCAAAGTTCGCTCAGGACGTCACACCGACTTCACTATCGACAGGGAACATTCTGGATGAAGATGGAAACGTCGTCGGTCGCCTGTCCGCGCAAGAGAGGTTGGACCTGCGAGCCCAGCTGTTCAATGAAATCGGCGATTACGGAATCACGACCAAGACTCCGCCGGTCGATTTCAGCTTCTCAGCCGTCGCTGGAAAGAAGCTTGAGTTCTTTGGCAAACCGGCCGGTGTGATTGGCGGTGTGACCTATGCCAAGAAGTATGAGCACGATCCCGTGTCCCAGTCCGGCGCTTTGGCCACGAACAGCCTGGCGCGCATTGCGCAAATGGATAGGCGCTCTTCGGAGGAATTGCTGGCCGGCGTTCTCCTTTCCGGCGGTGTGGAATATGGCGAGAACAGCTTTGTGAACGCCACATATTTTTCGAATGTGGCGGCGGAAGCCCAGGCGAGATTCGGATTCGCACAGTTCGAAGCAGAAGGAACCATCCCGATCGGGGACGTTAGTTTTCCGTTTCTTCCGTCGGATCTGAGCGAGGTGCTCTACCGGGAGAGAAGCGGCTACCGTGAAAGACGCCTCACCACCTATCAATTGAACGGAGAACATTTCTTCGACGAAAGCGACGAGGATGGAGGAAAGTTCAAGTGGGGGATGGCCTACAGTGATTCGAGCCAAACCGAAACCGGGTTAAGAGAGATTTCCTACATCATCGACCCCGCAGGGCGTGTCACCATCCCAGGGGGCACCGTCCTCGGATTCGGGGATTCTGCTTCGCCGATTGTCTTTCGCGATTCGGAGGACTCGAACTACACGATCAATGGTGTGTTCGACGTTCCTCTCTACAGAACAGGCCCAGAAGAAGATACGCGGGTGAAAATCGGCGGTAGCTTTGACCGCTTTACCCGCGAATTCCGGCAGGACGTGTTTCAAACCGAGCGATTCAATTTTCCGAACGGCACCGCTGCCTTCACCAACCCTGATGATACGACGGGTGCCACTCCCGCCGATGTTGTTCTCACTTCTTTGCAGAATCCACCTTTCGCTAACCGCCCTGTCGCTTTTCAGGTGAACCGAAACCCCTACATCGAGCGATTCCAAGGGGTGAATCTCTACAGTGCCGTGCAGAACACCGTGGCCGGCCACATTCAGTTTGATGCTGACGTTACGAAAAAGCTGAATGTTCAGTTCGGTGCTCGCGTGGAGACCACGGATATTCGAATCACCTCCGGACTCTCGGAAAACCAGATCACCGACCTCGCCAATCCTCCCGGCGTGCTTCTCGTCGACGTGAATCGCCTCGATCCGACAACGACTCGCCCAACGCTGACTTCGATTAACCGCGCGGACCTTCCGGACTTAATACGCAACACGGAACTCCAACGCACTGATCTTCTTCCCATGGTCGGGTCCACGGTCGAACTCAATGATAAGATGCGCCTGCGAGGTAACTGGTCGCGAACGATCGCGCGCCCGTCTTTCAAGGAGTTGGCTCTTGTGGTCTCTTTCTTCGATCCCGGCGTGGGTGGGGATACTTTCCGCGGGAACCCGGGGCTCGGCCTATCCGCGATTTCCAATTATGATATGCGCTGGGAATGGGATCCGAGTCCCGAGAATTCTGTGGGGATCGGCGCTTTCTCCAAGTTCATTGACTCACCCATTGAGCTAATTAACGCCGGCACTTTCTTCTCCTACCGCAACGAGGAGTCAGGAGTCGTCTATGGCTTTGAAGTGGACGGGAACATGGGACTCGGACAATTTTCGCCGCTCTTGCGTAAGTTTGATGTATCAGGCAATTACACTTTCATCGCCTCTGCGGTGGAATTTGGTGAAGTCACCACTGGCATTATCGACGCTGGCGGATTCGAAACTTCTCGACGACTACAGGGCCAACCGGAGTATATCTTCAACTTGAACCTGACCTATGACGATGAGGAAGAGTCCGGGATCTTCATGGGATTATTCCTCAATGTCGTCGGAGAACTTCTTGTTTCACGGGGGTCCGTAGACCAAAACGGTAATCAAGCATTCGACATCTTCCAAAACCCCACGACCGCGCTGGACTTCACCGTTTCGAAGAAATTGGTGGAGAACTGGAAGCTGACGTTTCGTGCGAGAAATCTACTCAACGACATTGATTTCAACACGGTCGGAAACACCGGCTTCCCGGACGAGCTAACGAGAAGCGGAATCGACTACTCCGTCGGATTCAGCGGCACTTGGCCGTAGGAATCAATCACACTCCCAGTGACAGAATATTCACTTGTGTTTTCCATTTGAAAGGGTGTTTCTGAAGGCATTATCAAAGGTTCCAACGCACCAAAATCCGTGATAAACAACCGCATCCTTATCGCCTCCTTGGCAATTGTTCTTCTAGGGTTCGGAGGGCTATTCCTTCTTTTTTGGAAGGGGGAAGAGATCGTTTCCGCGGTGCCGGCTTTAGAGTCATCGGCGGGAGTGGATTCCAGGATTTCAGGGCAGAAACCGGAAAAGAGCGCAAGTTGGACAGTTCAAACACGGTTGAGTGAAACAGGCTCACGAGGAACGAAAACGACAGACGACCCTGGTGGACAAAGAGCAACCGAGACAGTGGACGCCGCTAGAAGCTCCGACCGAAACATGGCCCAGGGAATTTCATCCGCACCCCATCGCCAGCAGGGGAATGCCTCGAGACCGGCTTCATCTCACACGTCTTCATCGGTGCCTCGTTCCACAACGGCTCTCCAAGGCTCTGGCCCTGGTGCCAACAATGATCAAGAACGCGTTTCTTCCTTCGGTCCCGGCACCAGTAACACTGAAATGGTTGATGAGATCAGCGATCCCGTCGAGACGTCGGCCATCAATTCGGCGCTGGCGGATATCGCTTCCATTCACGAAGTATTCGGCCTTCCATTGAAAGATGGAGGGGGAAATCTGAACTTCGATCATCTCACGGGAGAACAAGGCGAAGCAGGCATCCAGGCGTTGGCGAATGCGGTCAGGGCCGTGAATTTCGACGCTATTTCAGGCTCCGATCAAGTGGAGGTGCTCGATGGTTTACAGGGTTCTCTGAACTTATGGATCAACCAGGACCCGGACGGCAGTCTCGAATGGCTCGGCGATCAGGATGAGTGGGTCTATCGCAATGTCGTCAACGGCTACGTCTCGGTTTCCTCCTCCGATCAGATTGACCGGGCGTTCGGCGGACTGCCCGAGACGAATGATTTGGTGATTGTCGTCAGCGAAATCGAAGGCGGCGAGTCGAGCTGATCAAGTTCCCAGCTTCAGCCATTGCCGATGCGCTTCGCGTGCGCGGATCTTGTTCCCCGAGGCGAGGTAGGCATGACGAAGGTTCGCCCAGGCATCCTTGAAGTCAGGATCATGCTTCACGGAGATCTCGTAAGCTCGAATCGCGTATTCGTGCTGATCCTCGACATCATAAAGCAGCCCCGCGAGGAACCAGGCATTCGAGTCGTCCGCGTTTTCATCCAGATAACTTCGAAGGACTTCCTTGGACTCCGGGTGACTTCCGTTTTTTGCCAGAGAGAGGGCGAGGTAATACCCGGTGCGCGCGGGAGCTTTCCGATGATTGCGCAATTTCATCAAAACTTCCTCGGCAGACTCCCAGTCCGATCTCTTCAACAACTCAAGGGCATATCCAAACTGCGCCTTGGGGTCGCTCGGATTGGTCTCCGCGAATTGTTTTCGTGCAGAAAAAACATCTTCCGCCGTTGATTGGTTCATGCTGCTGATCGAAGCGGCCAACTGACGCCAGTAATCCTTTATCTCCGGATTGATCGCCGCGGCTCGGTAACCACAGGCGATCGCTTCCTTGATGTTCCCAAGCTTTGCCTGCGCCAGGCCGAGGAGAGCCCAGGGTTCCGCGCTGCGGGGAAACTGTTTGATGAGCGGACGCAGAAGCGTGGAGGCTCGTGAAGCATTTCCGTTGTAGAGTTCGAGAGCAGCGTCCATGAACCGTTTGTTTTCTGAGACGTCCTGCGTTTCGATTTCAGCGAGTTGGTCAAAGGGGATCACACTCGCGGACTTGCCTTCAAGAAGCGTCACCGCTGATCGAATCGGAACGGCGAAGTTTTTCCAATCGTCGAGAGGAACCTGGAGGGATGAAAGCGCGAGCACCTGGCCGGAGAGATCCAGGACCGGGGAACCGACGGCCGCGGGCGAGTCGTTTCCTTCAATCGTCAGCCAGCCCGCACCGGCAACGGTTTCGTCCGGCTTCATACTCGCGTCGCTTAGGCTAAGGCCTTTGGTCTCATGGAGCCCCACGACAGCAACGGCCAATGGCTTCGAGAGATCAGCAGTAGGGGAAAATCGGAGAGGGGGAGTCTCGTCCTTGCTGTCAATCTGAAGAAGGGCAATCCCCGATTTCAGATCACTGAAGACCACGCCTTCCGTCGCATATCGACGACCGTCCCCGGTCTTGATCGTGGCATAGGCGATCAACTTCGAAAAACGTGGATGAATCAGACCGGCATCGGTCAGGACAAGCCCGTTCGAAGAAACGAAAAATCCCGCCCCGCTTCTTAACTCAGCGCCATAATGATCCCAAACACGAATCGAAACCACCGAGGAAGCGATCTTGCGTGCAAGAGAGATGAGCTTTGTTTCGCCGGGAGATTCCGTCTCCTCGATTTCCGTTTCAACCGCTGGCTCGGGCCAGTCCTCGTAGGAAGGATACTCATCACTCCCAGTGCCGGGAAAAAGCGACGCCTCAAGAATTGCCGCCTCCTCTTCCAACGACTTTTCGTGATCGTCCAAACTCAGGATTTTCCGCATCAACGGAGACGATTGGAGCCCGAGATCGATCTTGGGAATCTCGACCTCGGTGACCGGATCTTCACCACTGGCTTGAGGAACTTCAAGCTGGAGCCCAACGATCATAAAAACCATTGGTAATCTGTATTTCCAGAGTGTGAGCATGGAGGCTCTTGCGGCGAGATCGTTGTAAAAATTCGTGTCGGCGATCTTCGGCCTTTCCGGCAAAAAAGGCAATATGACGCTTTCGTCACATAAGGATTCCCGCCTTGACGGGAAAGGGGCAATTTCCTACTGATGGTGAGGTTTTTCACCTCACTCACTCCCCACGACACAAACCAAAATGCTTTTCCGAATCCAGGCAATTTGCTGGCTCATCATCCTTGCAGTCAGCTCGCCTCTCGCGCGATCCGAAGTGTTCATCAACGAGCTTTCCGATAAAAAGATCGGAGATAAAAAGCAAAAGTCTATGCGCGGAAACTCCTTCTCGATTTGGGGAGGCGTGACGCAGGGACAGGATGGGAGACCAGTCGTCGATATGACACCCTTTGGCGTCGATGATCGCGCGAGCGATTTTATCATGGGATTCGACATCGACTACTGGTGGAAGATGAAGAAGTTCCCGATTCAGACTGGGATCGGATTTGAAGGTAGTTTCATGGCGACAGAACTCGCCGCGACGAGGGACTTTCTCGACACTTCCGTGGTTCCGCCTGCGGAGGCCTCCGATTCCTTTTCTGCGAATGCAAACGGCGCCATCTTTCTCCTCAACGCGCACATCGCCCTCGATCTCCATCGCTATCGGGCGCGCCTGCGGGGCCTTTCAAGGCTGAAACCTTATGTCGGTGGCGGTGTCGGTGGCGCACAGTTCTGGTTTCGCGACACGGTGACGATGTATGATCCCTCGTCCACGGTCATGTCCACGCCGTTCGCGGTCGATGAGTTCGTTTTTGCCTACAAATACTTCGCCGGTGTGGAGGTCATGGTGAACGAAAAGGTCTCCGTTTTTGCCGAATACCAGAATTACTTCTTCGACGGCTTGGATAACGTTAAGGATTTGGAGGTCGGAAGCTGGGTCGGCGGGATCAAGCTTATTTACGAAGCGAAAACCGATCTTGAAGAGGAGGAAGAATAGAATTTTCGAATCATGAAAAAGTTACTCACCACTCTCGCGCTTGCCTGTATTGCTTCAGGCGCTTTCGCGAATGAAGTTTACTTCGACACGATTAGCACGAAGAAAGCGTCCCGTGTCCACGGCTCCTACATCGGGGTCTTTGGCGGCGGCGCGCACTCACAGACGGCGAATTTCCGGGAGTCGCTTTCCGGCGCGAAACTGCAGGACGACGACGGATGGCTCGCGGGAATCGAATTCGGTTATGAGTTCGAGATCCTGCCTGTGCTGACAGCTTTCACGGAAGCGGAGTTCACTTTCATGAGCACGCCCCTCGACGGTGTCGCTTCCGGTATCGAATACCGGTCTGACTTTCGTTCGGTGAATGCCATATTCAATTTTGGCGTGCAACTGGACCTCGATGACGAGCGGCATGATGTCGGGGATTTCTGGAGCAACTTCAAGCCCTTCGCCGGCGTTGGTGTCGGTGGGGCTTGGACGAGAAGTTCGAACCGGAAAGGCTTTGTCGACGATCGCCCGGTCATCGGCGGCGACAATGACAACGATCTCGCTTGGGCCTACCAGGTTTTTGCTGGCGTCGAGTATGCCTTCAGCGACTACGTGAGCATCTACGGTGAGTGGCGTCGCATGATCATTGGTGATATCGGCGACGGATTGATCGACGATCCGGAGTTCGACCTCTGGGCCATCGGCATGAAATTCAAATATTAGGTCATCCTTTCCGCTTCGCCCATGAGGAAACTTCCCTTCATTCTCCTCGGTTTTGCCTTCCTCGTCGGATGCACAACCATGTCCACCCGGCGCGTCACCTTCGACCGTCATCCCATCGCGGTTCAGGTCGTCAATTCCGTCATCGATGAGGAGCTCATTGTTTACTCCGTGAAGCTGAGAAACGTCGGGCGCGAGGTCCTGAGCTTTGACTACACCATTTCCGACGAGCCGGGGGTGCCGCATGTCGATCAAGAGGGTCCCAATTCCGGCTTGATGGCGAACCTTTATCCCGGTGAAGTTCGTGAAATCGAGAATCCCTTCAACCGAAT
>JBCCWV010000135.1:0-13428 GCA_039192745.1 Verrucomicrobiota bacterium | reverse complement strand
CGCTCCGTCACCAAATACTCCCGCATCGACCGCAAAAACACCACGTTCCCATAAACCATCAACGCCACGACCAACCCCCCGAACAAAATCCACCCGCTCACCCCCCACCCCAACACGCCCGCCATCAATAAAACCACCGAAACCAGCAACCCACGCCAAAACGATAGCCACGCCGGATGCCCCCGGTATAGCACACGCTCGCCCGCTCCGTCCCGTTCTCCCATCTCGTCGCCCCTCTTACCTTCGTCTTCCGCCGCCACCCCTTCATCCAACAACGCCTCGTCCTCGTCCGCCTCATCAAAGTCATCCGTCTCCGATACTCGCACCACCGGCTCCTCATCGTCCCTCCCCGCGTCCTCGCCCTCCTGACCCGGCACATAATCCTCATCGAAACGACGATAATAGACGTCGCGCGCTTCCTCCTCATCCGATTCCATTCAACCGCCTCCTGCCATCCTCTTCTCAGTCATCATCCTCCTCGTCACCTTCCACCACCGGCAATAAATCCTTCCGCTCCAACAACGTCCCTACATCCAACACCAATAATTCTCCCGGGTTCATCCTCTGCACCACATCTACAAAGGGAGTCACCCGATCGGTCTCCGAAACCGTTGCATGCACCATGCTCGCAATCACATCCGACTGATACGCCCCCGCCACAAACACATTGCTGATCCGAAACAAAACCTGCCCGTGCGGCCAATCCATCTCAAACCCGCCCAAAGTCAAATCACGGTTCACCCGCACCAGTAGTTCCGCCACCACCCGCATCACCCGCTCATCACGTTTCAATAGAGGAAGCTGCGACACCACCGATACCACTCCCTGCTCCGCAAACACTTGCGCATGCAACTCCACCTTCGTGTGATACGCCTCAAACCCCAACTTCACCACCTCCACTCCAGGCACCTCCTCGTAAGCCCACTCCATCTCCCCGAACGCCTGCTTTACCACTTCAAACAATTCCGACATCGCCCCAGAAGCTCAACACTCCCAATCCCATTCGTAAAGCCATTCCCACATGGTCTCGTCACGAAACCGGGACTAATCCACTTTTCCTGCGACCGTCGATCAGGTGTCATCACGATCTGACCTACCGTTTGCACACCAAACAACGTCCACCCCGCTTCGCATTTGCGACCCTTTCCCTAAAAATCCTACGTTATCGCTTTTCGATGACGGTCGAAGCGAGCCATGATAAAGCCCCCCTTGTCGCTGTATCCGTGTCCACGCCCGCTTCCCATTCAGATCGCCCTGTCCTGGCGCTTTTCGGCGCGATGGACCGATTCAACTATGGCGACCTCCTTTTCCCCTTTGTCATCAAGTCTTTGCTAAAGAATGAAGCTCCCGAAAAATATCGCCTCGAGTGCGTAGGACTGCGGCGAAGCCACCTCAAGGAAGCCGGGTCTTTTCCAACTCATCCCGTCAGATGGTTGAACCGTATGGATTCGCTTCGCGAAGGAAGCGCTGTCATTGTCGTCGGTGGCGAAGTACTCGGCGCCGGCTGGGACCGCCTCAGCAGCTACCTCCTTCCTCCTCGAACCGGAGATTTCCTCCACGCCGCGCTCGAGAAAATGATTGGCAGCGAACGAATCGCTCAAGCCAGTAGACGCTATTTCGGCGCTCCGTGGGAAATCCCTTTTGTCCCAGACCCACGCTTTCTTCCACGCCGTGTTCCCGTGCTATACAACCAGGTTGGCGGAATAGGTCTGCTCAATAGACCGGTCAACTGGCTCGAAAATATCGATCGACTGATCGACAAAGCCGACTACTGCTCCGTTCGCGATTCCGTAACGCACCAAATCATCGAATGTGCTGATCTTGAGGTGGAACTCGCACCCGATTCCGCCGTGCTCGTCTCCGATATCTTTCCCCGCTCGGCGCTGGAGAAACGGATGGGAGACGCAACCCATCGTCTGATAAACGAAATCAGAGACGGATACCTCTGCTTTCAATGCAATCGCTACATCGGGCAGCATCGACTCGAACAGATCGCGCGTCAGCTCAGAACCATCTCTCGCGACACTGGTTGGCATATCGTCCTGCTACCTCTCGGCCTCGTGCCAGGTCACTCCGATCGCGTCGCGCTGCAGCGCCTCCGCAAGCTACTTGGACCCCTTGCCGTCTTGCCCGAAAAGACCAGTGTTTACGATCTCACGGCTCTACTGGCGAACGCCCGGTTCTTTGTTGGCACGAGCCTGCACGGAACCATCGCCGCCATATCCTATGAGGTGCCGTATGCAGGCATCAACAAGGTCGCCAAGCTGGCCGCCTCGCTGGAAACCTGGTGTTCCCCGCCATTCCGCGAAGTCGTCGATATGGAGGACATCGCTGACGCGGTGAGGGAAAGATCGGAAGGACACGCAGAGATCTTGGCAAAGGATTCGCGCCGCCTTAAGAAAAAGGCCCGTGCGGCATTCGAAAATCTGTATCGTGCTCTTCCCGGGAATAGCTGAACATCCCTGACTAATCGATGTTTGATTCGAAAGAGGAAGTGTGTGCTGAGCCCATCGAGGTGCAGCTTGGTCGCCCGACAGACGAATGGCCTCTCGCAGCCAAAGCCCGCCTCCGTCAAGGAGATCGACGGACCGAAATCAATTTTCGCTTCACGAGAACCGCCCCCGTCGAACCGCCACTCGTTCAAAGCGCCATGCTGCCCCTTGCCCTCGTCCCCGCCATGAAACTGGGTAGCCCCTTGCGAATCGAAGGTTCAATCGACGATGCCTTGCCAGAGGGTGCCGCCCGATTTCAGGAGATCTTTTCCTCTTGGTATCCCGAATACACGCCGGTTCCAATTGAGGCCTCAACCGTGACTGGAAAAAAAAAGACGTCCGAAAACGACAAGCGCGGGGTGGGACTTTTCTTCAGTGGCGGGGTGGACTCGATGTATAGCCTGCTCAAACATCGGGATGAGATCACTCATGCCATCTTCGTGCACGGTTGCGATATCCCCCTGCAAGAGAGGATTTACCGAGAGCGCATCAGTCGTCATCTTCAGGCCGCCGCAGACGATTTCGGGGTCAAACTCGTGGAGGTGGAGACCAATCTACTCGACTTTAGTAACCTGTTCGGACACTGGGGCTATCATTATCACGGCTGTGGGCTGGCCGCGATCGCAATACTTTTGAGCGGGACCCTGCGGAAAGTCCTGATTGCCTCAAGCGATCCTTACTCCCTTATAGTCCCCTGGGGTTCGAGCTACATCACCGATCCACTGTGGTCCTCTGCCGCGCTCGAGCTGGTTCACGATGGTTCCGAATGTGATCGTCTCGACAAGACGCGCATCGTCGCGAATAACGAAACGGCCTTAAAATACCTGCGAGTCTGTTTCGAAAATCCAACCAAAGGACAAAACTGTGGCCGCTGTGAAAAGTGCTATCGCACCATGATCGGCCTACGCTTGTGCCAAGCCTTGGAACACTGCCCTGCCTTTAACGAGCCACTCGACCTCAACCGCATGCTGGAAACCGAAACCGTGCTGCGCGAGGCGGGTCAGATGCGCGCCTGGCGAATCCTTCGTGAAGAAGCAACCCGACAGAATACGGACTCAGAATTGATCGCCGCCCTCGATGCGCTCTTCGACCGAGCGGTCTTCTACGACATGGTCCGAAATTTTTCGCAGAATAAAAAAGAAATCACCGCCATGGCTTCGTGGAAGGAGTCGCTTCCAAAGTTTCGATCTGTAATTTACGATAGTCTGCGCGAAAACGATCCAAGCTGGTTTGCCGGAAAAACGCTCAAGTGGCTGCCTGAGATCCGCGACCGGGTCTTCCATCGCCTATGGGCGAACGATAGGCACTGGCTCAGCGAACGCTGTCGGTCAGCCCGTTGGAATCGGTTGTTGTCGCGCTTCCAGAAAAGACGAAAACGACCGGGAAATGTATCCAAGTCCTGAGGAAACGCCGCTCCCATGTGCCCGGTCTCACGAGAAGAAAGTCTGCGCGCCGCGACCGGCTCTCTCACGATCGTTTCTCAGATAGCCGTGAAAAAGTGAATAGTAGTGCTCATACAGATCACCGTAACGCGCGGCGGCATAGGTCAGAAAGAGCTGGCGTCGCGGTCCCCCAGAAAGATTGGCCTCACTGCGGTGGGGCGTGAGCGAAGAAAAGGCAACCCCGTCGCCGGCCTCCAACGGAACCATTTCCGGCTCGATGGCCTCAAGCTCGCTGGCCGATTCAATCAGTCCTTTGTCTGGAGCAAAAACGTCCTCAGGAGTCTTCGCGTCGAGTAGGTGGCGCGAGTGACAGCCCGGAAAAAACTCGGTCGCACCATTCCCTGCAGTGGTGTCATCCAAGGCCACAGCAAGAGAGACGATACATTCGCCAGGCGCAGGCAATTCGACCCAGTAAGTGTAATCCTGGTGCGTCCGATAACCGGTGGCACCTGGTGGTTTGTAAATGAGCTTGTCTTTGAAAAGAAGCACCTCTTCACCCATAAGCTCGCCAAGCTTCTCCAGAACGGAGGGCGACGTCGCAAGTCGACGAATGCCAGGCGCAACATCGATTAACGGATCGAGACGGTCGACCACATACCCACCATCAATGGTCTCCCGACCCTGGGCGCGCAGGTTGTCGGGATGAACAAGTCGTTCCATCGCGAAAAGGCCATCGATTTCCTCACGCAAAACAGCTAACTCAGCCTGCGAGACGAGCTTCGGCAAGAGGACGTATCCCTTGGCACGATACTGCGAGACCCGCCCTTCGTGGAGAGACAGGGATTCTTCGTCGAATTGTTGCTTGGAAACCATACTCAATCCTCTTCTTCAAGCGACTTCGTCCACTCCACCTGGTGCGTTTCCACGTGGAACCCCGCCCGTCGATAAAGGGCGCTCCCCGGTTCGCCTTCAATCCCAAAAACACCCAAGGCAGATAAACCCAATTGCCGGGCAACTCCGAACAAGGCCCCAAGGGCTGCCAGCCCCATTCCCTGGCCTCGAAATTGTGGATGAACCACCACGTTCTTAATGCGAAGCACACTTCCGGCGCGCATCGTTCCGATCGCGCCACAAAGCTCGCCCGCGGCAGTGCGAATCAGGTAGCAGTGCATCGCCCCCGCGAAACACTTGGTGCGCTCAAGCTGCACCCACTGCTTCGCGTCACAGGGGTATCCGTCCGGTCCCATGACAGTATCGCCATGCAGAGCTTCCTTCACCTCCCAGTCATCATTCGCAAACACTGGCTGAAGCGAAACACGATCCGCACCTAAAGAGGAAGTGATACTGAAACCGGCAGAGAGTGGGTAGAGAAACCCCAATTCGGTCCGGGAGCGGTATCCGCGCCGGAGCAAAAGTTCGTCCAAGTCTCGATCATCCTCAATGTAAAGACGCGAGAGGGGCGTGCCAAGACCACGAAACCGTGCTTCGACGGCGTCAAGCCAGAGTTCCGGAGCCCGCCATCTCATGGCAATATGCGAAACGTCGATACGCTGGCAAACGCACCCGGCGGGAACCTGCTCCAGCGACGGCATCCAGCAAAGAACGGCTCCATCGAAGGGTTCAACCTCGCTGCCCGCTTCAAAATACAATCGATCCGTTTCCAGCAAAGCACGCGCAAGTGAAGGATTCTGCCTTCCGGAAGAAAGCGATGCACTCGGAGAGATAGCAGCGGAAATTGACATGTAGATCACGGAGCGAGCCCGACCGTCGAATAGTTCACATTTCTGAAATATCAAGAAGCGGCGTCTACCCGCAAGTGCAAAATTAGAGCCGCCATAATGCAGCCAGACATGCCTTCCCTGGAGCCCTCAGTGCCCGGGAAAAGTCGACTCGGCAACACCTCGAATTCTCCCAAAACCACCCCCCTTGAACAATTGCCGCCAACCACCGCTTGGATAAAGCCATCCATTCTCACCGCAATGGGTGCCGCTCACCCACTGACCATTCGCGCCATCTGCCAAGAAACCGAGGAATGTCACCTTTCCTCCCGACAAAAATAAACCGGACACCAATGAGTCTCGCAAGCCTCACAATACGCGACGCTCCAGTCACCCAGACCGTTCAGTCCGTCGCCAACGCCATTGCCGAATTCTGCCTCGTCTTCCAAGCCCACTCCTGAACACTGCGCCTCCATCTGCGTTCGACCGGCAACATGACCGCACCCTTCGTGTCGATATCGCCACCATCCTGTCGTTTTCTTGACCAATTTCGTCGTGGCTCCGACACAGCTCTCCCATACCAACAATGCCTGCCCACGCCCGATCATCGGCGGGCGCTCGGTAAAGCACATCAGAAAACAAAACATTCAACATTCCGCAAACCATGCTCATTAGAAAACGATCCTTCGCACTGGCCACCCTAACGATCTTCACCTTCTCCGTCTCACTGATCGCCCCGACTTTCGCCGGTGGATTCTTCCGCCTCAAAGAAAAAGGCCATATCACAATTAGCCCACGCACGACCATTATCACCGGTGATCCCGAGGAAATCTTCGATGAAGGCGCCGCCGAAATCGTCGCCTATGATTCCCGCAAAAAACGCCTCTATATCTCCAATGGAAACGATTCGGCCATCGATATCATTGATATCCGCGACGTCGACAACCCTCAGCCCATCCTCCAACTTCCCACCGGCGAAGCGCCCACCAGCGTGGCTGTCAATCCCCGCTGGTGGCGGAACGAAATTGCCGTCGCCGTGCCAGCCGATCCCGAGCAAAACCCCGGTTCTGTCAAATTCTACGACACGAGCGGCAACGTCATCTCTGAAGTCACCGTCGGTGCCCTTCCTGATATGCTCACCTACGGTCCCTGGGGCCGCTACCTTTTCGTTGCCAACGAAGGCGAACCCAACGACGACTACGACAATGACCCCAATGGAAGCATCAGCATCATCGATGTTCGCCGTGGCGCCGCCAAGGTGAACCAGGACGACGTTCATACGGTCGAGTTCACCTCCCTGAACGGGATGGAAGATGAACTTCGCGACGCGGGAGTCCGCATCTTCGGCCCAGGTGCCTCCGCCTCCCAAGACCTCGAGCCAGAGTACATCACAGTCACTCCCGACGGAAAAACCGCCTTCGCCATCTGCCAGGAAAACAACGCCATCGTAGAAATCGATGTGAAAACCAAATCTCTCGCCACCATCTTCTCGCTCGGCACCAAAGACCACTCCATCGAAAAAAATGCCATCGATGCCAGCAATCGAGATGATCGCATCAATATTACCACTTGGCCCACGCACGGTTTCTATATGCCCGACGCAATCGCTTCATACCGGACCCGCGGCAAAACCTACATCGTTTCCGCCAATGAAGGCGACGCCCGCGACTACGATGGCTTCTCGGAAGAAGCACGGGTCGGATCGCTCGAGCTCGATCCTACCATCTTCCCAAATGCAGCTGAGCTCCAACTCGACGAAAATCTCGGTCGTCTCAACATTACCACCGCAAACGGCGATAACGATAATGACGACGTCTTCGAGAAAATCTTCTCTTACGGCGCCCGCTCTTTCTCCATCTGGAACACCGCAGGCGACCTTGTCTACGACAGCGGCGACGATTTCGAACAAATCATTGCGGAACGCTTCCCCGCGGATTTCAATTCCACCAACGATGAAAATGACTCCTTCGATAATCGAAGCGACGACAAAGGCCCCGAACCTGAGGGCGTCGTCGTCGGCTGGGTCGGTCGAGATTGCTACGCCTTCATCGGCCTCGAGCGAATCGGCGGGATCATGATCTACAACATTACCAATCCTCGTCGCCCTGTCTTCTGCGATTATGTCAACAATCGTGACTTCTCTGGAGATGCCGAAGCGGGCACGGCGGGCGATCTCGGGCCCGAAGGCCTCCTCTTCATCAGCGCCTTCAAAAGCCCCACACGACGCCCTCTCCTCGTGGTCGCAAATGAAGTCAGCGGCACGACCACTATCTACGATATCGTAAAACGCAAGGACTAGGCTTCCGGCCAGCGCTGCCAACGAGAGCCCGCTTGGCCAAATCAAAGCTCCGAAACAGCGAAGCCGCGGGGTTAATCAAAAAAGCCACTTCCCCTCCCCGCGGCTTCCCTTCGGATCTCGCCCCACCGCGGACCTTGTCTTGATAATACCGGAAGTCCAAGACGAGACAGGCAACCGCCCCAACCCCTGCAAGACAGCTCCCCAAAAAGGCCCCAGTCGCAAGACTTGTCGGTCCGTGCTAGTTTGGCTCTATGCTTACTACTCGGCACGCCATCCAGCTTGCCCTTGTGATCCTTACCTGTGAAAGGCTCTCAGCCGAAGGGCTTCAGTATCCCGAATCGAGAAGAGACCACGTAATCGACACCCTCCACGGAGTAGAGATCACCGATCCTTACCGCTGGCTGGAGGACGATTACTCCGATGAAACCGAGGCTTGGGTGACCGCCCAAAACAAAGTCACATTCGAACACCTCGAATCCATTCCAGCCCGCACTCAGATTCGGGATCGCCTCACCGAGCTGACGGATTACGAACGCTTTGGAACCCCCTTCAAAGCCGGAGGCCGCTACTTCTTCACAAAGAACGAAGGCCTACAAAACCAAAGCGTGCTCTACACCGCCAGATCCTTGGAGGAAGAAGCAACAGTCCTGCTCGACCCCAACCAGATGTCCGCCGACGGCACGGTCTCCCTCTCGAGCTACGAAGTCTCCGACGACGGCGAATACATCGCCTACAGCATCTCCGTGGCAGGCTCCGACTGGCTGGAATGGAAGGTGCGCGAGATTGAAACCGGGGAAGACCTCGATGACCATCTCCGCTGGTCAAAATTCTCCGGCGCCTCGTGGTCTAAAGACAATCAAGGCTTCTACTACTCCCGATACCCGAAGCCAAAAGAAGATGAGGAATTCCAAGCCGCAAACTTGAACCAGAAAGTCTACTACCATCGACTCGGAACGCCACAGTCCGAGGACCGCCTCGTTTACGAACGCCCCGACCAACCCAAGTGGGGCTTCAGTGCCGGCGAAAGCGAGGACAAAAAATACCTTCTCCTCAGCGTCTGGGAAGGAGCCGGAGCCAATAACGCATTCTTCTACAAGGATCTCGACCAGCCGGACGCACCCGTCGTGGAACTCCTCAAGGACTTTGACGCCCGTTACAGCTTCCTCGACAACGAAGGCAGCACCTTTTGGTTCCGCACTGATTTGGACGCTCCCCGCGGCCGCGTCATCGCCATCGATGTCACAAACCTCGATCGCGAAAACTGGAAAACGATCATCGAACAAAGTCCGGACACACTCCGTTCCGTGAGTGTCGTGGGCGACGAATTCATCGCGGTCTACATGCACAACGCCCATAGCGTCGTCCGCCGCTTTCAGACAGACGGGACCGCCCTGGGCGAATTGGAACTGCCCGGAGTCGGCTCCGTGGGCGGCTTTTCAGGCAAGCGCGAAGACCGTGAGACCTTCTTCTCCTTCAACACCTACACCACCCCCCCCACCGTCTTCCGCTACGACTTTGACGAAAGCAAGTTCACCGTGTTTCGCGAACCAAGGCTCACCTTCGAGCCCTCCCGCTTCGAAACACGCCAGGTCTTTTTCAAAAGCAAGGACGGAACAGAAGTGCCCATGTTCATCGTTTCCCGCCGGGACCTGAAGCTGGACGGAAACCATCCCACCCTTCTCTACGGCTACGGCGGCTTCAACATCAGCCTCCTCCCCCGTTTCTCGCCTTCCGTCATCGCATGGCTCGAACTCGGCGGCGTCTACGCCGTCGCCAACCTCCGCGGCGGAGGCGAGTTCGGTGAAGAATGGCACGAGGCCGGCAAAATGCACCTGAAGCAAAACGTGTTCGACGACTTCATCAGCGCCGCCGAATGGCTGATCGACAACAAATACACATCTCCCGACAAACTCGCCATCGCAGGCGGCTCCAACGGCGGCCTCCTCGTCGGAGCCTGCATGATTCAACGCCCCGATCTCTTCGCCGCCGCGCTCCCTGCCGTCGGAGTCATGGACATGCTCCGCTTCCAAAAGTTCACGATCGGCTGGGCCTGGATGAAGGAATACGGCAATCCGGACGTCGAAGCGGATTTCAAAGTGCTCCACGCCTACTCCCCATTACACAATCTCGAGAAAGGCACCGCCTACCCCGCCACCCTCATTACCACCGCCGATCACGATGATCGCGTGGTGCCGGCACACAGCTTTAAATTCGCCGCAGCCCTCCAACATGCCCAAAAGGGCACGAACCCAACCCTCATCCGCATCGAAACCGACGCCGGCCACGGAGCCGGCAAACCAACCGACAAACGGATCGCGGAGACCGCCGATGAATGGGCTTTCCTCGTGAAAGAGCTGGATATGGACGTCCACGTCGACGCCGATTGATCCGTCTCAAATCGTCGATACCCTCAAGAGACACCCGATCGTCACGACGACCGGCGATGCTCGAAAGCGGTGATCACATCGTTCACCTCGGGATAAATCGCGTCCGCCCCGGCCACCTTGACGATTCCGGACTTCTCCAGCTCGGCTTGCACCTGGGGCGCCAATCCGGTGAACACAAGTCGAACCTTGCGCTCGCTCAAACTCCCGCATACCGACCGCATCTCCGCCGCCGCCGTATAATCAATGTCGTCAATCGCCGAACACTCGAGGCAAAACCATTCCAATGGCTCTTCCGCACCACCAATAAGCGCCATCACCTCCCGGGAAAACTGCCCGGCATTCGCGTAATAGAGACTGTGATTAAAACTATAGACCAAAAGACCCGGTAAGATCGGCTCGGAACACTCAATCGGAACCATCCTCCATCGCCCCCCATCCGCCCGCGTGAGAACGGTATTTCGCGGCCGATACCCCAGCCGCGTGTGTGCCACCAACGAGAGCAAAATCGCCAACAATAAACCCTGTTCGACACCCCAGAAAACCACCGTCCCCGTCGTAATCAACGCCACCCAGAATTCCACCCGACGCTCCGCGTAAATCCGCCTCAATCCACGCACGTCGATCAGTTCAACACCAATCAGAAACACGACGGCTGCCAATACCGCATCCGGCATGTACGCCAGTGGAGCGGTTAGAAACAAAAGAACCATCACCACAATGCCGACCGTCACCAACGAAGCCAACTGGCTCCGACCACCCGCGCTGTCCACCATCTGCGTTTTGGTCGGACTGCCGTTCACGACAAAGGTCCCGGATAAGGCCGCACCCATGTTGGCCATCCCCAGCCCGACAAGATCCGTGTTCTCATCGATCCGCTCGTTGTATCGTGCCGCATAGGCACGAGAGGTGGCGGCACTCTGTGAGAGAATGACGATAAACATGGCAAACGCCGTCGGAATCAACCGTTCAAAGAGCGCCCAGCTCCATTCAACGTCCGGAATCCCCAGACGCGGTAACCCGCTCGGGATCGTCCCAAGCACCTGCACCCCCTTGGCCTGCAAATCAAAAGCCCAACTCACGACGATGGCTCCAATCAAAGCCAGCAACGCCCCGGGCACCCGGCCGGAAATCCGCTTCACTAAAACAATGAAAACCAACACTCCCACCGATAACGCGAAGGCGTAATAGTTCACCGCATCTATCTCGCGCCAGTCCGTCATCAACTTGCCAATCGGACCATGTCCGCCTCCGGCCAACCCCAGCATCCCCGAAATTTGCCCTAACGAAACTTGAATACCAACCCCCGTCAGAAATCCGACCAATACCGTTCGCGAAAGAAAGTCGGCCAGAAACCCAAGTCGCAATAGCCTCGCCAAAAACAAAAAACCCGCCGCCATCGCCGCCAACAAACCAGCCAAAGCGACATACTCCTCAGATCCCACGACGGCAATCCCCGCCAAACTGGCCGCCAGCATCGCCGCCGTCGCCGAGTCGGCCCCGACGACCAAATGACGCGATGATCCCAGGAGCGCAAACAACGCCATCGGAATGACAATCGTATACAGCCCGGTAATAACCGGGGTGCCCGAAATCTTCGTGTATCCCATGACCTCCGGGATCGCCAACGCCGCCAACGTAAGACCGGCAACCACCTCTCTTGGAATCTGAGAACGGCTGATCGGAAAAAAGCCCTGAAAGATCCTCCACCTCCCAATCCTAAAGCCGTTGCCACACACCTTAGCCATCACATTATCCTACCGACAACCTCCCCGTCGCGCCAGCCACCAGATTCAATAAGTCTTTCGTATCGCCGAGGAACCGCACCCCTCCATGTCATAGGGGCCTAACAAACGCTTCCCAAAGGCAGATCAAATCACTTAACCTGAGAAAGATAGAGGCGCGATTACCCGGTACGAAAGTCAACGATACCGGCAATCCTAATACCGACCAAGCAAACCATGCTTCGCACGAACTTCCACCACTCACAGAAGCCAAACGGCCTGATCCGTAAATAACCCCTAACGATTTTCTCCCGTACGAGATTGCCGAGCATAAGCCCATCTGATTTCATGGAGTCAGTCCCATGAAATCGACAAGCTTCCCTGTTCTCACTCTGGCGCTTGGATTGGCATTTTCGGGCCAATCACTTGCCGCGCCAGGCATCCTCAACCACCAAGGCCGCATCGCCGTGTCCGGCGTCAATTTCAACGGCACCGGACACTTCAAGTTCGCCCTCGTCGACACCACCGCCTCGACTTCCTTCTGGTCGAACGACGATACTTCCACGGCTGGTTCCGAACCCACCGCCGGCATCACCGTCCCCGTCGTCAATGGCCACTACGCCGTCGCCCTGGGCGAATCCAACGCCATCCCCGCTTCGATCTTCGTGGACAATGACGACGTCCGCCTGCGCATCTGGTTCTCAGAAACCGGAACCGGCGGCAGCTTCGAGTTGCTCAGCCCCGACCGACGCATCACCTCGGCGGGCTATGCCCTCAGCTCCGCCGCGCTCGCCACCGATGCCACCCTCCCCCTCTCACTCATGGATGCCACCGGCGCCGCCGGTGCGCTCGGACAAGTCCTCGCCATCGGTGGCAGCGGCATCGAATGGCGCGGAGGAAGCACCTTGGACAACCCCGATGGCACCATCGCTGACGTCGTGCGAATCGATGCAGACGGGAGGGTCGGAATCGGTGCAGACGGACCAGATCCGCTGGCCTCAGCAGCGTTGTTTCTGGAGCCCCGTGGGAACGCACCAGGCCTTTCAGACCCGCGATCTGTCGCGGTGCAGGGCGACTTCGCTTACGTGGTGGATGCCGGAACGAACCTGCTGCAGGTCTTCGATGTCAGCGATCCAGACAACATCGTCCCCAGGGACTCCGACGGAACAAATATGAATGTTCCTACATCCATCGCGGTCCAGGGCAACTTCGCTTACGTGGTGGATTCCTTGACAGACCTGCTGCAGGTCTTCGATATCAGCGATCCAGACAACATCGTCCCCAGGGACTCCGACGGCACCAATATTAGCTTTCCTCGATCCGTTGCGGTCCAGGGCAACTTCGCTTACGTGGTGGATTCCATAACGCAGCTGCTGCAGGTCTTCGATATCAGCGATCCAGACAATATCGTCCCCAGGGACTCCGACGG
>JBCCWV010000134.1:0-13478 GCA_039192745.1 Verrucomicrobiota bacterium | reverse complement strand
GCCGAAATCACCAGCGGTCAAAAGTTCGCCTTCATCACGCCCGATGCCCGGGCCATAAAGTCGCCTTACCAGTTCGCCCCCCGCGGTGAGAGCGGCATTGTCATGTCGGAACTCTTTCCCCATTTGGCAACTGTTGCCGATGAACTCACCGTTGTGCGCAGCATGCACACCAACGAGATCAATCACGGCTCCGGTGAACTCTTCCTCCACACCGGTCACGGCCAACTCGGTCGCCCCACTTTCGGCGCGTGGACATCGTACGGACTCGGCTCGGAAAACTCGGATCTCCCTTCCTTTGTCGTTCTCAAGGATGCCCCTCCCAACGCCGGGCCCGGCGCGTGGAGCAGCGGCTTTCTCCCTTCGAAGCACCAGGGAACCCAGTTCCGCACCGGCGCCAAGCCGCTCTTCTATCTCGACAATCCCGAAGGCGTAAGCCGCGAAGAACGCGGCGATGTCGTGGGCGCCATCAAACAGATGAACTCGCTGGCCTTCGATCGCTACCACGATCCTGAGATACAAACACGCATCGCCCAGTATGAATTGGCCTACCGCATGCAATCGTCGGTTCCCGAACTCGCTGATGTGGCCAGCGAGCCGGAGCATGTGCGAAAACTCTACGGCCTCGACAAAGGCGGAAACGGCGGTGACTTCGCGAGGAACTGCCTGCTCGCCCGCCGACTCTGCGAACGGGGCGTGCGCTTTGTGCAGGTTTTCAACAAAGGCTGGGACCACCACGCCAACATCTACGGATCACTCCCCCGCTCCGCACGCGGCGTCGATCAAGCATGTGCCGGATTGATCACCGACCTGAAACAACGCGGCCTTCTCGACGACACGCTCGTCATTTGGGGCGGCGAATTCGGGCGGACTCCAATGGTCCAGGAACACAATGCCGGCACCGGCGCAAAAACACCGCCGGGTCGTGACCACCACAAGGAGTGTTTCAGCATCTTGATGGCCGGTGGAGGCATCAAGAAAGGTTTCACTTATGGAGAAACCGACGACTTCGGCTTCGGAGTCACGAAGAACCCGGTGCATGTCCACGATTTCCACGCCACCTGCCTCCACCTCCTCGGCATCGACCACGAACAACTTACATACCGCCATCAGGGAAGGGACTTTCGGCTAACAGATGTTCACGGCCACGTCGTTCGCGACATTATTGCTTAGACCTGTGAACGGCGAAAAACGCCGCCAGAGGCGGAAAATGTCCGCCCAATCCCGGTCAACTTGTATGGCGCCGATGATTGCGAACACGCAGCGGTTTCCTTGCCCATGACCGAAGGCAAGCGCCCGAAAGTGGACATGTTCGGAAACTCCCATGCACTCATGATTTCCGCGAAAGAATCAACTCGACCAACCCTGATTCAGTCCCGATCATAATTCTCGGCCTCAGATTGCTTTCAAGACTATTTCCCAGTCCGCTCCCATACCATGAAACCCTTTCCCACCTTTCTACTACAAATAATCCTCTGTGCCTCCGTGCCTCTGTGCGAGACCCTTCACGCAGCCGAAGACACCAAACCAAACGTCCTCTTCATCATCGTCGATGACCTCAACGACATGCCGCTCGACCCTATCGGCAAACCAGATGTCCCCACGCCGAACTTCGACCGCCTCGCTGCCCGCGGCGTCAGTTTCACGAACGCGCATTGCAACGACCCCCTCTGCGCACCGTCCCGCTCATCCATGATGACGGGGCTATACCCGCAAACCTCCAGTCTCTACTGGTTCGAGGACTACCGGCAAAATTACATCCTCAGCCAGTGCGTCACCCTCACCGAGCACCTCGCCACCAACGGCTACGACGTCTATACCACGGGAAAAATTTACCACGGCAATCAGGACCCCAAGGGCTTCTACGCCGGCTTTGGCTCCGGTGGAAACATCGGCCCCTGGCCATGGGACGGGCGAAAGAGAACTAAACGCGGATTCATCGCCCACCCGCAGCAGATGTTCTTCTACGCCGACGATGCCGACCCCGATATTGACTACAAATGGGAGCACACTTTCGGCCCGCTAACCATGATTCCCGAGTACGCCGCCGACCCTAAAAAAGGCATTCCCGGCTACAAGGGTTGGACTCTTTCCGGCGAACCATGGCGCTACGTTTCCGACGACGACCGGGACCCCATGCCCGACGAAACCCACGCCGAGTGGACCGCCGAAGTCCTCGCCAAAGCGCACGACAAACCCTTCGCACTCTTCACCGGCTTCAGCCGCGCGCACACGCCCCTCTACGCGCCAAAGAAATACTTCGACATGTTTCCGCTCGACGAGATCGAAGTCCCCGGTGCCTACCTCGAAGGCGACCTCGAAGACTGCGCGCCCAGCCTCGCCAACACCACCCTCTACGCCTTCCGCCGTTACCAAATGCTCTTCAAGCACAAGGATCATCCCAACTTGTTCAAGGAATGGCTCCAGGCCTACATGGCCTGCGTCGCCTTCATCGACGATCAGGTCGGAACCGTCCTCGACGCCCTCGACGCCAGCCCTCACAAAGACAACACCATCGTCATTCTCACGAGTGACCACGGCTTCCATGTCGGCGGCAAGGAATCCATCTACAAACAAACCCTCTGGGACAGCGGCACCCGCATCCCCTTCATCGTCGCCGGCCTTGAAGGCATGCCTAAAGGCGTCACTTGCCACCAGCCCATTTCGCTCATCGACGTCTACCCCACCTTCATCGACCTCTGCGACCTCCCCGAGAACCCACACGAGGGCCGCTCCGATTACCCCCTCGACGGCCACAGCCTCAAACCCCTCCTCCTCGACCCCGAAGGTGATTGGTCCGGCCCCGAAGTCGCCATCACTGCCCTCCCCGGGAAGGATCACAGCCAACTCCGTGAGCACATCGGCACCCTTTACCCCCACTTCTCCGTCCGCTCCAAAGACTGGCGCTACAGCCTCACCTCCGACGGCCAGGAAGAACTCTACTACTACCCCGACGATCCTAACGAACACACAAATCTCATCCGCCATCCCGACCACGCGAAGATAAAGGCGAAGCTAAAGAAGTATCTCGTTGCGCTCCGCGACGGCGATGGCTGGAAAGAACACAAGTCCTTGCCTGCCGAAATACCATCGGCCTTTGAATTGCTGGCAGAAGTCAAAGGCCCTGCCAGTTTCAAGCTTGGCGACGAGGTCGTGGCAACTATCGAGGACGACTCTAGCAGCCCGACTTCCCTAAGAATTCGAGTAGCCGGAAAGCGCAGCCAAATGTGGCTAGGCAACCGCGTTGCCTTGGACACCATTTTCCCAAATGAACGTGACCGGAAGAAGCTGACGTTCAAAAACGCCGACTTGCAAAGAATCCGTATCCGCAAGCTGTAGCCGGGATACGAACTTACAGTCGCCATGTTACGAACCCAGAGAAAAAGGAATCAAAGCAATAGTCGGCTTTAGCAGTTTCGCACCCGCTGTCGTCGCACCGGCACTCGATTATTAAGAGGATCAGGGGCCAAATGATTGACAAACCGTACTGAAATGGTGTAGCCCTCGCATTGTGATGGGACTGCGTCTCAATTGATGAACTTAAGATCAAGACTTCCCATGAATCGCCAGAACCAATTCCTCAAAAGTCTGCTCGCCGCCGCAGTCATCGGCATGGCGAGCTCTAGTCCTACCATGGGGCAGTTCATCGTCAATGGCGGTGTGACTTCCATCTTCCTTGACCAACAACGATGGGATAACGTCTTCTTAACCACTGTCGATTCCACGTCCGGGACGGTTGCTCCTGTGCCCACGATCGATGTTCCAAATGATCCTCCAAACCTCGGATACGAAATCGGTTTACCCATTTCTGGCTCTTCCGACTTCCAGTTTGAGACGGGACCTTTCAACTACGTCGAAGGATCAATACAACACGGAGGAATCATCAATCTCACTTCCGCGTTGATCTCTGGTCCACTTGCTTTCGGAAACCTCTCCCTTGAATTCGACGCTGGCCGGATAGGGGCATTTGCTAGCGGCTACTACATCGCAGACAACCTTGCCCTGAACATTCCCCTCTTCGACATCGCCAGCCACATCGACATTTCCGGAACTTCAACAGACTTGACCATCGCAGGATCGGGAGTTTGGCCATCTGACCCCCCTGTTGCCTTCCCGAATGTCATGTCACTCATGAGATTTTCCCCGGAATTTGTGAGTGGTCAAAGTCTTCCACCGATACTGCTGGGTCTGGACGTCGGATGGATTCGCACCGATGCCACTGCCATTCCCGAACCATCGAGTTCATTGTTTCTGCTCGTTGGCGGACTTGGCTTGCTCCTCTTCCGAAATAACCGGAAGAAATAGTTGCAGCGCTTTCGGAGATGCGATTGAGCATTTCCCACCCCACGCGACCCGATTAGTCGGTTCGCTGTTTGCAGAACTCCAAGCGATCATCTTTTCGCCGCTCTTGCCGAAACCGTTGTGGACATTTGCAGTTAGTTTGTTCGGCACGCCGTCATCTCCTGTTGACAACTCATGACTCAAACCCGCCGAAAAGCGATCAAGACGATCGTCGCCTTTGGTGCGCTGGCACCGACGGCCATCCACTCTGGAACTAAAACCATTTCACCGAACAGCCGTATCCATCTCGCTTGCGCGGGAGTCGGCGGGAAAGGCTGGGATGACATGATCGGCGCCAGTGGGGACGGCGAGCGCCACAATGTGGTCGCGATTTGCGACATCGACCATCGGGATGGCGGAGAGCAACCGTCTAACTTGGCCAAGGTCCAGGCGGCGAGGCCTCTGGGGATCGGCGCCGCCAAGGAGAAGTTTCCGAAGGCCAAGGTTTACGCGGACTTTCGCCAGATGCTCGAGCAAAAGGACATCGACGCCGTCACCGTCTCCACGCCCGATCACATGCATGCGACAATCGCCATTACCGCGATGCAACTCGGGAAGCATGTTTATGTTCAAAAACCTCTGACCCAAACGATCCATGAGTCACGAGTCATGCGACAAGTCGCGCGCGAGCATGGTGTCGTGACGCAACTGGGAACGCAGCATCACTCAAGCGCCACTTACCGTACGGCCTTTGAGGTCCTCCGCGCAGGGATCATCGGCAAGATACGCGAAGTGCATGCGTGGACGAGTTCGCCTTCCTGGCCTCAAGGAATGACGAAACCGAGCGGCAGTGATCCCGTGCCCGAAGGTCTGCATTGGGACCTCTGGCTTGCGGTCAGCAAACCTAGCGCCTACGTGAAGCACACTTATCACAACTTCAATTGGCGCGGATGGAAGGAATACGGAACGGGTGCGCTCGGCGACATGGGATGCCACATCATGGATCCAACGGTCTGGAGTCTGGAACTCGGCCCTCCCCTGCAAGTTTCGGCCAAAGTTCGCGGAGCCGCAAAAGACGCTTGGCCCGAAGCCAGCACCGTCAGCTACAAGTTCGCGGGAACGAAGCACACTGCCGGTGATTTCAACTTTCATTGGCACGACGGCGGAAACTCTCCGCCCGAGGAGTTTGCCGAGCTCTCCAAACTCACGTCGAATGGAACGCTCTACCTCGGCGAAAAGGGATCCATTGTCCTTCCCAACGGACGAAGCATTGCCCGCCTTTTCCCGCGTGAGGAATTCCTCGACTACAGTCAATCGACCTTGAAAGAAATGTATCAGAGTTTCGCCGACGAGAAGCTCGACCACTACGCGGTCTGGACCGACGCCATTCTCAACGGCAAGCAAGCGAGCTGCCATTTCGACTACGCCGGTCCTCTCAATGAAACCGTCATGGTCGGCACCGTGGCGCAACGCCTACCCGAACGCACGCTGAATTGGAACGCCGAAAACCTCACCTTCGATGATCCAGACGCCACGGCTCTCGTCCGCAGGCAATACCGAAAGGGATGGGAGATCGACGCGTTGACTTGAATCAGTCATCGACCTTCTTTTTCACCGCTTCTCTTGAATCCAACTGATCGCTTCTTAACCCTCTATATTCTATGTCTTGGAAAACTGTTCTCTCGTTACTTATTCTACTAACCCTGTCGATTCAGGCCGCCGAGGAACCGAACATCATCGCCATCCTCACCGATGACCAAGGCTGGGGCGATCTCAGCATTCACGGAAACACGGCCATCAGCACACCGAACATCGACCGCATGGCCCGGGAGGGAGCGCAGTTCGACCGGTTTTATGTTAGCCCTGTTTGTTCCCCCACCCGCTCCGAATTTCTAACCGGTCGCCACCATGTGCGCTCCGGCGTCTACAGCACTTCCGCCGGCGGCGAACGGGTGAACGCGGACGAAACCATGATCGGCGAAGTCTTCCAAAGCGCCGGTTACCGCACCGCCGCCTTCGGGAAATGGCACAGCGGCATGCAATTCCCCTATCATCCGAACGCACGGGGCTTTGAGGAATTCTACGGCTTCTGCTCCGGACACTGGGGCGATTACTACAGCCCGATGCTCGAGCACAACGGCCAGTTGGTGAAGGGAAACGGCTTCGTCGTCGATGACTTCACCGAGCGGGCCATGACTTACATGGAGGAAAGCGGCGACCAGCCTTTCTTCATCTATCTCCCTTACAACACACCGCACTCCCCCATGCAGGTACCGGATCGCTGGTGGAAGAAGTTCGAAGACATGGAGCTGACGCAAAAGCATCCCAAGGAAAAGTCCGAAGACAAACTCCACTCCCGCGCCGCGCTCGCGATGTGCGAAAACATCGACTGGAACGTCGGACGCTTGATGGACAAGCTCGACGAACTCGGTATCGCCGACAACACCATCATTCTCTACTTCTGCGATAACGGACCGAACGGCAATCGCTGGAACGGCGGGATGCGCGGCCGCAAGGGAGCCACCGACGAGGGCGGCGTGCGCTCACCGCTCTTTGTGCGCTGGCCCTCCAAAATCAAGCCCGGAACAAAAATCCCACAAATCTCATCCGCCATGGATCTCCTTCCCACGCTCGCGGACCTGGCCGGGATCGAAATCACAGAAACAAAGCCTCTGGACGGCATCAGCGTGGCGCCGCTCCTCTTCGGAACCGCAGACAACTGGCCGGAACGCACTCTGGTGCACCATTGGCGCAACAAAGTCTCGGTCCGCACGCAGCAATACCGGCTCGATCACGAAGGCCGTCTGTACGACATCCCCGCTGACCCTGGACAAGACAGCCCCATCAACAAAAAGAAGCCCGAGGTATTAAAGAACCTGACGAAGATCGCCGACGACTTCCGCGCCGAGATGCTGACGAACTACGGCGAGAAATTCGACGACCGTCCTTTTGTGATCGGGCATCCCGATGCCGTGCGAACTCAAGCCCCCGCCCGCGACGGCGTCGCTCACGGAGGCATCGAACGCTCCAACCGTTTTCCCAACGATTCGTTTTTCCTGAATTGGACAAGCGTGGAGGATTCAATCACCTGGAACTGCGAAGTCGGGAAAGCGGGAACCTACCAAGTGGAAATCTTCTACACTTGCCCGGAGGCAGACATCGGCTCGACCGTCGAGTTGAGCTTTCAAGGCGAGACTCTCATCAAGAAAATCACCGAAGCCCACGACCCGCCGCTCAAAGGCATGGAAAACGATCTAGTGAAGCGGATGGAGTCCTACGTGAAGGACTTCAAACGGATGAACTTCGGCAACATCCAACTGAAGGAAGGCCGCGGCACCCTGAAATTGCAGGCGCTCGAGATCCCAGGATCCCAAGTCATGGATTTTCGCCTCATGTTACTTACTCGGCTCGATCAAAGATGATTCGCTTCCAGAAGTGACAACATATCGTCATGGTAAGAACTGACTCGCAAACCTATTCTCATTAAATATGAACCGCTCCCTACCTTCGATTTTCTTTATTGGATTTTTCACGACTTTTTCCGTCACCGCGGAAACCATTCCTGTCCCCGACACAGTCACGTCGGAGAAGATCCCCGGCTCGACTCCACGAAACGTCGTTTTCATCCTCTCCGACGATCACCGCTACGACGCGATGAGCTTTATGGGGCACCCGCTGGCAAAGACACCACACATGGACGCTATGGCGAAAGAGGGCGTGCACTTGAAGAATGCTTTCGTCACCACTTCCCTTTGCTCTCCAAGCCGCGCCTCCATTCTCACCGGCCTATACACCTTCCGTCACCGCGTCATCGACAATCAGCGCATCGTCCCAGATGGCACACTCTTCTTTCCGCAATGGCTGCAAGATGCCGGATACGCCACCGGATACGTGGGCAAATGGCACATGGGACACGCCAACGACGATCCACGACCTGGCTTCGACTACTGGGTCAGCTTCAAGGGCCAGGGAGTCTACTATCCGCCCTCTCCAAACTACACCATCAACGTCAATGGTGAACGTGTCGCGCAGGATGGTTACATCACTCCGCTGCTCACGCGATATGCCATTGATTTCCTGGAGCAGCAAACTGACCGCGAAAAGCCCTTCTTCCTCTATCTCTCGCACAAGGCCGTCCACGGTCCTTTTACCCCCGAGCCGAAATATGAAGGCACGCTCGCCGACGACCCATTCACTTTGCCCGACTCCGCCCAAAAACTCGACGACAACCAGTTGAATCGCCCCCGCTGGTTGCTCGACCAGCGCAACAGTTGGCATGGCATGGACTTTCCACTGCATAGCGACACCAGTGCGGAAGAATTCCTGCGCAGCTATTGCGAGGCCCTGCGATCCGTCGATGACAGCATTGGCGCCGTCATGGACCAACTGAAGAAGATGGGCATCTACGAAGACACCCTTGTCATCTACATGGGTGACAACGGCTACATGTTCGGCGAACACGGCCTCATCGACAAGCGCGTCGCCTACGAGACCTCCGCCCGCGTGCCCATGCTCATGCAATGCCCGAATTTGTTCGAGGGCGGCAAGGTCGTCGATGAAGTCGTCGCTAACATCGACATCGGTCCCACCGTCATGGAGGCAATGGGGCTGGAAACACCCGCACACATGGACGGGCAAAGCTTTCTCCCTCTCGCCCGCGGCGAGGAAATCGCATGGCGCGACTATTTCCTCTACTGCTACTACTGGGAACAAAACTATCCCATGACACCCACGCAGTTCGCCCTGCGCGGCGACCAGTATAAATACATAACCTACTACGGAGTCTGGGACACCGATGAGCTCTTCGACATCAAGGCCGATCCCGGCGAGCAAAACAACCTGATTCACGATCCCGCCTTCGCAAAGACGAAGGAGCAAATGCAATCGAAGCTCTACGAGATGATAGACAACCTCGGCGGCATGGCCATCCCCATGAATCCACCAAAAGGGAGACAGCAAAACAAGCGCCTTCGCGACCGCGGAGGCTCCGATGCGGCGGATTTTCCTGAAGCCTTCGTCGTCGACGAAGCGCTGCGGCAAGTGCTCAAGAAATAGGACTTTGATCAGGGCGATGCTCTGACCCACTCGGGGGAATACAAATACCGGAAAAAAAGGTTCACAAACCCTTCTCTGACGGCGTTTCAAATCGAACCATCGATTTATGCCGGAGACCCCCCAATCCGCCGATTCCACCAGTCCCGGCGAACGTTTTACGCGACTCCTCACGCAACACCAGCGGCACCTTCACGCCTTTCTCTTTTCGGTCACGCACGACCGGCAGGCTGCCGATGACCTCTTGCAGGAAGTGAGTTCGATTCTCTGGCGCAAGTTCGCCGATTACCAGGAGGGCACTAATTTCAAGGCGTGGGCATTCCGCGTGGCGCGCTTGGAAGTCATGGGCTGGCGACGCAAGCAAGCGCGCATTCCTCTTCCTCTCGACGACGACACGCTCTCCAGCCTCATGGACGAAGCCGCCGACCTAGCAGAGTCGCAGGATGATCGGCGCGACGCCCTCGAGATTTGTCTGACTCAATTAAACGACAAACAACGCGAGATTCTTCATCAGGTTTATCACCTTGGCGAATCGGTAGCCAACATCGCCGACGAACGCCGTCGCACACCCCGGGCCATTTATAAAACACTCGGACGCATTCACGAAATTCTGACGCGATGCGTTCGGGAAAAAATGGCACGCGCCGCCATTCCATCGACATGAGCACCCCTCTCCACCCCATCGACGATCTCCAGGAGAAATTCCTTCGTCTTCAAAATGGAGACTTGGATTCGAATGAGTCGGATCGATTGCAAACGCAACTCCGCGAGGACCGCGATACACGGCGCGCCCTCGCCGAGCATTTCCTTCTCGCCGCCGCCGTTGAAGAAGTCTTTGCCGACAACGCGACAATGACCGCTAGCTCCGCACCCAGGAAACGCGTCATCATTCCTTCTTGGGCACCGCTTGCCGCGGCAGCAGCCGTCCTCATGGTTTCCGCCTTTCTCTTTTTCCAACGGGACGAGTCTCCAATGATGGTCAAGGCCGCCCGACCCGTCGCCACCTTAATTCTCGCGGAGAATTGCACTTGGAAGTCGTCTACAGCGGCTCCGAGCGAAGGGCAGCGACTGGACGCGGGACAACTCGACTTGTTGCAGGGCACGGCCGTGATCCGTTTTGACGGGGGCGCGGAAGTTGTCCTCAAGGGGGAAACGAGTCTCCGCCTCCAATCGAGTGGAAGCGGGGAACTGATTCTCGGAAATGTCATCGTGCGTGCCGAAGAAGGCGCGGATGGGTTCCGACTTCTTACGCCCGGAAGTCCCATTGTTGATCTCGGCACGGAATTCGCCGCCCGCGTTGATGCCGCCGGTGCGACCGAAGTGCACGTCCTCGACGGAAAAGTTGAATACCAGGAAGGAAAATCGATCAAGCCTCTCGCCGCCGGCAAAGCCATCCGCTTCGACGCGTCGAAGCGCACTCCGCGGGAAGTTCCTCTGAATTCTCCCCGCTTTGACACCATCATCAGCGAGGTCAATCCACTTCCCCGCCGCGAACTCATGCGGGCTTATGAAGGATTTCAGTATGAAGAAGGTTCACTTCCCATCATGGAAAGCGTCGGCGGCAAGGGCTGGGACGGACCATGGCGACGCCGTCTTCCTTCCGAGATCAAACACAAGGAAGTGGAACGCACTCCGGAGAGTTTCGACATCGTTCACGGCCAACTGAACGTCACCTGGCCGATTCCCGGCGGACAGCTCGGCATGTTGAAATTTCCAAGCGGCGGCGCCGTCCTCGTCCGCAATTTGAAGAAAGCCATCGAAATGGACCGCCACGGCGTCACCTATTTCAGCCTCATGATTCGCGAAATGGAGCGACAAACCGCTCGCGGAACTCCCCGCGAACAGCTTCGCCTAACCTTCCGTTCTTCCGAGGACTTCCACGGCGAAGCGGTTAGTTTCGGACACGGTCCGGGCTACCAGCCGCGCGTCCAGGCCGGCGAGGGCCGCACTCTATCCAGCCCGCTCGTCCTCCCGCCCGAGCAAACCACCCTGTGGATTGGCAAAATCGTCTCCCGGAAGAACGGCGACGACGAAGTTTACTTCCGTGTCTACGGGGAGGCCGACACTCTCGGCTACGCCGAACCCCACACTTGGCACGTCGTCACTCGCGATTGGGATCTCAACGCCAAACTCGACCGCGTTCTTATCACTTCCGTCGGTAAATCCCCACGGATCATCGACGAACTGCGCATCGGCCCCACCTGGCGCTCGGTCGCCCCGATGAAATGAGGAAATTCGCAAACAGCACGAAAAATAAGACCTTTGACTAACAAAGTGACAGAAAATATCCGTCATCAGTTATCAGTTCTCAGTAAACAGTTGTCGGTATTCGGTTATCGACCAGTGACCGTTTTACTGATCGCTGGAACACTGATTTCCAGCAATGCGATCACCACCGCGACTCCGCTCTACTCGGCCAACTTCAACGATGGTCGCGCACCGGCTCCGCTGCTCGAACGCTTCCCGAAAATGGAAGTCACCGACGGCGCGCTTTCTGTGAGCCATACCAAAGGTCACGCCGCTTCGCCCACTCTCATGGTTCCGTTCACCGACGGAACCTTCCGTTTCCGATTCAAGTTAGGCGACACAAAGCTACTTGTCTGCCGGTTTGAAGAGCCCACTTCGCTCGGCGGAAAGAACGCCCACCTTGGCCGTCTCGAAATCTTGCCGGACAAGATCTCACTCAAAGTGGACTCACCGCCAAACCAACGCGAACGGCGGGAGAAAGCCGATCTTGATGGGCAAAATGTATCGCTCGACGATGACGAGTGGCATGAGGTTGCCATCACCTTTGACCAGTCCCGCCTCACCGCTTCGATCAACGACGGCGAAATCACTCTCGAGGGTGAGCACCCGCACTTTGCTGGCAAGAAAACCGGCGTTCTTTTTGTCATTCGCAACGGCAGCGTTCTTCTCGACGACTTCTTGCTCGAGAGCAAAATGAACGCGGAAGATCACGAAGCGAAAGCGCGGCGAAACCAAATCCTCAATCTCGTCGCCGCAAAACCCGATTCGCCCGATGAAGCGAAAGCCATACCGGCAGAAGAAAAGGCCGCCGTTGCCAAAGTCGAAATCGACGCAGAGGGCACGTCCTACGGCGAAGCTCTTTTTAACGACTACGTCCTCCCGATTCTCGCGCGCAATTGCTACGAGTGCCACTCCCACGAATACGAGAAGGCCAAAGGCGGCCTTGTCGTCGACTCGCGTCACGGCCTCTTGACCGGGGGCGACTTCGGACCCGCCATCGTTCCCGGCGATCCCGACGCCAGCCTCCTCATGCAGGCCATCCGCTTTCACGACGAAGACTTCCAGATGCCTCCTGATGGAAAACTCCCCGAAGAGGACATCCTGCGTGTCGCCGAGTGGATCGAACGCGGCGCTCCCGACCCTCGCAAAAGCGAAGTCGTTATCTCCAAAGAAGAAAAAGACGACGCCGCGAAAAATCTCTGGTCGATTAAACCTCTCCAGGAGCCCGCTCTACCCTCTGTGCGTGACACTAGTTGGCCCGTGCACGACCTCGACCGTTTCGTTCTCGCTCGGCTTGAGGAAGAGAACATGGTCCCCGCCCCCGAAGCCGATCCCTACACGCTTCTACGCCGTCTCCACTACGTTCTCACCGGGCTGCCTCCCAGTCCCGAAGAAATCGCAGACTTCACCAACAAGTTCGATTCTCCTTCCCCGACCACCGAAGAGATCATTGAATCCAAAGTCGATGAACTCCTGCAAACTCGCGCTTTCGGCGAGCGCTGGGGCCGTCATTGGCTCGACATGGTTCGCTACGCCGACGTTCACGGTGGCACGCGCCCCGAACCCATGCCCGAAGCATGGCGTTACCGGAATTGGGTCATCGATGCTCACCGCCAGGGCAAACCCTATGACGACTTCATTCGCGAACAGATCGCGGGCGATCTCCTTCCCGCGGAAACATCCGAGGACCGCGCCGAGCATCAAGTTGCCACGGCGTTTCTTGCGCTTGGTCATTACGACACGAACGAACGTGACCAAGACCGGGTAACCCTCGACCGAATCGACGAACAACTCGACCTCGTTGGTCGCGCCTTTCTCGGCATCTCCATTGGTTGTGCCCGTTGTCATGACCACAAATTCGATCCACTTCCCACGCGCGATTACTACGCCATGGCCGGCAT
>JBCCWV010000133.1:0-13493 GCA_039192745.1 Verrucomicrobiota bacterium | reverse complement strand
CGGCCGATGGCGCCGTCGATCCCGCTGACCATCCGGTAGTAGGCGCGAATGTTGGTCTGGTATTTCTCCGGCGTGTTCCAACGCCAGAAGTATCGCTCGCGGTTGATGGTCGTTTTGAGAAAGTCCGGCTGCGACTCGAAGATTTGGCGTGAGCCGAGGCGCGGCGGATCGATGGTAACTTCTTCATACATGCCATCGACGGCTCGCGGCCACGGAAAGTGGCCGATGCCCGGTCGCCGGTCGGCGTCTTCGGCGTGGCAGGCGTTGAACCAGAGATTCAGCGCGAACGGCTTTCCGTCAGGTTGGTTCTTTAGAAACTCGATCCCCCGATCAACGATCAATTCCGTCTCGTGGCGCAGCGAGCCGTCCGGCTGCAACTTGTAGAAGGGATTGCGACCGATGGCTTCGAACTCGTCGAAGTGATCCTCCGGCTTGTAGCCCTTCGGCATTTTTGCGTGCCATTTGCCGTAGAAGCCGGTGCGGTAGCCATTGGCGCGAAGGATGTCCGAGTAGAGCTCCTCCACAGCCTCGGGCTTGGCCAATTCCCAATTGCCTTTCGTCCCATAACTCCTCCCGGTCAGTCCAGAGAGAATGGTCGTACGGCTGACCCAGCAGATGGAGTGACTGACGAAGGAATTCTCAAAGCGTGTGCCTTCGGCGGCAAGCTTGTCGATGTTCGGCGTCTGGATGACGTCGTTTCCGTAGCAACCCAGCGTGTTCGTCGTCTGATCGTCGGCGAAGAAAAAGACGATGTTCGGAGGTGCAGAACTCGCATTGGCAACAACACAAAAAGAGAAGATGGCAACTGCGAGGGGGAGGATTTTTGAAGAATGCATGGGAGTTGGCCAGAGGCTACGCCAATACTACCGCCGGATGCAATTCCTCTCTGTCTCCTACTTGATCGCCGCCAATGAATGGTGAATACTCCCGCCCTGTGACTGACGAAGAACAATACATCCTCGAAGTAAACGACTCGGAAGTGCGTTGCCACCGCCCCGATGGGACCATGGACTCACTTTCCTGGAAGAACCTGCGCCGTGTCGAGGTCGTCGTGACGGAGGATGAACCTCTTCCCGGCACCTTTTTCGCTCTTCACGGCCCCACCTCCGCTGTCATCATCCCAGAAGGCGCGACAAACGCCGACGACTTGAGTGAGCGCCTCTTCGAACTTCCCGACTTCGACGCCGACGTCTTTGTCGATTCCATGTCCTCGCAGACGGCTGATACGTTTGTCTGCTGGAATTTGAAGGAAGCGTGAGGGGATTTTTGATTCAAGGTTTTTGATTGCTGATTTTTTTGATCGGCTTCTTGCGGTTGGCGCGTTTGTATTTCGATTGATACTCACGCCTCTGCTTCGTGATTTCGTAGAGGACGATGCCGCTGGTTGTTCCCAGGTTGAGGCTTTCGATAATTCCGAACATGGGAATCGAGACGCAGAACTCACTTCTTTCGACAGCGAGTTCGCTGATTCCTCTTCTTTCATTTCCAAACCACACGGCAAGTTTTGTGTGGGTGTAGTCACCTTCGTGCAAGATGACGTTCTTCTTTCCTTTGACGTGTGGTGAAGTGACGACGGAAACAAATCCTTTCTTTTCAAGATATCCCAGGCAGTCCTCGGTAGAATCAAAGCGTCTCACGAAACTCCACTTTACCGCCGAGGCCGAGGTCGAAGAAATGGAACGCTTTTCCCTCATCTCCTGCCAATCATCAGGAAGGGACTTTCGCGGATCGATGATATAGGTCTTTTCCACGCCGAGGGCGTTCACATTCCGAATGACGGTTCCGATGTTTTTGATGTCCGTCGGATTTTCAATGACGGCGATTAGATTCTTGCATCGGTAGGGTTTGATCGCCTTCGCCCGTGCACGCAGTGATGACCGTTGTTTTTTCGCCATGGTCCACAAATTTTCACACAATCCCCGCGACAGGAAGCCTACCGGATCGCCTTGTCCGGTAATTCCCCTTTGATCCCCTCATCCATCGGCATCTTGTCTTCGGCGCCGCCGAGGGCCTCGGCGATGCGAGTGTCGAGTTCGGCGCGGAGTTCCTTTACGAGGTCGGCGTGCTCCGGATCGTTGATGAGATTGTGGCGTTCTTCGGGGTCGTTTTTCAGATCGTAGAGTTCCGCCATGTGCTTGTCGGGCGATCCGTCGCCGTGGGGGTAGCGCATGTATTTCCAGCGATCTGTGCGGAGGGCGCGGACGTTCGGCGTGTAGGGAAACTGGACCTCGTAGTTGTATTCGTAATACCAACTCGTGCGCCAGTCATCGTCCCCTTCGGCGACAAGTTTCTTCCACGACTTGCCCTGCACTTTCGGAAGCGGGTCCGCGCCGCAGATTTCAAGAATGGACGGCGCGAAGTCGAGAGTGAGCGTTTGCGCGTCGATGACTTTCGGCTGGTCGGGCGGGATCAAGCCGGGATAGCGCATGACGAAGGGAATGCGAATCGATCCCTCGTGCGCGGTTCGTTTGTCGACCATCCCGTGCTCGCCCTCGAGGAGGCCGTTGTCACTGGTGAAGATGAAGATGGTGTCGTCGAGCTGACCGCTCGCTTCGAGATACTCGTAAATGCGGCCCACGGAATCATCGACGGAAAGAATGGTCCCGAGGTAGGCGCGAACCATGTTCTCGAAAGCGACCATCCCCGCTGCGGAGGTGTCGGGAAAGTCTTTCCTCCAATCGAAGAGCGGTCCGTATATTCCGTGCCAGGTTTTCAATCGCTGCGTGATCCAGACCGGCTTGTCATCGAGTTCAAAAGCGGTGTCCGGGTAGGGAAACCGGACTTTGGCAAAGGTGTCTTCGTATTTTTCCTCGGGAAAATAGAAGCTGTGCGGCGCTTTGTGCCCGAGAAAAAGGAGAAACGGCTTCTCTCCGCTTTCCTGTTCCTTCATCCAGTCTATCGCCATGTCCGTGACGACGGTCGTGTAGTAACCCGGCACCACTTCGCGCTCGCCATCGTTCGCACGAAACTCATTGTCGAAGTATTTCCCCTGCCCCCGGTGGGTGACAAAGTGATCGAATCCGGGGCGCACGCTGTCGTCGTCCTCGCCCATGTGCCACTTGCCGATGTAGGCCGTGGTGTATCCCGCCTTTTGCAAATTGACGGGAAAGGTCGGTAGGTCGTGCGGGTAGTCGGTGAAGTTGTTCGTTACCCCATGCGTGTGCGCATAGAGGCCGCCGAGAATCGAAGCGCGGCTCGGCGAACAGAGCGATGTCGTACAGAAGTGGTTTTTGAAGAGCGCACCCTCCGCAGCCAATCGGTCGATGTGCGGTGTCTCCAAATGCAGATGCCCCATGCAACTCAGCGCGTCGGCCCGTTGGTCATCGGTGAGAATGAAGACCACATTTGGACGAGTCTCCGCATCCGCGCGTGAGGTGAAAATGGTAGAGATCGCGAAGGCCGCGAAAAGGAGCGCCAAGTGGGATTTCATAGTTCTACTCGTCTTATTCGCGCCTCCATCGGAAGCCAAGCGAATTCAAACCATCAATGCCGCCCACTCCCATTTCCTTTGGAAAAAATACCGATTTAATTTCGCAGCCGATGAATTCACCCAAAAAAGATTTCCTGAAGTCGTGCACCACTGTGCGTTTGTACTACCTCCCGTTTTTTGCGTGTTCCGCCATCCAGAGTCACAATTCATCGAATTTAGAGCGCTATTCGTCCTGAGTCTTGAAAGTGAAGAAGCAATCGCGAGCCCGCGATTCAATTATAAAAGGAACTAGAAAAACGTTTAGAGCCCTAAACCTTCTCGGAATTTTCAAATGTGGAAGTTTTTTACGCGAATAATGTAAAATCATACTTCCCATTTTTTCAAGAATTTTCATAATGCGAGCACGGGAAAAATCCCGCCTTGCATCATGAAAACAAACACACACACCACACAAAAAACTGCAGTCGTCTCCTTCCAACGCCGTGTTTCACGGCTGGCCGGAGTTACCCTCATTGAAGTCCTCGCCGGGGTCGCCGTCCTCGGAATCATCGTGTCTCTTGGCACTCTCGCCTATCAAGGCCTGACCCAAAGCACCAACTCCACGGGCTTGGCAACCCATGTTCGGCAATTAAATGCCGCCGTCGAAGTCTATCAGGCGAGTGGCGGAAAAATCACGTCGACTGACGGCATGCATGATGTCCTCATGAAGTTGAAAGTCGCCGCCAGCGGAACCACCGCTGAACAGATGACGGGACTCCGCGGGTCGATGATCGACAACCGCCTGAACCCTGTCATGCAATCGTCAGAAGAAGCGAACGAAAGCGGAAACGCGCGCGCGATTTGGGATCCGATAAACTCGAGATTCAAGATCGTGAATTCGGGCAATGCCGGTGCCCGCAGTTTCACGTTGGATGAAAGCGCCATCCCAACCAGTGCCGAAATGGCCGACGTCTCAAATCGGGAACTCACCTTTCATCTCGCTTCAAATTCGAATTGGATCTGGGATTACGACTCATTCTCGAACTCAGCCTCTTCGGGACCTTCGGAGTATAGTCAGCTGAGTCTCCCTAGCATCCCTCCACTTCAGCTTGGTCCGGGTGCCACAGGTCGCGTGTTGACACTGCCAACCTCACCCGCCGATCTCGATCCCCCCGTCTTCTCACCATCAGGTGGAGAGTTCGGCTACACGGAGTTCAATCTCGACGTCTCACTTTCGAACCCCAATCCATCGGGATCGTCCACAATGATCTATTCCGTGAACGGCGAGGGTTGGATCGACTACGAAGAAGGCCAAACCATCCTTGTCGCGCCCTCCGATGAAGTTCGCGCCATGTCCGTCTCCACGAATTCGGGACTTTACACCGACAGTGAAACCCGTGAGGAGATCTACGATTCGGTTTTTGTGATCTCCGGTGTCACCGACGGCAGCTTTTCCAACGCCGTCGGCGGCGAAGGCATGAACACCGGTGGATCGGGAAGTCTCTTCGAATGGGGCACGCCCTATTTCTACGGTGGACACGAAGATCCGAGTTGGATGCTCTTCAATGGCGCCAACTTTCATGAGGTGAATGCCAACGAACGCTTCATGGTCGGAGAACTGACCTATTTCAACGGCACCATCTTCACCGGCAGCGGAGCCGACTCCGTGGATCTGGCGGTTGAACTTGCCTTCAACGACTCCGAATCCCGCGACTTCAGCTTCACGCTCGACCTCGTGAACACGGAAAACAACGACGACCCTTGGGCAAGCGCTGACTACGTCCACTTAGACAATGTCCACTCTGCGGTGAGCCAATCACTCGGCGGGACCGACTACCAACTCGTTCTCGAGTTCGGCGAAACCACTGAACAAGGTTTCTCCACCATCGACAACTTCCACGTCTTCGAAGGCGGAACAGCCACGGGAACGCTCTACGGAACCCTTGTCCCCATTTTTGATGAATTGTAATTCCTAACACCTGACCCGCGCTAAAACCTCAAGACAGCCGCTCCTCTTTTGCACTAAATATCCTTACATTTCTTTATTTGTGATGCCCCAAAGATCGCTTCGGCGATCAAGGGGCCGTCATACCCTGCCTGCCCACATCTCGCCAGTGGATTTCCGTTCCCTTTCGGCATTTTCGCAGCATAAGTTCTGCGCTCGATGCCCCCTGACGAAAACAGGCCGCCTCTTCTGAGAATGAAAGCGGTAGAAAAGTCCTTTCCCGGAGTCCGCGCGCTCAAGGGGGTCGACCTCACTCTCAGTGCGGGCGAAGTCCTTGCGCTTGTCGGGGAAAATGGCGCTGGAAAGTCCACGCTCATCAAGATTCTCGGCGGTGCCCACCAACCTGATACGGGCGAAATCTTCATCGACGGCAAACCAGTCCAACTCCCCTCTCCCATCGCGGCACAAGCCGCGGGAGTTGCGATCCTCTATCAGGAATTCAACCTCGTTTCCGAGTTGTCGGTGCGGGAGAATATTTTCCTCGGACGCGAAGCCACGAATCGCTTCGGCTTGGTCAATCACCAGGAAGAACGAAAACAAACGACCAAACTCTTCGAGCAACTGGGAATCCAAATCGATCCCGATACGCCTTGCGGAGAATTAACCGTCGCGCAGCAGCAGTTGGTGGAGATTGCGAAAGCGCTTTCCACCAATGCTCGTGTCCTCGTCATGGATGAGCCCACTGCCGCCCTGACACAAAGTGAGTCGGACCGATTGCTCGAACTCGTGCGCGAATTGCGGCGTGACCAAATCGGAATCATCTACATCTCACATCGACTCGATGAAATCGAAGCCATCTCAGACCGCATTCTTGTTTTGCGTGACGGCGAGAGCGTGGGCGAGGGACTGGCGGAAGATTTCGACCGGAAAAGACTCATCGAAATGATGGTGGGTCGGACGCTTGAGCAGGAGTTTCCAGAAAGGAAAGCGTCGATCGGCGAAGAAATTCTCCGCGTGGAGAACTTATCCCGCGAACCCGCTGTGCGCGATGTTTCCTTTCAACTCCATCGCGGAGAAGTCCTCGGAATTGCCGGCCTCGTCGGAGCAGGACGGACGGAAATGGCCCGCCTACTCTTCGGCGCCGATCGTGCCGACTCCGGTTCGGTGCAGTTGCATCGCAAACTGGTGAAGTTTCGATCCCCCGCCGAAGCCATTCGCCATCGCATCTGTCTGCTCACTGAGGACCGCAAAAACCAGGGCCTGATCTTGGTTCATTCTCTGCGGGAGAACTTTGGTCTGCCCAACCTTCAGGATTTTTCACGCGGCAATAGCCCACTCATCGACAAAACGGCAGAGCGAAATGCGTTTGAAGCCCATGCGGGAAAACTGAAAATCAAAATCACCAGTCCCGACCAACCGGCCGAGTCATTGTCCGGCGGCAATCAGCAAAAGGTGGTCCTTGCAAAATGGCTGCAGCGAAACGCGGATATTCTGATATTCGATGAACCGACCCGCGGAATTGATGTCGGAGCGAAATATGAAATTTACCTCCTCATTCATCAACTGGCTGCCGACGGAAAAGCCATCATCCTCATCTCCGGTGAGTTACCTGAAGTCATCGGCATGTCGGACCGCATCCTCGTCATGCACGAAGGCCGCATCCGCGGCGAGATTGCCGATCCCCAACAAGCCACTCAGGAATCCATTCTTTCCTTAGCTATCGCCTCCTGATCACCAATGAATCTGCGATTGAAATCCATCTTCAATGACTACGGAATGGTGATCATCCTGCTCGTTCTTTGCCTCGTGTTCTCCCTCCTCACGATTCAAAAAGAGAGCCCGGACAGCCCCTCCGCCGCGCGGGCGATGGCCGAAGAAATCATACGAGCCGTCGGCCCTGAGGATACCGGCATTGCCCTTGGCGCAAAGAACACGTCGTCCGCCGACTTCGTTGAACGGGTAATGAAAGAACTTCGTGATTTGGAGAATCCGCCGACCGTCAAGGCGGTCGTCGGTGAACCGAGGGATCTGCGCATCGCGCTGGAGGAACTCGCCGGAAGCGATTCGGAGTTGACCATCATGGTAGCCACGGGAGACACCGCAAAATGGCGGATCCTTGAGCAAATTCCTGACAAGTTTCCACAGTTTGCCTCGACGAAAATCACCAAACCCGAAGAAGGTCTCACTTCCGCTTTTCTCAAGCCTTCCAATCTCCTGGCCATCGTCGACCGCATCGTCGTCATCGCGGTAATCGCCATCGGCATGACACTCGTCATTATCACCGGCGGCATCGATCTTTCTGTCGGAAGCCTTATCGCGCTCGCCGCCGTCGTCTCCACAACGGTGATGAAGGCAATGGGCGGACTGGACGCACCGAACCACGCTATTTTTGTCGGCTTTGCCGCCGCAATCCTCGCATGCGGCCTGACCGGCTTGCTCACCGGCGCCGTGGTCGCTTGGTTGAAAGTCGCGCCGTTCATTATCACGCTCGGACTCATGATGATCGGACGCGGTCATGCGCGGGGAGTCACTGGAGGGTTTTCGATCTATCAGGTGCCCGACGGACTCACTTGGTTGGGGCAAGGGAAATCGCTGGGCATTCCAAACACAGTGATCATGCTTCTCGTCCTTTATGGCTTCGCGCATTTCATGATGACGCAATCAAAGCTCGGCCGCCACATTTATGCCGTCGGCGGTAATCGGGAAGCGGCGAGACTGTCCGGCGTTCCTGTCCGATCGGTTCTTATCTTCGTTTACGCTCTCAGTGGTGTTATGGCCGGACTTGGCGGATGCATTCAAGCGTCCCAGATTGCAACTGGTGATCCTAACATGGGCAACATGTACGAACTCTACGTCATCGCCGCCGTTGTCGTGGGTGGAACAAGCCTCGCGGGTGGGTCCGGGAAAATCATGGGCACTCTCATCGGCGCCTTTATTATCGCGGTTATCCAGAACGGAATGAACCTTCTGGGCATGAAGGATTTTCTCCAACTCATCGTTTTCGGCTGGCTCATCATCGCCTCGGCGGCATTCGATCAACTTCGCCGTCATGGAGGGTTGAAACCGCTTCTTTCCAGTCCATCCTGATTCCCAAACCATCCCGAAACACCCCCGCATGAAAAGACGACTTCTTCTCCTCACCTTCATTTTCGGCTTCGTCATCGCTTGTTCCAAAAAGGAAGAGTCCGCTGATGCTCCGGAAATCAAAGGCAAGATCGGAACGACTTGCATGGATCTCACCAATCCGTTTTTCAAACTCATCGCGAATGAGATGACGAAGGAAGCGGCAAAATACGGCTATGAGGTCGTCGCTCTCGACGGTGCCAATGATTCCGCGAAGCAGAATAGCCAGCTATCCGACTTTGCCGCGCAGGGTTACGACGCCGTCTTTGTAAATTCCGTCGATTCTCAATCTATCGGCGAAGGCGTGAAGAAAGTTCATGCCGCCGGAATTCCGGTCTTCTCTTTCGACAACCAAGTCCTCGCTGCCGATGCCAAAGACCTCGTCATTTCCCACATCGGATCTGACAATTTTCAGGGTGGCGAGGTCGCGGCCGCAGCCATGATGAAAGCCACCGGCGACAAAGGGAAAATCGCCATCCTCAACCTTCCCGAATCCTCATCCTGCATCCTGCGTGTGGACGGTTTCAAAAGCCACTTGCAGAAGAACAACAGCAAACTTGAAATCGTCACAGAGTTGAACGGCAAAGGCCGACGGGCGGAAAGTCTTTCCGTCATGACCGACATCCTGCAGGCGCATCCCGATATCGTCGGCGTCTTTGCCATCAATGATCCCTCTGCGCTCGGAGCGCATGCCGCCATTGCCAAAGCGGGCCGCACCGACGACATCGTGATCGTCGGTTTCGACGCTTCTCCCGCCGGGAAACAGGCGGTTTTTGAGAAGAAGTTGGTCGATACCCCGCAGCAGTTCCCACGCAAAATGGCCGTCGGCACCGTCGAAGCCTTCATTAAGCATCTCGAAGGCGAAGATTTGGAAAAGAAGATCTTCATCCCCTGCGAGCACTATGACTATGAAGCATCTGTCGACGATCCATCGCGGGAAGCCGAGCAATGGTGACCCTTCCCTTAGGGAGCCGAATAACTGACCGTGACCCGCCCGAATCTTCGCGGGTGAGTGCTCGACGATTCTGAGTCTGGAAGGACAACGCGTTCCCAATTCGCATCGATCGGCGAGACAGTTTCTAAACCTGTGCCGGGATTCCAGCTTCCCGGGCTGAGATCATTACTGAATTCGACGATGTATTGAAGATTCGGATCCCCCAATCGGCGCAAATACTCCACGACGAGCCGGAATTGACCCGAATTGCCTGAGTCTTCCTGCAATTGGAAAACGGGCAATCCAGAAGTCCCAGATCCGGCTTCAACGTAACCAAGGTCAACAGCCGTCGGATCCATGTTGTAAGCATACTCCTCAAGAAGCGTTACGGAATCAGGCTCATCGTCCGAAAGGTCTCCAGCTGCACTAATGCCATTGCTTTCCTTCCACGATTGCAATCCCGGTGGCGCCACGGTGAGTTCCGTCAAAGCACCGACAACCGGCCCGGCATCATTGCTTGCCACAAGATAGTAGTTCCCCGCGTCGGCCTCCGACGCCGTGAAACCCAAGTCCTCGCTTATGCCTGCTGGAACACCGTCGCGATACCATTGAAAGGTCAGCGGTGAACTTGAATTCACGGTCACATCGAGATTCACCGTGTCACCACTGTTCACGGAAACGATGGCGGCAGGTTCAGAAGTGAAAACGGGTAGATTCGAACTTCCGGTGTTTTGCAATGAAGCCGAGTCCCAAACTACTTTCCCTCCGGTTTCCGTGAGATCGTCGATCGTCTTTCTCTCAAATCGCAACCTGGCCTGTGTTGTCATCGACGGAGCATTTGCTTGCAGAACTCGGGCCCTTGCCGGCCCGGGCGTGTCTCCGCGAAGAATCTCCAGACTCTGACTTGAGACGACTGCCCCACTTGCATCGAGAAAATCGAGCATCACCTCGGCCGTCGCTCCCGCCGAAAGCGGATCGCTTCCATCGCTCGATGCAATTACACAAGCTCGAAAACTCTGCCCGGGCGAGGCCAGAACCGTTTGTTCAGCGAAGGTCTGCGTGGCCGAAGGAGACACTGCATCGTCCGAAACATAGAGGTTGGTCGCCGTCAATTGCCCGGCAGCGGCTGGAGGCCCAATCGTGTCGAGACCGAATTGCACGAACGGTGAATTGGCCGGGACGTTCGCTTGCAGGGAAAAACTCCCGCCATTGGTCATGAGCACACTGACGTTCTGAGAAATCCCAAAACCGGGATCAAAGACACGGATAAACGCACGCGCTTCCGTGCCCGCCGCAAACGGCGTATTGATCGCGACATCACCGGTGAATGCCACGCTCTTGCCACCAATATCTGCATTTCCAATCTGCCGGAAGATCACCGCGTTTACGATCGGACTCACTGCACTTTGATAAAGACCGAACGTAGCGGTTCCTCCAGAGACAGTCGCCGGGACAGTCGTGGGATCGATGCCATACCCCGTGATCCAATTGACCACGGCGTCGAACTCATTCAACCAGCCCGACCAACCGCCAGCGGTTCCGTCGGTAAACATGTTGGGCCCCCGTCCGCCATTGGATGCGTTGGGTGGAGCGTCCATCAACAGAGATGTCCCGCCGTGAATTGCCGAAGCTCCACTGGAGGCAGAAAGATTTCCTTCGTCCTTCGTGTTCCAGTTCGCCCATTGCGGCCCCTGGTAATCCTCGAATCCGCCGTTCGCCGAATCGCCGACTTCCGCCGCCGGCTGCCAGACCCGCACCCAGTCGATATTGAAGTATTGTGGAAACGTAGTGGTTCCATCCGGAACGCCATCGAAAAATCCACCCACCGCCGTGTTCATCAGGAGGAACATCGGCGTTTGCGGAACAGCCTGACTATCATCGAGAACCAACTGACCGTTCACGTAGGTCCGGATGCGATTGGACTCCCAGTCGAGCGAGTATTCGTGGAATCCCGCCTGATAATTCACGCCGACGTCGACGTGCGCGGAGTTGAACTGGTTACTGCCATTGACCTTGAAATGGTGCGCGCTCGTTGTCTCGGTCGGTTTCGATCCGCGCGCCTCCATGATGTCAATTTCATCGTTCCAAAACTAGGGCACCGGATAGTCCATCATCCAAAGCGCCGGCCACATGCCCTTCCCGCCCGGAACTTGGGCGGAAATTTTCACGACACCAAATTGGAACCTGAACTCGTCGGCAGTATTGACCTTCCCAGAAGTGTATTTGTGATAGTTCGGATCATAATCACCAACCGGGTTGGTCACCCCCTCTTCCCGGGACTCAAGAACAAGCATTCCGTTCTGCACCGAGACGTTGTTGGTATAATAATACTGCCGCTCGTCATTGATCCGCCCGAACTGAGTCCACGGTATGAACGGCTCATCACTGAATAACGCGGGTTGAATTGCCATCCCATCACTTGCCCTGATATACCATGCATTCGCATGACGATTCACCTCCCACTTTGATGTATCCAAGGATGTTCCCTCAAACTCATCGTTCCAAAGCATGTGATACCCGGGCAGATTGAGCTGGGTATCCGCATGGACAAGAAAACCTCCCGCGAATGAGGCGAGAAGAAAGAGGGTAACGCTTCGAAGCACTAAGTGGGAGAAGGGGGAATTGGGATTGGGTTACAGTATCAGACGGCTGCTCTGGCGGCAAATTCCTCATTAACTCGCTTAAAATCTACTAATCGTTCATTATCAGCATTTAAAAACTGCAATATCTTGAACAAATTGAGGGTATACACCCGTTGCATCCCAAGTTTTTCGGGTCAGGTCGCGGTTTCGATACTTACCGTGACCTCCCATTTTCTGGTCTCTTCCGGGGCCAGCTTCGACAGATCCGAATCCAAATCACCGTCCGATAAACGGTCATACGGCATGTTGGTCGGTTCAATCGCCCAATGACTAAGCCCTTTCCACGCGCCACCGTTGATCCAGATTCCAGCCCAAGGGAATTGCGTGGTATCCCATTTCATCCTCAAAACGCTCTTACCTGAACAGATCGCAACAGTGGAGTCACTCAGCGGACCCACGAACACCTTGGCGCAGGATGGATCAGCATTGGCGAGTTCTCCTTTGGTAAGATCTTGTCCCGGCAGCACTTCCGGCCACGATTGCTCCGCCCCATCAGGACTAAAGCAACGGCCAATCTTTTCTGCGAACCGCATCTCATCGCCAGGCACGAAGGCAAACAACGGATGCCAGGCCCACTGGAAGGGCGTTGATTTCGATTCCAGGTTTTTCAGGGAGTACGCGAAGCGAATTGCTGCGCCCGAAAAACTGACCTTCCTCGAAAACTTGAGCGGCAACGATTGAAGCATCCATGAACAATCAAAACTGCCGCTCGACAGCCCGTCCGCTTCCAGCGTCGTCGGCATTCGCCACAACTCCCCATGATCGGGCAGCGATTTACCCGCTAACTTACACGGAAGGACAGTCGGAAGACACTCATCGATTCCCGCACCCGGTCCCGTCTCATAATTTTCCCGATCCGCCGGCTCCCAAAGCCGCCGACCACCTTCCATCTCCCATCCATCCAACCATTCCTTCCCCGCCACCTTGTCAAAAATCGAAACAATCCGACCCCCCAACTTCGGCACGATGGAAAGACTGAGCCGCTCGTTCGACAAAGTATGGATGTCGAATCCCTCATGACTTGATTTCGAGTGCTCAATCATCGCACCTCAAGGCTTCACCGAATCTGAACCTCCAACAACCGTCAATCCCCGTGGCGCAACGGACATCTCCGTCCCGTCAGAAAACGTCACGGAAATCGGAACACTCCTGAAATTGTAAGCGGCATACGTGCGCTTTCCGGCCTTGTTATACACGTTCACGAACGGGTAGTCGGAAGTCACTTCAACATCATTGAGACCCAGCCGCTCGAACGTGTGTATCCAATGATACATGAAGGCGTGCGAATTTCCGACTTCAATCGTGCACTCGGGATTGGCATCGATATAGGCCGCGGATGACGCCGGATCATTGAGAGCGCGGAACATCATGATCAAATCCCCCCACACCTTTCCATAGTCCTCCTTTTCAGGTCGCCGCGAAAGGATGTACTCATAGTTT
>JBCCWV010000132.1:0-13504 GCA_039192745.1 Verrucomicrobiota bacterium | reverse complement strand
GTCGACCCGGCGCCGAAGAAATCGAAGGCGGTTCCGTATGCGGGAGCTTATTCGCATTGAGGGGGAACCACGAAAGGACGCGAAAAGGCGCGAAAATTTTTTGGGGATTGAGGCGCTCTGGGAGATTCATCCCAGGCATTTGATCTAATCTGATCAAAGCAATTTGGTGGGCGAGCTGCCGGAGCGCGAGCGGCCTCGCTCGCTTATCCCCCCGCCGAAGGCGCACTTCCTTGGTCGAAATGTTCACATTGTCTGAACCCGTTATTAAACGCTTCACCGAATGGTTTGCGCCTCCGGCGGCCAAAGAATGCGAGCGAGGCCGCTCGCGCTCCGGCAGCTCGCCAACCAAATTGCTTTGATCAGATCAGATTAAGTGCCTGGCATGAATCTCCCAGAGCGCCTCAATCCCCAAAAAAATTTCGCGCCTTTTCGCGTCCTTTCGTGGTTCCCCCTCAATGCGAATAAGCTCCCGCGTAAGGAACCGCCTTTGATTTCTTCGGCGCCGGATCGACTTGTGAGACGACGAAGGCCATGAAGAGGAACGATGGAATGATTCCCCAGCCAACGGTCAGCGCTCCAAACGCGCCGAAAATCACCGGCGAGCAGAAAAACAGCGTCAACATCGACCCGCTTGCAGAGCCGAGGAGGGGGTCCTCGAAGAGCCGCAATTTCGCACGACCGACCTGAAGCCAGGAAAAGACGAGGAAGAGCGTTACGGAAACCAGACCAGCTAACAAGATAACGACAGCGACAATGTCGAACTCTCCCGACGAACCGATATGAGCCGCGATCATGCCTGCTCCGCCAGCTCCGATGCCCACGCAAATCATCATCACGGGAATGCCGAAGATGACAAGCAGGAGTCGCTTGCCAACGCTAAACCCGGAGAGTCCTATGGCGACCGCGTTAGCGATGAAGTTGCTGAGGATCAGTGTGCAAAGCACGAATAGGGTGAGTGGCACGTTCATGCCGCCAAGAAAATACCGGGCCAGCAGATAGGGAAGCGAGGAAACAATGGTTACCAATCCAAGCGCACTCAGCGCGATCCATTTCCCGCTGATCAACTTCCAACGCGTCATACGCGTGAGGAGGACCAACTCACCATTGCGATCGTCTTTCTCCGAGTTCACCGCTTGTAGCCCGCGATAGGGAACCGCGAACATCATGAGCGGATACAAGAGTCCCCAGAAAGCACTCTGATAGGCGAGTTCTTGCCAAGGATTGAAAAAGAACGTCCCGCCCCGGCTCGTCTGCGTGAACTCCGATCCGAATCCGTCAAAACCGAGCGCAAGAATCATCGCCAGTTGGACAAGAACAAAAGGAACTAGGAATGATTTTGCCCGGACACCCTGCCGGAGTTCCTTGACGATAACCGGACTGAAAAAGTCGGGGAAGTCTTGGAGCGATTTCATCGTGGGAGAGGTGCGACGAAAGTAATCGAGATCTGCAGGTTTGATGCCGAGAAAATTTCAGCAGCGGAAACTGGAGCGCGAGCGGCCTCGTTCGCATGGGTATCTTCGGTGCGGCGCACCGCTGTTTTTCGGGCGAGCGAGGCCGCTCGCGCTCCGGCTCGTATAAATTTGACGGGGGACATGTGATGTGATAACATCATGATGTATGCGCACCACATTGGACATAGATGACGATATACTCCTGGCGGTCAAAGAGTTGGCGGGCCGCGAGAAGACGTCGGCGGGAAAAGTGCTATCGCGTGTGGCCCGGGCGGGTTTGCTCGGTGTTGGGGATGGGGTTGGAACGAGTGGGTCGGGAAAGGGGATGAGGAACGGAGTGCCTGTCTTCGCTTCCGGCGGAGATGAAGTCATCAGCGCCGACCATGTCCGCGAATTGATGGATGAGGAGGGAGTCTGACGGTCGAACCATGCGTGCCCTTTTCGACGTCAATGTGCTCATCGCGCTTTTTGATTCCGCGCACGCATTTCACCAAAAAGCTCACGACTGGTGGTCGGCGCATGAAAAGGACGGATGGGCGAGTTGTCCGCTGACGGAAAACGGATTCGTTCGCATCATGTCGAACCCCAACTATTCGAAATCGCGGGAGTTCACGCCGTCGCAATTAGTCGGCGGCCTCGCACAATTCGCTGATGGCACGGATCACGCGTTTTGGTCGGATGGGATTTCCCTTCGCGATTCGAATCGGTTTCGCGTTAATCGCATTCATAGTTCACGAAAGTTGACCGATGCCTACTTGCTTGCGCTGGCAGTCGAGAACGGCGGGTGCTTGGTGACGTTCGACCAAGGGATCGTACTGGAGAGTGTGGTGGGGGCGGCGGAGGGGAATTTGTGTGTTCTTTAGACTGGCTTGGCCGCTCACTCTAACGATCCAAAGACAGCGAGTAAATAATGTCGTCGGCCTCATTGCAATGCCTGTTATCAATTTCGCCATCTGGTCCCCGCGAACGAACAAGGACTTCGTCTTTTGAGTAAAAAATGTCATAAGGATTGCCCCAGGCGTCTAAGAATCTTTTGTTTTTGTCGGTGCCGTGTGGGTACAAATGTTTTGACTTCTTGCCCTTGAATTCCTCATCCAGATCGAAAGCATTGAGGGTTGAGTCTTTCGGAAATTCTCCGTGCTCGAAAAGATAACTGAAAGCTTCTTTGGCCAATTTCTCGTGATGCTTGAAAGGATGGGGTGCGGTAGATTTGGATTTGATGATGGCCACTGTGTAGTTAATTCCTGCAATCCCGGCGATGGTTAGAGCAAATGTCGCCAACGCAGTCCAAAATATTGTGGAAGATCTACCCTTATTCATTTTTGGCTCATTCAGGCAGTCTGCCGATGGCAGACAGTTGGGGCGATAGGATTATCCTGTCTGTGGCGGGCTCGCTGAAAAAGAATAGCGAGCGAGGCCGCTCGCGCTCCGGCTTTGGCGCTCGCGGGAGCAGGTGCGTTAAAACGCATGGGGCGGTCGAAATGCGTTCTCATCCTTGGTTTTTTCTCAAGGCATTCCACCGAAGGAGGAATGGTCGGGGTGATAGGATTCGAACCTACGACTTCCTGGTCCCAAACCAGGCGCACTACCAGGCTGTGCTACACCCCGCCAATCGTGGGCATGTAGTGTCGCCGGAGTCGGCGGAATTGCAAGTGGCCTCCGAATCGGCCTTTTCGGCCCACGCGATGAAGCGCTCGGGGGCGTCGCCGACGAAATAGAAGGGATGGCAGGTAATCAGGGCGATTTTGTCGCGGGATTGGCCGCGGGTGATGGCGTCGGCGAGCCGGTCTTTGGCGACGATTTCGAGGTGGGCGATGCGGTAGTTTTCCGGTTGCTGGCTTGGGTTTGCGTTTGGAGTCAGGGTCACGGACGCGCCTTCCCGCAGGTCTTTGAGCGGCCGGAAATGGAGGTCCCGGTGGCCGAAGATGAGCAGGGAGGCGTCGGTCTGGCGGTTGTTCGTCAGGCAGGCAATGTGCGATTTCAGATCGGTCTCATTCGCGCCGCGAACGACGAGGCGTTCCATTCCGAGGGAGGGAATGCTGAGCCAGGCAGCTGTTTCAAGTGGCGTGGGCAAGGCCTCGTCCCCGTTCCAGATCCGCGCTTCCTTTTGGTCGAGCGCCCGCCGCTCCCACCAATCCTTCAAAGTCGGTCCCGCCACCACAGCGGCCGCTGTGACGGCGAAGACTTGAAGAAGTGGAAGAAGTCGGCGGACACTCATGAGACGCTTGAGTTCTCGGGTCGACGGACGAAGCCGATGAGAATGGCGAAGAGGAGAAGCGCTGCGGCGATGGCGAGGCGCAATGTTTCGTTGGTGGCTGTTCCGAAGAATTGATCGGCGTTCCAGCCGTTGGGGAATTCGTTGGGGACAGGGACGGAGACGAGTTCGCCGTCAGGTTGGCGGACGATTCGTTCCTCGACGGCGACGCGGGAGGTGTATTCGGAGACGAGTTGATGATCGAGGGAAACCTGCGCGATTTCCTCACCGAGCTTGTTATACTCAGATTGGTCGGAGCGAATTTGCAGGAACATCAATTCGTCGATGTGCGCACGGCCAAAGAGCTTGTCGATGGAACCCGCTCCGGTCGATACGGCTTTGTTGAGATCAAAGCGGTAAGTCACGGATTCGCCGCCGATTTTTCCGCGTATTTCGAGCGACTGCGGTGACGAGTCTGCGGTCGACTTTGCGACGACTTGCAGTGGCCGTTCGTGGAAGACGTCGGGACAGACTTTTGGAAAGGTTTCGAGCCTCACGGGAGCGTCGTTGGCGTCGAGCCATTGAAGTTTCACGTCGGTCAGAACCGGAGCGGCGACGGTTTTGAAGAAGTCTGACATGACCTCGCCGACGTTTTCCTCGGAACGAATGAACCGCGCTTGGCCGTGACCCAGCTCGCCCATTTTTCGCATGAGGTATTCGTTCGGGGCGCTGCCGATGCCGAAGGTGAAGAGCCGGCGGTCCTGCAGTTTTTGATCGAGCAGCCGGAAGAGCGTGTTCTCATTTCCAACGGCGCCGTCGGTGAGGAAGATGACCATTTTCATCGCTTCCTGCCGGTTTGGCATCGTGAGGACGTGGTCGAGAGCGGCTTGCATTTCGGTTCCGCCGTCTGCTTCAAGCGTCTCGATGTATTCTCGCGCCGCCTTCAAATTTCCCTTCTTCACCGGGACGGGGGCGTCGCGGAAGCTCGAAAATTCGTCGGAAAAACGCACGATATTGAATTCGTCGTCGGCGGTGAGCATTTTCAGGCATTCGGTGAGACCCTTTCGCGCCTGCACGATGGAATCGCCGTCCATCGATCCGCTCGTGTCGATGAGAAAGATCACATCGCGCGGCATGCGGGGCGTGGATTCCGCGAGAGCGTGATCGGGAGGGAAGACACTCACCAGTTTAAAATGATCTTCTCCGATTTCCGAACGCACGACGCTCACCTTGGGTGTCTCCGATTCACGAAGCCGGATCTCCATGCTGAAGTCCTTGTCGGGAACATTGAGAAGTTGCGCGAGGGAAATCGTCGTGACGTCTCCGTTGACGTTTGTTTTGAGCCGATGTGTGGGCGAGGTGACGACGTCAGCGGGAATGCCGCGAATCTCGGCGGCGAGCGAAAGCCGGTGTTCGGAATCGATCCACGGTGGCAAAACCGGATTGCTAACTTCCGCGACTTCGATGGACGCCGAGTCTTTCGGCAAGTAGCGGGGGCCAATCGTCATCGGGAAATTCACGAGGTAGGCGCCTTTGCGGAACTCGGCCTTTTCGAGATAAGTCAGTCGGGTGACAGCGGTTTCGCCGGGGGCGAAGTTGGCGACGGAAACGGTGAACATGTTGGGACGGTTTTGCTCGAGGAGAGCGGTCGCTTTGCCTTCGCGTTTGGCCGTTTCGTAGGTTTCGCGGGCCTCCGCTTTGCGTTGCACCATGCTTCGAATCAGGCGGTCGCCGATGCGGACCTCCATGTCGGTGACGGTCGCTTCGGAGGGTAGGGGGAATTTGTAAACCGCTTCGAGGCGGTGATCGGTGTCGTTGGTGAACCTTTGGGAGACCTCGGCTTCGACGAGTCCGGCGTTGATGCGGAGTTGCACGTCGGTGCGCTTGAGCGGGAGAATCCAGCCTTCGGGATTTGAGGATTCGCTGTCCATCGGTCGCGCGTCCATGCGACCGGCGATCCAGGGTTCCTGTTTCAAGTCTTTCCGAGGAAGGGCAGCGTGGGTCTCGAAGGTGAGAGATAAAAGAGCAAAGGCGACAAGAGCAGTGCGGGCGAGTGTAGGTAATGTGTTCATGGTTTCTCCTGCCTTTGATTACGCGGCCACCGAATCATGCCTTTCAACGGTCCTGAATTCTTGCCGTCCGTCGTTGAACTTCCGGGATTTCCGTGTTCCTTTGGCGGCCCATGCCCGAGGACGATCAACAACGCAAAACGCTGGATGAACGCGCTCAGATGAGCGATCTCGAACGCTTGCGTCATTCGACGGCGCACGTTCTCGCGACCGCGGTTTGTCGGATTTGGCCCGACGCGCAGTTCGCGGCCGGTCCGCCGGTGGAGAACGGGTTTTACTATGACGTCGATCTCGGGCACAGCATCACGCCGGATGACTTTGAGCAGATCGAGGCGGAAATGAAAAAGGAGGTCAAGGCGAACAACGTTTTCGAAAAGGCTGTCATGAGCAGGGAGGAGGCGTTGGAACTCGCGAACAAGGGCCGGCTCGCAGCGGTTAATGAGCGGGATACGCCGTCGACTTTTAAGATCGATTTGCTCAACGATATTCCCGAAGGCGAGGAGATTTCGATCTACAAGAACGGCGATTTCTGGGACCTCTGCGCGGGGCCGCACGTGGCGCGGACTGGCAATTGCAAGGCCTTCAAGATCATGTCAGTCGCCAGTGCGTTTTACAAGGGCGACGCCAACAATCAGCAGCTCCAGCGAATCTACGGCACAGCTTTCAAGAATAAGACGCAGTTGCAGGAGTATCTTGAACAACTCGAGGAAGCCAAAAAGCGTGACCACCGGAAACTTGGTCGTGAGTTGGGTCTCTTCCACATCGACGACGCCGTCGGGCAGGGCCTGGTCCTGTGGAAGCCGAAGGGAGCGATCATTCGCAAAGAGTTGCAGGATTTCATTACGGGCGAACTCGACAAGCAAGGCTACGACCAGGTTCATACCCCTCATATCGGGAAGCTCGATCTCTATCGCACGAGCGGTCACTTTCCATATTATGAGGACAGCCAGTTCCCGCCCATTGTGGAGAGGGATTCCATGAAGACGCTGGCAGAAGAGGGATGCGGTTGTGAAGAGCTTGGGACCAAGCTCAAGGAAGGTGATGTCGAGGGCTTCATGCTCCGGCCGATGAACTGCCCGCATCATATCAAGATATATTCGAGCGAGCATCACAGCTACCGTGACCTTCCCGTGCGTCTGGCGGAATTCGGCACCGTCTATCGTTGGGAGCAAAGCGGAGAACTGGGTGGCATGACGCGGGTGCGTGGATTCACACAAGACGACGCGCACATCTTCTGTACCCCAGAGCAACTAAGTGATGAGATTCAAGGCTGCCTTACCCTCGTTAAGATCGTCCTTGAGACGCTTGGCATGACCGAATACTCGGTGCGCCTCTCGTTGCGTGACCCTGACAGCGATAAGTATGTCGGTGACCCGGGCAACTGGGACAAAGCAGAGACTGCTCTCCGCGACGCCGTGAAATCCCTGGGCGTGGATTACACCGAGGAAGAAGGTGAGGCCGCGTTTTACGGGCCAAAGATCGACTTCGTCGTGCGTGATGTCATCGGCCGTCCCTGGCAGCTCGGAACCGTGCAGGTGGACTACAGTTTGCCCGAACGGTTCCAACTCCACTACATCGGCGCCGACAACGAAAAGCATCGCCCCATCATGATTCACCGCGCGCCGTTCGGGTCGCTGGAGCGGTTCACCGGTCTTCTCATCGAGCATTTCGCGGGGCATTTCCCGACGTGGTTATCGCCTGAACAGGTGAGGATTCTCCCCATTTCCGACAAATCTCTCGATTACGCGTCAGGCATCTTGGAGAAACTCCGTGAGGCCGGAATCCGCGCCACGATGGACTCCGGAAGTGACAAAGTCGGCGCGAAGATTCGCCTTGCCCAGCTCGACAAGGTTTCGTATATGTTGGTAACCGGAGAAAAAGAAATGGAATCCGGACAAGTCGCCGTCAGGCATCGCAACCGCGGCGACTTGGGCACTCAAAGCATTGAAGATTTTCTTTCCAGCGTTTCCCAGGAAATCACAAACCGCTCACTCTGAGCGGCACCGAAGAGGTATGACCATCGTGGCTTGATGATGGTGCTCGATCTATGAGGCTCGATCTGTTTTCTCGCGCCCCGGGGGGTGCATTGCTGACTTTTTCATCCGTGTCCGCTCGCGGTCGGATGAACCATCAACCCAACAAAGGACTGACCTATCGCTAGACCAAAAAGAAAACCACCACGCCGCAAACGCGTTCTCGATCGCATCAATGATCGCATTCGCGCTCCCAAGATTCGTGTCGTCGACGCCGAATCCGGAAAGCAACTCGGCGTCATGCAAACCAGCGAGGCCTTGAAGGTCGCAAAAGCACGCGGCCTTGATCTCGTCGAAGTCACTTCCAACACCGATCCGCCCGTCTGCCGCATCGTCGATTACGGCAAATACAAATACGAGCAGAAGAAGAAGCAGAAGGAACATCCGAAGAAGACGAACAAGACCAAGGAAGTGAAGTTCCGTGTCGGCATCGATCCGCACGATTACGAGATCAAGATGACGCGTGCCGAGCACTTCCTCGATGATGGCGACAAGCTTCGCATTCAGCTCATGTTCCGTGGCCGCCAGATGGCGCACCAGAATATCGGCTTCGATCTCATGAAGCGCGTGAAAGAAGACCTCGCCGAAATGGCCCACGTCGACATGGAACCGAAACTCGCCGGCCGAAACATCACGATGATGATGTCACCGCTGCCCGAACACATGCGGAAGCGCAAGTTCACCAAACTCGACGCCGAGGATTACGAAGGCCACGAGGATGAGGAGGATCACGAAGACGACGAAGAGCACGAAGAAGAAGTCGAAAACGTCGAAAAGGAAGAAAAGCGCAACAAGCACGAGATGGTGATCGATCCGCACTCGATCTAATTTGTATCACAACTGCGGAACGCTCAGCACTGCGAGAAATCGCTGCGCTGTTTTTGGATCGTTGAGGCAGATCCTTCCCTTCGAAAGACGTGCGGGAGATCCTGAAACCTCGGGAGTTAGAGGTTCTTCGAAATGGAATTCCTCCTTGCGGACGATCTCCAACCGGGCGGTCTTTCTGGGGGTTGATCTTTTTTGCGAGTTCGATGGCGATGCGGCCCATGGTGAAGCGGCAGTTGATCTCGACGACGGTACGAAGGGCAAGAGAGCCGTCTTTCTTCCTGTGCACGAAGGCGTCGATGCCAATCGGGCCTATGTAGCGGGCGGCGGAGAGTCTCTACTATAATTCTTTCAAGAATTCGCCAGTACGGAGGCCGAGACATGGATCGCCCGAACCTTTTGGCCTCTCGATAAGATAAGCTAGTCGATTTGAGATTTTAAAGATTTTGGGTTCGAAGCGCTTTTTCGAATCATGAAAAACCTGAATATTTTGAGGATTTTTCGGCTTGTTTCGGACAAGAATGTCACATTAAATCGTAAAGGTGATGAAAGGTTTAAGCGATTATCTCAGATGGATGCGGGCAGGAGCGGTGCTTCTGAAGCAATACAAAAGCGCAATTTTATGGAGAGCCCTAAACGTATTGCGTCGCTCTAATCCGGCTAAATTTTATTTCCCAATTGCGACCAGCTTGCTCTGTTTTGCCAGTCTATCGAAATCCCAAGAACTTGAAGCTGAGTTCCAAACCGACGGAAACGGCCAAGTTGTTTACACTTGGGAGCAAACTCTAGGAAATTGGTCATACATCCTTGGCACGGAGAATCTGGACAACTGGACCGTCATCGATACCTGCTACAACACAGGCATCCCAGTTGTCGTGGAGACCTCCATAACGACACCTGGTTCTCCTCCGCCTCCACCTCCCGGGAGCTCAACACCACCCATTCCAAACAATTTTGAACTCCGAGTTTTCGACACCGGTCAAAGCTTGTTGAGTTGGTATAACACAAACTCGAGCGAGCCAGTAACGCGGCTTGTTTCGACACCGGGGCTAGAAAATCTTCAGCCTTTGCCGCCCCTTTGGCTGGGCAGCTTGCAGAATGTTTCAGGCGACACGGATACGATTTCCCTCAGACTGATTTCTGGGGTTTGGAACAGCTCTTTTCTGCAATATGGAGATCCTTTGCCGCCCGAGCAGGTGGATGCCCAAGCTCGAGTTGACACCTTCAATGAGCATTTTTCGGCGATCAAAACCGCTCTCGAAAATGGCAGCTTAACAACCACTCAACCCGTCTCAGCAGGACCTAGCGGAACGTCTGGATTAAGGGAGTTTTTTCGAGTGGTGGAAGTCCCCTACGATAGTGACAGGGATGGCATTGATGATGCGACCGAAGGTGCTTCGAACACTTCTGCCTTCTTGGCCGATTCCGACGGTGATGGGCTCAATGATTTTTGGGAGGAGGCGCTAGGGCTAGATCCTAATGATCCTGACTCAGACGATAATGGCACCCCTGACGGCGATGAAGATTCGGATGGTGATGGGACTGTCAATAAGGACGATCTGGATCCCGTTGGCAGTTCAAGTGCTTCAACTTCGCTCTCATCATTCGACTACATTCCCGTGAATGCTAATCTCTACGAACCGTTTCAACTGAGCTCTGGGCCTCTATCCTTTATCAGCGATATTTTTGAGGAGAGCAGTTATGGCGAGATGCTGGAGTTAGGAGATGATTGCATCTTTTTCGATTTTCCTCAAATTGAGGAAACGTCACAGTCCATTGAAGTTCCGCATTTTGGATTTGCAGGTTATGAACCAGACAGCGACGGAATAGCGCGTCGGTTTCGAGATTTTTCGTTTTGGTATAATTGGCAATGGGTAGTCGATCCCTTTACAGGTGCCCCCCAAGGCACTTGGATCGAAGAAAGCTCACGAGTCTCTGCTAAATACATCGCTGGAGGCGCCGAACAGGCTCTGTTTGGTGGAGGCTTCTCGACACCATATGCGGTTGAAGGAAGCGAGTGGATTCTGGAGTCATGGCACCGTGATGAGTTTGACCAGGTAGGGAACCGGATCACATTCACCAAAAGCCTTCCAAGATTAACTGGAATCCCGAGAAGATTTGGCGAAGAGATCAATCTTCCTTTACCGGACCAAACTAACGGACTTCAATTCACGTTTTTTGACGGGTCCGATTTGCCCTCTACGACTGTCGAAGTTGGAATGAATACTTGGGTTGTTCCGCCTATACTTTCAAGCCCTGTCACGACCTATTCCCACCCGTCGACAAGAGTTCGCACGGGAGCAGAGAGCTACTCTGGATCGTCTAGTTCGGGGACGATAAACTATCTAGTCTCTGAACGGCTTACCGATGAAGTAACTCAAGCTGATTTATTTACCAAAGCGCTTTCGGCCGGGCATCTTGAGCAATTTGGCTCAGTATCAACGTCAAATCCTGGCACTGCGAGAGCACTGATTTTCCCGAAGAAGGGAGCCATGAATCCAAACGGTGGCTATCCGATGAGCCTTGCCCTGACGACTTCTTCATATCGGTTTCAGGATACAGTGCAATCAGGAACGGCGACGGAGGATTTACCAGCACCATCACGTCCACCATTCTTTTATACAAAGATTTTCGCGCCTATTGACGATCCAACCACCAGCGAAAATGAGGCGGAAACGGGGATGACTTGGGAGGCCGATACATGGGAGCCGGATGTTACCGGCGGATACAGCCCTCTTAGCACAGTCGACCCTCGAACGTTGTTGGCAGCAAATGGTCCCGGTGTCTGGTTCGTTCAGAGCGGCCCTATCGCTCCGACTATAATTCCGGATTCGGACCGGGACGGGAGACTTTCGCCTTCGGACGCGTCAAAGAATATGAAAGAACAGGGTGCGTATGTTGTAGACATCGCGAGTGCTACGGAGGTCTTTAAAGACGACGGAGCTATTGTCTGGGTGAATCTGGATCGAGACGAGAATAAGTTTGTGACTGTCGGAAGTGGGAATAATGCCTTTGATCTTCCTGTGTCAGATACGATCAGGTTTTACCATGATGGCCTGACTTTTGAAGGAGGCGACTCACAGGTGCATGAGGACTGGGTAATTGAGTCGTCGGAGCAAGATTGGCGAAATGCAACGACCCTTCCTGGTTACACACCAAAGTGGCAGGCCGGGACCGATATTTTCAGTCCTTTACCCGACATCTATTTTCTTGCAATTTCAACTATGAGGGGATTTCCCAATGGCTGGACCGCGCATCTTAGGTTACCAGACCCGGAGGACCTGAGAGCCTTCCACCTCTACGCAAAGATCCCAGATTTCAGCGCAGGAGATGGACCCGAAACAGCAATTTGGGGTAGCTTCTCCAATACTGGAGCTCCATGGCTTCCCTCAGGCACAACTCAGACACGGGACGCTATGGGTAATGTGAAGCCTGAGCTCGCCGAAATCGATATTACCTCTTACCTGAACCCTCAGACCAACCCTTCGCCACAGAACCCGGTCATAATGGGAATTGAAGGGATGCTCTACAAGGGCATGAGATATGATTTTGATCTCAACGCAACGTTACCTGAACCCGGTAAAACATTTGATGGGAAAGTCGAAATCGAGTTGGTATTGAGAGATTCTGCCGGCAATGAAAAATATGTTGATAGAGCCGTATTTTCTTTCTTAAGACTCCCGGCCTTTCCTGGCGCGGAAGGATTTGGACGGTGGGCTACTGGTGGGAGAGGTGGGGAAGTTCGTGTCGTTACAAATCTACATTCGAGCAACCACCTGCTGGATGACAAAGCAACAGTCGGTAGTCTTCGATGGGCACTTTCGGACAGAACACAAATACGCCCAGGAAGCCCTAAATTTGTCCCGAGAACAATTGTATTTAAAGATGGTGGAAATATTCCAATTCAAGACACGTTAACGATTGATCGGGGCAATTTGACCATTGCTGGGCAGAGGGCAGGTGGTCGGGGTATCACAATCGACGGACGAAATATGCCTCCCCGCTCACTGCAAGAAACCGACCCCGCAGTCTCCATCCGGAATCCTAAGACGTTTCCTTCGGCTCCGAGAGATCGATTCAGCGGAAACAACGTGATTATGCGTTACATCCGGTCGAGACGCATGGAACAGGGAGCTCCGACCCAAGGACCGGGGATACAGCAAGATGGCGATGCTCTAGAGATAAAGAGTGTATCAGATGTGATCATCGATCATTGTTCCTTCAGCTGGAGTGACGACGGTCTAGTTGATATTTCGCAGCATGAGGGAAATCCTAATAGTCCCTTCGTCACTGAAGATAATTTGCAACCGGAGATGAGTATCACTTTTCAATGGTGCATGCTTTACCAAGCGCTAGAAAAGCATTCGAAAGCAATGTTGTTAAGAGGTAAATACGGCTCCAGGTATTCGGTTCACCACAATATCTTTGGACACAGTTCTCAAAGGCATCCTGAGATTGGAATATTTAATCGCGCTATCTTTCTCGCAGCAGACAGCAGAGGACATTTCACCGATTTTTCAAACAATCTCGTCTGGAATGTTGGGGACAAATTTTGGGGCAATAGCTCTTCGAATTCAATGCAATCGCAGGGATATTTGCGATACCAATTCCTGAACAACTATTATGATCAAGGACCAGATAAGGCCTCGAATCCTTTATACATTTTTGAAGTAAAAGGAAATGATGATACTATATATTTTCTTGACAATTATTGGGATGGCCAAGAAATGACACCCTATGAACGAGTTATGGGAACGGCCTTTAAAGTTTTGAATACTACAAATAAATTTCATTCCGAAACACAATTCTTGCCAGACAATGCCTTGATCTCCCGCTCTGAACTCACTAATTACGCTGGATGCAGCCTCCCTCTAAGGGATGATACTGACGAATTATATATAGCCGAACGAATAAGTGTGGACGGAGGAGATC
>JBCCWV010000131.1:0-13583 GCA_039192745.1 Verrucomicrobiota bacterium | reverse complement strand
TGATACTTTTTGCGGCCAAAGAAACCGATCCACGTGAGACACGGGCGGCGCTTATTCCGGACACGGTAAAAAAGCTCACCGAATTGGGCTGCGAAGTGCACGTTGAGTCCGGGATAGGCGCAAAGAGTGACTTCCCCGACGAGGTTTACAAGGAGGCAGGAGCCAAAGTCGCGCTAGATGCTTCAGGGGTGAATGAGGCGGACATCGTTCTCCGCATTCGCAAACCCACTGAAGCCGGTCTGGGTAAACTCAAGAAGGGTGCGATTCACATCAGCTTTCTTGACCCATTTAACGAACCCGACCTCTTGCGAGCCGCCGCCGCGGCGGAGGTCACAGCGATCAGTCTCGAAATGATTCCCCGTACGACGCTGGCCCAGAAGATGGACGCGCTCAGTTCGCAGGCGAACCTCGCCGGTTATGCCGCCGTCATCAGCGCGGCGTCGCGCATGAACAAGATTTTTCCGATGATGATGACGCCCGCGGGAACGATCTCGCCGTCGAAGGTCTTTATCATTGGCATCGGTGTCGCGGGGTTGCAGGCAATCGCCACGGCGAAGCGCCTCGGCGCTCGCGTGACTGCTTTTGATGTGCGTCCGGAAGCATTGGAACAGGCGGAGTCGCTCGGTGCGAAAGCTTTGCGCATTGATCTCGGCGAAACCAGCGGCACCGACCAAGGCTACGCGAAGGAACTCACGCCCGAACAACTCGAAAAGCAGCGCCTCGCCCAAGGCAAGGTCTGCGCCCAGTCCGATCTCGTTATCACCACGGCCAAAGTCTTTGGCCGCAAACCGCCGGTGCTTGTGAAGAGTGACGTCGTCGAGCAAATGCAACCCGGCAGTGTCATCGTCGATATGGCCGCGGAAGGTGGAGGCAATGTCGAAGGCACGATCGCCGACCAGGAGATCACGACGGAAAACGGTGTCTGCATAATCGGGGACACAAACCTTGAAGGCGCCGTTCCTACTCACGCGAGCCAGGTTCTCTCTGCGAACTTTGGCAACATGATCGAACACTTTTGGGACGAGGAAGCGAAGACCTTCAAGCTCGATTTGGAAGACGAAATTCTCAAAGGCTGTGTCCTCACCCACGGCGGCGCGATTGTGCACGAACGATTCAAAGACTGAACCGAAAAGACCATGGAACTCATTCTTCTTCTTTTCATCTTCACACTCGCGGCCTTTCTCGGCTTCGAGCTCATTTCAAAAGTGCCCTCACAACTGCACACGCCCTTGATGTCCGGGTCGAATGCGATTTCCGGAATCACCATCGTCGGGGCCATCCTCGCGTTGAAGTTTGAAGCCGGGATCTTTGTGCAGATCCTCGGGTTTCTCGCGCTTGTGCTCGCGACGATCAATGTCGTTGGAGGCTATCTCGTGACCGACCGCATGCTCGCGATGTTCAAGAAGAAGGGAGGTTAGGTAACTGGAAATTGGATAATTCGATAATTAGGAGCCAGCAAATGCACCAAACGCACTGAAACGTTCCAAATCATGATTCCTCCACCAATCATCCAATCTCCAATGATCTAATTATCTGCCATCGCCATCGCCCATGGATACACTCATTAATCTCAGTTACATCGTCTCGGCGATCCTCTTCATCTTCGGCATCAAGATGCTGGGATCGGCGGACACGGCGCGTCGTGGTAACCTCATTTCCGCCGGAGGTATACTACTCGCCGTCGTCGTGACGCTTGTGGCGGCGGGGCTGGATTACCGCTTTATTGCCGCTGGTCTTTTCTTGGGCGGAGGAATTGGTTTCGTCCTCGCCAAGCGGGTGCAGATGACCGGTATGCCGGAACTGGTGGCCCTTTTCAATGGTTTCGGTGGTTTGGCGAGCCTGTTAGTCGGATGGGCGGAATATCAAAGCCTCTTTGCCGGCACGTCCGCCTCGGAGAGTCCGAAGTTTACTGCGGCGGTTATTTTTATCGCCGTTTTCATCGGATCCGTCACCTTCACCGGAAGTCTCGTCGCGTTTGCCAAACTCTCAGGAAAAACGAAATTGCTTCCACCGGTCCTCGGCGCGCAGAAATTGATCAATCTGGTGCTGGGTCTTGTCACTCTCGGGCTTGGTGTCGCGTTTGTTTTCTTTGCGAACAACGGACTTGGTTACACGGCCTTTGTCTTTTTCCTCGCGATCGCCCTCGTCCTTGGCGTTTTTGGCACGAACCCCATCGGTGGTGGCGACATGCCGGTGGTCATCGCCCTCCTCAACAGTTGCTCCGGCCTCGCCGCCGCGGCGGCAGGATTCGTCATCGTGAACAACGTTCTCATCGTTGCCGGCTGCCTCGTCGGCGCGAGCGGGTTCATTCTCACCATCATCATGTGCAAGGCCATGAATCGCAGCCTTGCCAACGTCCTCTTCGGAAGTTTCGGCGCGGCCACGGGATCGACTGGCGCGGAAGTCGAAGGCGAAATGAAAGCCGTTAGCGTTCAGGATGCCTACTATGTTTTAGAATCAGCGCAGAACGTCGTCTTCGTCCCTGGCTACGGCATGGCAGTCGCGCAAGCGCAGCATGTCGTAAAGGAGTTGGGAGCAATCCTGGAGGACAATGGCGCTGAAGTCGCCTTTGCCATCCACCCGGTTGCCGGTCGTATGCCCGGCCATATGAATGTTCTCCTCGCCGAAGCCGATGTCCCGTATGAGCAACTCCGCGAAATGGACGACGTGAACGCCATCATGCCAACCGTTGACGTCGCCATCGTTATCGGCGCCAACGACGTCGTCAACCCGTCCGCCGCCGATGACCCGACAAGCCCGATCTACGGCATGCCCATCATCAACGTCCACGAGGCAAAGACTGTCTTTGCCTTGAAACGTGGACAAGGCGCGGGCTTCTCCGGCCTCGTTAACACCCTCTTCTTCCGCGAGAACACCCGAATGATCTACGGCGACGCCAAAGCCACGATCTCCGGACTCGTCGCGGAGTTTGATAACTAATCTGGTTGGCCCCTTGACCAACACTTTCTACAACGATTTTGATGCCGAAGTCTTCGGCGACCACCCACGGCGCGAGGACTATCGCACGCCGTTTCAGGTGGACCGTGACCGTTTGATCTACACGTCGGCCTTTCGTCAGTTGCAGAACAAGACGCAGGTTTTCTTTTCGGGGGAATATGATTTTTACCGCACGCGGTTAACGCACTCTCTGGAAGTTGCGCAAATCGGGCGGTCGATTTGTCAGTATCTCAGGTCGACGAGCGACGATCTCGGCGAAGAATTTTTCATCGACGCCGATCTCGTTGAGGCGGCGTGCCTTGCGCATGATCTTGGGCATCCGCCTTTTGGTCACGCCGGTGAACGCACCTTGCACCAGATGATGCAGCCCTATGGTGGATTTGAAGGGAATGCGCAGACACTGCGATTACTGACGGCCACGGTGTACGGCGACATCGGTATGGCGCCTTCGCGGGCGTTCGTCGATGGCACGTTGAAATACAAGACGCTTTTTGCGGAAACGCCCGACGCGCCGAATCATTTCATCTATGACGACCAGAGGGAGGTGCTGGAATTCATTTTTGACGGGGAAGATTTTACCGCACAGCTCGAAGCCGGGAAAAAACGGAACGCATTTCGATCGATCGAATGCAAGATCATGGACTGGGCGGATGACTCCGCGTATTCGCTCAATGACATCCTCGACGGCGTTAAGGCGGGATTCCTGCGCGCGGAAAACGTTCGCCAGTGGGCAGAAACCGAATCACTCGCCGAGGACGAAGCGAAGTGGATCGATGATCTACTGAACGGCATCAGCAAAGGTCGGCTCGAAGCGCAGCTTGGTCGGAAGATCGGCGACTTCATTCAAGCCGTCCGGTTAGTGAAAGAGGATTCGAATCTCTTGGCGAAGAAAACCAACCGGCACGCATTCCGATTGGAGATTCATGAAGCCGCACAGCGCGAAAGTGCGCTCTACAAGCGCCTCGCTTTTGACGTTGTTTTCCGGTCGCCGCAGCTTCAACAATTGGAGTTCAAGTCCGCGCATCTTCTCGAGCGGTTATTCCGTACGTTCGAAAGTATTTTCGTGAAGAAATCCGAGCGTGGGCTCCGGATTCTGCCCGAGTCGATCGAAGAAAAAGTGAAGGCCGCCGAGGCCGAAGGCGAGCGAGCCCGACTCATCTGCGACCATCTTGCCAGCATGACCGATCGCTCCGCCACCCGCATCTACCGCCGCCTCTTCGACGCCGATTTCGGTTCCATTGTCGATTTGATTTAAAGCTCCTCCCCGGCGGACCGCGGACGTCCACGTCCGCTCACCCACCCCGGCGCTTCGCGCCGCTCTTTCATGTGTTGGCGCGGGTTCTTGCGAAGAAAGCCGCCGTCCGTTCGAGACAGAATTGCTTCCCTTCGGTCATGGGTTCGATGCGGACGTGGATGTCCGCGGTCCGCCGGGGAGGTGGCCCTTCGAGGTTAGTAGAGTGAAGCTCCAGCTTCGCTCCAAGCGCTCAGAGGCGGTTCTGTCCAAAAGCGATCTTATCCGTCACAAAGCGCCCACGAATTCGGAAAATCCAAGCTCCGATAGGGATCGAAGCTGGAGCTTCAATCTACGGCCAGCCTCCTCTTGCGAATACCTCCCGGAGAAGCGAAATTCCCCGCCCATCGGCGATGTCGAAAAAGAAGAAGAAAAGATCGTCCTCCTCCCCATCGAGCGGATCATTCGGACAGCGGCTCGTGTATCTCGTCTACCGCGGATTCGAGGGTGTCCTCGCGCTTCTTCCCATCGGCCTGTGTTTCGGTCTCGGTATGGCGGCGGGCCGGGTCGCTCATCTGGCGTTGCCGAAATACCGATCACTCGCCCGGCGCAACCTCCGCATCGCCTTCGACGGTGAAAAGTCGGAGGCCGAGATCAAGGCACTCACGCGAAAGCACTTCGGCCGCGTCGGTGCGAATCTCGTTTGCAGCATCAAGCTTGGTATGATGCGTCAGGACAAGGCACTCGCGCGGCTCGATGCCGGCGATTCGTGTAATCACGAGAAGTTCGTCTATCTCATCCCGCACATGGGCAACTGGGAAATCCTAACACGCACACCAGCTATCGCCCCGGCTGCAGGTCAACGTGGTTCCCTCTACCAGCCTCTCGCCAACCCGTTCCTCGACGCGCATATTCGCAAACGCCGGGAAAGTAACGGCGTGAAACTCTTCGACCGTCGCGACGGTTTTTTCGCACCCATCAAATGGCTGGGCAACGGCGGCGGACTCGGCGTTCTCGTTGACCAACACGCCGGCGACAAAGGCATCTGGGCGCCGTTTTTCGGTCGTCTCGCCTCGACGACCAATCTCGCCGCTCTCATCGCCCGCCGTGCGAGAGCGCCGATGTTTCCTGTCGGCATCGTGACCACGGGATGGGCACGCTGGAAACTGGTCATCGGCGACGAACTCACGGCGGGCAAGGACTCGGAAGAAACGACCGCGCGGATGAACGTCGCGATGGAAAAGATCATTCGCCAGTCGCCCGCCGATTGGTTTTGGGTGCACAACCGTTGGAAAACGCCGAACCCCGCCTTCCTTCTCAGCGGCTACAAGCGCGGCATCACCCTGCCGCCGCGGATGGAAACCGCCGATCTCAAACCCTTCCGCATGCTCGTGCGATCCCCAAATTGGCTCGGCGATGCCTGCATGGCCGTTCCTGCGGTGCGCGCGCTCAAATACGGGCGGCCTGACATGAAGATCACCGTCCTTTGTGGCGCGAACTTGAAAGAACTTTGGGAAACGATTCCGGAGGTGGATGCCGTCATCACTCGCGGCAAAAAGGATTCGCCGTTCCGCGTGGCGCGCACCATCAAGACGGCGGGGCATTTCGACGTTGCCCTTCTCCTGCCAAATTCGGTACGGTCGGCGCTCGAAGTGTGGCTCGCGGGTGTCCCGAAGCGCATTGGTTACGCCGGGCACAGCCGGAAAAAACTTCTCAATCAGATCATCCCCGAAAAAGCGGTCGACGGTCCGCCGCGGCATCATGCCGAACGGTATTTTCGCATGGCCACGCGTATCGGCGCAGATGTGCGAGGGATCTTCGCTGATCCGCCGAAGCGCCGACAACCCTGGGGGCACGCGCCGCGACTGCGCCTCGGGATTTGCGCGGGCGCGGAATACGGCCCGGCCAAGCGTTGGTTCCCCGAGCGTTTCGCCGAAACGGCAAAGTCCGTGCAAGCGCGATCGCCTGAATGCGAAGTCATTTTGCTCGGCGGACCGAAAGATGTGGAAGTCGGCGCGGAGATTTCCAAACTACTCGACGAAAATTGCCGAAATCTTTGCGGCAAGACGACGATGAAAGAACTCATCGACGAACTTCACGGCTGCACGGCCTTGCTCACGAACGATACCGGCACGATGCACCTTGCCGCGGCGCTCGGTGTGCCAACGGTTTCCATTTTCGGCTCCACCGAACCCGCGTGGACCAGCCCTGCCGGGAACAACCACCACATACTCCGCCACCACGTCGAGTGCAGCCCGTGCTTCCTCCGCGAGTGTCCGATGGATCTCCGTTGCATGGAAGCCGTGGAAGTTCAGGAAGCGGTTTCGGCTGTGATGGATACTGTCGCGCCTGCGGCTTGAGAGGAATCACGAAAGGACGCGACTCCGCCCTGCGCGTCGGTGGAAAACTATAATTTTCGCCATCCTATTTCTTATCTGAAGGAGTTCGACGCAATCCTAGTTCGTTTCGTCAACTCCGTAGAAAAGATTCTGCACGTAGGGATTTTCGCTGGTCAGGCAGGCTTTGATGGCGTCGTCACGTTTTGTTTCCGGAACGTTTCCACATTGAATGCGATGTTGCAGGGCGAGTGCTTCGGATGCGGTTTTCGGATTCATCTTCGCCTGTGAGGTGGTTTTGTCAGGATCCATGGCGCGGATCCAGTCGTGGATAAGGCGGATGCCTTCTTCGTCGAGGGATTTTGGTCCGAGCATGGGCATGTGTCCGGAGCCGCGGGTGGCGATGCGGTAGTAGAGGACGGAGTTGTAGGGGTCGCCGGGGGCGATGAGTTGGGGGTCATCGAGGCCGAAGCCGCCGCGGGACGGGGCGACGTTGAGTAAGTCGGCCGTGTCGAGCGGGCTGGCGATGTCCATGCGCGCGGTCACGCCTCCGCCGCCGGAAACGCGGTGACATTGGGCGCAATTAATGTGGAGCCAAGAGCGGGCGCGGGCGTCAAGGGACTTTGAGGAATCGTGAGGATCGACGAGCGGCTGGAACTTGGTGCTATCTTTGAATTTTTTATCGACGAGACCGAGCGCAAGAAACCGTTCGATTTGTCCGTCACGGTTGATTTGGCCGGGAAGGAAAGCGAGGGGACGATGGAAGTTCGAACCATGACAGCGAACGCATTCGGACCGGCTTGGGAATCGCCACGGCTTGCCGTCGATTTCAGTTTCGAGTCCCGCTTTGGGCACGAGTTCGGCGTCGGTTTGATCTTCGTTCCATTGATAAGTGTATCCTTTCCAGTAGCCGTCGTAGTGGAGGATCTGAGTTTCCACTTTGCGTTCGCCGAGGCTGATGGTGCGCGCGAGGACGGTGTCGTCGGGTTTTTCGTATTGGAGAAGTGGCGAGTCCTGGCGGCGTCGAACGAATGTTTCGATCGTACCTTCGCCGGGAACGCCGACCCAGTAGCGGGACGTGGCGCCGTCATTCCAGGAAGGCGTGTTGATCTTGAATTCGTAAACACCTCCGACGGGTTTTTGCTTCTTCGTGTTTTGGAAAAGGCCGGTCTTACTCAGTCGTTGGGGAAAGTTGGTGACGGGACGGCCGTGATTGGGATTGGGAACCAGTCGGTAGAGGTTCTGCTCGAACTGCCAGTCGAGGAAGACTACTTCGCCGCCATCCATTTCGCCAAACGTGACGATTTGTTTTCGAGTGTCGGCGAGAAGGGTGTTTTCCTTTACGCTGTCACCTTCATATTGAAGGCCCCAGAGGCGACCGGTGACGAAGTCCCCGTAGAGGTAGCTCCCGACTAAATCGGGCAAACGCGATGATTGCCAAAAGTAACCGCCGGTAACGGACGCGCCGACCATGTGCGAGTAAAAGTAAGTGGGCGGTGAGATCGGTGCGGGTCCGACGGGTTGATCGGTTTTCGTGGGCTGCGGGCCTTCCATGATCGACCAGCCGTAGTTGCCTCCTTTTTCCACCTTGTAGAGCATCTCCCAAAGTTCCCATCCGACGTCGCCAGTCCAGAGGTCGCCGTTGGCGGGATTGAAACAAATCTTCCAGGGATTGCGGAAACCGAAGGCCCAGATTTCGGGGCGTGTGCCTTCGAGATCGACGAATGGATTGTCCTTGGGAATCTTGTAGGCAAGACGGGGGTCGCGATTATCGACGTCGATGCGCACGATGGTAGAGGCGAGATTGCTCGTGTCCTGGCCCCAGTTGCGGTGATCGGGGGGAGACGGGGCGTCGAAATCGCCAAGCGTGAAATAGAACATGCCGTCCGGTCCGAACTTCATGTGCCCGCCATTGTGTCCGCCGCCGCCGGCTTCGATGATGATCTCGGCGCGGGAGGCGTCGAGCTGGAGTTGGTCGTCGAGATGGTAGCGGGCGATGGCTGTTGATTGATCGTTGTTATTTGGTCCGATCTTGATGTTGTAGAAGAGGAAGACTTCGCGGTTGTCTTTAAAGTTGGGATGAAAGCAGATGCCGAGGAGGCGGACGAATTTATCGACGTGGTCTTTCAGCTTGCCGTGGAGTTCCGCGGCTTCGGGTCGCGCCGAAGGGCTTGAGGGAAGGGAAAAGATTTCACCGGTTTGTTGAATGATGAAGATGCGATTCTCGGAATCGAGGCGTGTGATTTCCAAGGCCCGATCAAATTGGATATGCGGCCAGAGGCGCTCGGCGATATACGGCGGAGCCGGGTCGGGCGAGCCCTTGATCTTTGAGGTCGTCCACGGAACGCGTTCCTCGGCGGACGCGAGGGAAGAGCAGATCAGGGCGAGCCAAATGATGTGGGGGTTCATCATCGAGAGTGGCCACATTTTAGCACAGGCTTCGAGACTTTGGGAGAACTCGGCGAGTGCGTCGGAGACTATTCCTTGGGCTGTGTTCTCTGTCTCAAATCCGGTTTTGAGAACGGGGCGTGATGTCCTATCACTGGTGTTGTGGAGTCCGTCCGGCTTCCGGTTACAGGCTGGAAGCCCGTAATACTACGTCAGTTCGGCGGGGCTTGGGGCCAGGGGGTTTTGCCGGGGGCCCACTCTTGGGGTTGTTTGGCGCGGACGGCGTTGACGTGGTCTATCAACCACTGGGGAGGGTTTTCTGCGCCGCTGATTCCGTAGACGTAGGGGAGCGGCGGGTCCATAAGAAGGGGCTTGTCGCCGAGTGGAGGACGCTGCTTGGCGAGGGTGTCGAGGCGCTTTTTGAGGCGGGCGACGACTTCCGGGTTGTCGGCGGCGACGTCTGATTGCTCCGAGGGATCTTTCTTCACGTGATAGAGCCGGTCGCCCATCAGCTTCCATGGACCCTTGCGAATGGTGGGAAGGCGATCGCTGCCCTCGACCTCGAAGACGATTTCCTTGCGCGGGCTTTCTTCGCCATCAAAGAGCGACTTCGTTTGATCGAGGCCATCGATCGGAAGTTCCTGCTCATGCTTTCCTCCGCCGAGCGTGATGAAGGTCGGAAAAAAGTCGGCGATGAACATGAGAGTATCATTTTCGGTGCCTGGTTTGGCTTTGCCGGGCCAGCGCAGGAGGCAAGGCTGGCGGACGCCGCCTTCGTAGGTGGTATTTTTTGCGCCGCGGTAGGGCTTGCTCATCTCCTCGAGGACCGGGCCATTGTCGTTCGTGAAGATGACGAGAGTGTTGTCCTTGAAGCCATTGGTATCAATGGCGTTCACGATCTTTCCGACGGCGTCATCCATGCATTTGAGCATCGCACTGCGGACATCATTGCCTTCGTTGTGGCGGGGTGGCTCGTTGAGCGGGCCGTGGACGGCGTTGAACGGGACATACAAGAAAAATGGATCTTCCTTACCTTTTCGCGCTGCGATGACTCTCTCCGCTTCGTCGGCGATGAGGTCGGTGACGTAGCCGTCCTCTTGGATGGGGACTTCATTCCGATGCCAGTCATAAACGGCGAAGCGAGCCGGGGCGTTGTGCTCGATCGTCTTCGTGTAGTAATCGATTCCCCATGCAAAGTGCCCGTATTGGTGGTCGAAGCCCTGCTGCATCGGGAGGTGCTCTTTCAGCCATTCGCCGCAATGCCACTTGCCGACGATGGCCGTGAAGTAGCCGGCTTCCTGCAAGGCTTCGGCGACGGTGCGTTCGTTGGTATCGAGGGCATGAATGCGTCGTGTTTCTTCGCCACGTTCGTTGATGGCCAAAGTAAGTCCGAGCTTTTCCAAGTAACTGGGCTTCCCGAAGTCCTCCGACCGCCAGTCCATCCAATTCCGCCAAGCATAACGCCCGGTAAGGAAGGCCCCGCGCGTCGGCGCACAAACGGAGTGAGTGTAAAACTGCGTCAGCCGCATACTCTCTGCCGCCAGCTTGTCGAGGTTCGGCGTGAGGTTGCCTTCCCCGCCGTTGAACCCCGGCTGCGCCCAGCCCATGTCGTCGGAAAGGATAAAGACGATATTGGGGCGGGGTGCAGATGATGCGGCGTAGAGTTTGGAGCTAAGGGCGAAGAGAACGATCAGGAGATAGGAGAAGGTTTTCATGAAGGAGAAACACTGCGAACGAAACTAAACTTCAAAGGGTAGGTTTCAGGAGGCTTTTCTTATCATCCGCGAGTGGATACTGAGCGTCAACGAGATCAAGTTGCGTCTTCATCGCGTCCATCATGGTGCGGAGTTGGTCGGGGTCTTTTTCGGAGAGGTTAGTCGTTTCGTAAGGGTCGTCGGCAAGGTTGAAGAGTTCGGTTTGGGGCCATTTTATTTTACCTCGTTCGGGGTCGTGGCGGTAGTGGTAGACAAGTTTCCAATCGCCTTGGCGGAAGGCGGTGTAGTAGGCGCTGCGGTGGGAGTGGGGGAAGTGCATGAGGAAGCGGCGTTCGAATCCGAACTGGCGCTTGCCGCCGTCGGCGAAGAGGGGCCAGAGGCTGATGCCGTCTTTGCCCTGGCCAACGGCGGGGTCGGTGGGGTTGAGTCCGGCGGCAATCAGCGTGGTGGTGTAGAGATCACAGACGGTGCCGAATTCCCGATCATTGATGGCGTTAGTCGCGATGGGGAAACGTATTTGGTGCGAGTTTTTTGCGTTGGGTTTGGCCCACGCGGCGATGAATGGGACGCGCATGCCGCCTTCGTAGTGGGTGCCTTTTTTTCCGCGTAACGGAGCGGCGCAGGCGACTTCGTGGACATCGCCAACCGGGGCGTCGGAGCCGTTGTCGCCGACGAAGAGGACGAGCGTGTTTTCGGCGACGCCGAGTTTTTCCAATTGGTCAAGGACGTCGCCAAGTGACTTATCCATGCCCTCGATCAAGGTGGCGAAGGCGGCGAGGCTTTTCTTGTCTTCGTCGGCGTAGTTTTCGGCGAAGCGGGGATCGGATTGGAACGGCGTATGGACGGCGTAGTGGGAGAGGTAGGCGAAAAACGGCTGACCGTCATCGACGGCTTCCTTGATCGCGGCGTTCATTTCGACCGTGCAGGCTTCGGTGAGATGGGTGTCGGTGCCGTGGTATTTCTCGAGTCCGGGGACCGCGCGTTTCTCTCGACCTTTCTTGGCCCAGCCGTAGTGGTCTTCGCCGTAGTAACTACCGGGTTGGCCGTAGGCGCAGCCAGCGATGTTGATGTCGAAGCCGATGTTCGTGGGATCAGCGCCGTAAGAATCGTTGGGGCCAAAGTGGGCCTTGCCGCTGTGGATAGTGCGGTAGCCGGCTTTGCGGAGTTCGGCGGGAAGAGTGACGTGGTCTTTGGTGATGCCTTCCCATTTCCAGTCCTGCGCACCGTAAGTGCCGGCGTTGTTCGTTTCGGGTTTGATGAATTGGGTGGTTTTGTGCCGGGCGGAGGTCTGGCCGGTCATGATGGAGACGCGGGTGGGTGAGCAAACGCTCATGGCGTAGAACTGGCTGAGGCGCGAGCCTTGTTTCGCGAGCCGCTCCATGTTGGGCGTGCGGTAGAATTCGTTGAGTGGGTGCTTTTGTGGCTGGCCCTTTTCGTTGGTGAGGAACGGGACTGAAGAGTCCATGAGGCCCATGTCATCGACAAGGAAGAGGACGATGTTGGGTTTGTCAGTGCCTTGAAGAAAGCTGCCTGCAGAAAGGAATACTAATGGCAGTAGGAGTTTGAGTAGTATGGCGAATCGAATATTGGAAATGTGGGGCATTCTTTACTAATCATTAAGGTTCTTTATCTGAGAATAGCTGTCGCCGTCTGAAAGAATGAAATAGCCAACTACGGTTCCCAGATTCTTTACCTCGCGAACTTGAGTGATCGTTACGCCTGCACCGCTTAGAATACTTTGAATCTTATGAAGCGGGTTCGACGGGTCGTTGCGATCAATGTCGAGCGAGGAAATTGTTGACATAAGGAGCGTGATTGCGCCATCATGGGAGCCCCCGACGCGATAGCTCAAGCCACTGATTTTTACTTTGTGCTGGGCTTGGGCGAGCATTCCGCTGTCTTGCGTCAGGCGGTAAGGCTTTGTGTTAGATAAAGTGAGTGTGCTGACCGGTTTTCCGAATGGAAGGGTGAGGGTTTTCAATTCGGCCGGTATTGAGTGAGCAGGTGTCGCGACGATGGAAGGCTGGATTCCGGTGCCAACAAGTCCGGCACCGATGGGCGGATAATCCTTTCCGGGAAAGCTTCGCTCCAGACGTCCCTGTGTGTGACGAAGTATCTGGGAGACGGCGTCATTGATAGCCGAATCGAATCCAGATCCTGCTTGCTTGGAATTGCCGGCAAATTCTGAAATGGGTGCCTTGTATCCCTCGGCCTTACCGACAAATACTCGTAGCATTTTTCTTGAGCTCCCGGGACTTTCGATTCGGCAGACACAATAGACGGCGGGCATGACATAGGTTTGGTGCCTTGTCTCCTTCGCCCATGAATATCCATAGGACTTGATCTCGACGTTGATGCGGTGAGAGGGGGATTCGCTGAAGTGGGTAGCGAACATTCCTTCATTCTGCATGCGAGTCTTCATGATCCGCTTGAAACGAATGTCAATGTCGGTGGGGGCAGCGCTTTTGACGTCGGCGAAATAATGCCCGTATTCCCGGTTAAAACGGGCTTGGGCGGCAGCATCGAAGGCGGCACCAAGCAGCCCCATGGCGGCGCCGAAGGCGGCGGCTTCTCCCGTTGAGTTGATGCCTTGCGGAAGTGGGGTGATCAAGGAGAGATCGCTATTGTTGCCTGCAGCCTGAACCAGTCTTCCTGGCTCTGACATGCCGCCGGAGCTATCTTGAATGGTTCCGACGCCGATCGTTGATGTGCCGCCGCTGCTGCCGCTGGAATCGCTATGAAGCGCTGTTTTGGTTGTCTCGCATCCTGAGAACAAGAAAGCGAGCGGAATGAGAAGAACGGAAATCCCATCTCGGACGTGTTTTGTGCGACGGGAAAGGCCTGTGTTGCTGTCAGAAGACATGCGTTCTTTTATCAATGGGGCCATTCACCGGTCAAGATTTAATCGTGAATTTGTTCTCTCTTAGATGCTTAGTCCTCGAACGGAGTATGTGC
>JBCCWV010000130.1:0-13683 GCA_039192745.1 Verrucomicrobiota bacterium | reverse complement strand
CTCTAACGATCGACGCCTCGAACCTCCCCGACGGCATCACCATTTCCGGTCAAAACCAGACAACCCCCTTCCTCGTCCGAGCCGCCTGCCACTTCGATAACCTCACCATCACCGACGGGTACGGCGACATCAGTGTCTTCACACCAAACTATGGCGGCGGCATCGATATCCAGTATTTCCCAAACGAAACCCCGTCGAGCGAAGGCTCCCTCAGCCTCTGCCATTGCACCATCATCGGCAACAACTCGAGCAAGGGCGGCATCGCTGCCGAGGCCAAGCCGAAGGCCATCAACGACCCTCCCACAAACATCCTCTGGATGAACAAGTGCACAGCCACGCTCAACGACCCAGCCGGGGTGGAAGCGACCGCCGCCGGTGTCTTCATCAGCAATTCCCAACTCTCTTTCAACACCCGCAATGGTCTCGCCCTTTTCCGCAGTAATATCCAAGGTCCAACGCCGGGGCGCTGCGAACTTGTGATGGAAGACTCCAATCTTGTTGGCAACGCCGAAGCCGGCCTCTATTGCATCGACGCCACCGGTCTCACCGTCCGCCGCTGTTCCCTGAACGCCAACCTCAATCACGGACTCCACGCGGAACTCTTCACCAACGGCGTCATCGAAGACACCACCTTTTCATTCAACACCACCAGCGGCTCGGGTGGGGGAGCTCTCCTCGAGTCCAGCGACTTGGTCTTCCGGCGATGCACCTTCCACAACAACGAGGCGAGTTCCGGCGGAGCCGTTTTCTCCTCCGCTCCCTACAATCAAAACAACGCCTCCGACCTCGAATTCGTGAATTGCACTTTTTCCGCAAACACCGCCAGCTAAGACGGATCGGCCGTTGTCTACACTTCCACCTCGACCAGTGGAGAACAGATCGAGTTCAAATCCTGCACCTTCGCCGACAACGTCGGATTCAATACCATCGAACTCGGCGATCTCGGTCGGGAACTCGCCGACGCCACGATGCGCAATTGTGTATTCTTCAACAACCGCAACACACAAGGCAATCTCGACATGTTGAGCATCGATCCGCTTGCGGTCTTTGCTTCCCTCGGCGGCAACATCACCGACGAAACCACGACAGAACTTAACCATCCCAGCGATCAAACCAACATCGACCCCCTCCTCGGCCCTCTCGGGACCAACGGGGGGCACACGAAAACCCATGCCCTCGACCCCGCGAGCCCGGCCATCGACGCGGGTTTCGGAAGCGGCGCCGTTCTTCCCAGCAACGACCAACGCGGTTTCGATCGTGTCATCGATGGTGACACCGACGGCACCGCCACCATCGACAGCGGCGCCTATGAATTCGTCGGAAACCTGACCGTCACGACGGAAATCGACGAAGTCCTCGATCCCGGCGTCGGCCTCTCCCTCCGCGAAGCGCTTACCCAGATCGGCGACGGCGGCATCATCACCATTTCCTTTGCCCTCAATGGCGAAACGACCAATCTCGTCGGCCCCAGCGCGCAGAGCACGCCACTCCTCATCGACAAAAACATCACTATTGACGCGAGCAGACTGGGCGACGGCTTTTCAATCTCCGGACTCAGTCAAATCAACGTCATGGAGATCGACAACGCCTCCGTGACGCTGCAGGGGATCACCCTGAAACGCGGCACCCTCAGCGGCAACGGTGGAGCAGGCCTGCGCGTGACGAACGACGCGGATGTCACGATGATCGACGGCGGCGTTCAGGCTAGCGAGTCCGATGGCAATGGCGGCGGCATTCACATCGACGGCAGCAGCTCACTGGATCTTCTTCGCACGAACATCAACAACAACGCCACAACGCTTTCCACCGGCAGACCTGGGGGAGGAATTTTCGTCGGGCCCGGCGGCGATCTCTCCATTCGCAATTCCACCGTCAGCAACAACTTCGCCACCAGCTCCGGCGGCGGCATTCACGCCTCGGCAAACTCACAGGTGACGATCACTCGCAGTTCCATCATCCAGAACGAATGCGACCTCGACCACGGCGGCGGCCTCTACCTGAGCCTTCAGTCCAACATCACCGCCGAAAACATGACCTTGTCCGGCAACGTCAGCAACAATATCGGCGGCGGCATCTACGGCGCAAATATCAGCGGCTCCATCACCCACTCCACCATTGCCGACAACCGATCCATGACGAACGGCGGCGGCATCCACCTTCTCAACGGCAGCACCCTCGACATCGGCCATACCATCCTCGCCGCCAATACGAACAACTCCGGCCTGCGGAACGTTGACGTGCCTCTGGGAGCCATCACCTCGCTGGGCTTCAACCTCATCGACGGCAACCCCTCTTTCGCCGACCCATTGCACGACTATACAAAGCGGAAACCCTTTCTCGCTCCACTTGCTCTTTATGGTGGCGAGAACCGCACACACGCCCTGCTTGCGATAAGTCCCGCCATCGACGCCGGGGATGCCGGAATCACCCAAGCGCCGTCCACGGATGCGCGCGGCTTCGTCCGTATCGCCACCGGCAAGGGCAACCCTGCCGCCTTTCCCCGTATCGACATTGGCGCCGTCGAGGCCGGAAACTTCATCAGCGTGGCAACCGCCGTCGACGAATTCAACAACACCGGTCAAGTCTCCCTTCGCGAAGCGCTTGCCCAGATCAACGACGGCGAACGCATCCTCTTCGGTCCCGCGCTCAACGGAGCCACGATCGACATTTCCTCTGCGGGCGGCGGTCAGAACAATCCCCTCACCATCGACAAAACCGTCCAGATCGATGCTACCACGCTCCCCGATGGGATGGAGATCAGCGGCGGTAATTCCCGACGCGTCTTATCCATCCTCGCCGAAAACACTGTCGCCCTGCACGCCCTCACCATCAGGGACGGGAGCAGCGTGGGAGACGGCGCCGGCATCCGAAGCCTCGCAGATCTGGTCATCACCCACAGCTGCATTCGCGATAACAGCTCCAACGGCGACGGCGGCGGCATCGCCGCCGAGGAAGGTTCGCTTCGGCTCTTCAATTCCACCGTTTCCGGAAACTCCAGCGGTGCCAACGGAGGAGCTATCGCACTTACCGGTTCGGCCAGTGCCACGTTCGATGCCTGCACGATTGCCAGCAACTCCACCAGCAGCGCCACCCTCACTGGAGGCCTCTCCCTCGGCACTGCTAACGCCACCACCTATTCCTCGATTTTCGCCAACAACACGAACAGCGCCGGCAGTAATAACTTCGACTCCTCATCCACCTTGACGGATCACCTCACATCCCGGGGCTTCAATATCGCCGACGATGGCGGTGCGAGGGTCTTCATCGAAACCGGCGACCTCCAATCGACCAACCCTCTTCTCGGAGCATTGAACAGCAATAACGGCTGGTCCGACGCGCACGCCCCTGGAATCGCCAGTCCGGCCATCGATGCAGGAGATTCCTTCCTTTCTCTCGTGCAATGTTACGACCAACGCGGCTTCACCCGCGTGGCCGGCGCAGCACCGGACATCGGCGCTTTCGAACGAGACGGACAAGTTGACTCCGACAGCGACGGCATGCCCGACTATTGGGAAGACCTCTACGGATTCGATTCGTCCAACCCCGGCGATGCCGCTCTTGATGCCAACCAAAACGGCATCACCAATTTGAGCGAGTTCCTCAACGGAGACGATCCACTCTTGTTCCTGATCGTCGACCTCGCTCCCGTGGGAATCATCGCCTTTTCCCGGGACTCCGCCAATAACTCCATGGATCTCACCCTGAGTACGGATCCCGGCAGCTCCTACAGCGTGCTCCACTCCACGGACCTCAGGCAGTGGTCCACGCTCTTCATCCAAACCGGTCACCTCGGAACTAATCAAACCGCCATTACCATCGACCTCGGCCTTTACGGTATCGAGGAGCCCAGAGGATACTTCCGAACTCAGCGATACTGATCGCCGTCGCCGAATGCGTGAGGCCTCGGCGGCCCCTTGCTTTTATCTCTCTCAAAATTCAGCGGTCGCTTCGCGACGCGAGAGGTTTTGCGAGCTACCGGACGTTGAAACGTCCGGCTACAGTTACACCATCGCTTCGCGACGGACGGATTCCGGCTACAGTTTTAATTTAGCCGCTCTCGTCGCTTCCATTACGCGTCGCTTCAAAAGCCCGTGGCCCTACTAACTCAGGATCTGGGCCGAACCTCTCGGGATCCGTTACATCTTCCTCGGTCAGAATAAATTGGTCCGCCGTCAGGATTTCGATTTCCTCCGTCCCACGAATCAAGGCATCGCCCGAGAAACGAGCGAGATTTGTGGTCACGGAGCCGGTCTCCTCCCTCATCCAATTGAATCTTTCCATATCCTGGAAAGACAATCTTTGTCCACGGACGCCGTAGAACATACGACGCATGCTGTATAAATTCGATTTACCTTCCCAATGAAGCTCTCCCGCGAATTCATCCGCGAACACATTCGCCGTCGTGAGAAAGAAACTACGACCGTGGAAAACGGAATTCGAACTCCTTAGTTGATACCCACCTGACCCGTCAGGGCTCGGATCAACCCAGACGAGATCACGGCACAGCGAAAATGTCCGATCAAAGATAAGTTCCATATCGTCCTTGTGATGATTCCTCACATAGCAAGCACTTGTCCCGATGACGATCGAATTTCGGAAGTGAATAGATACGGTCTTATCGGGATCAGACTTCGCGGCGATGCATACTGCCGAAGGCGAATAAATCTCCGAATTCACAACGCTCACTTCCGAACAACCAGTCAAATCTATCATCGGAAAATAAGGGCCCGTGAACGTCGGAACAACGGCGCTGCCCGCCAACGGGCGCAACAGCCGACAATTGATCAAGGAAAACGGTCCGTTCGACACCTGCAAAGCCGCATCCTCCCAGATGAACTCGTTACTCTCCGGCTGCATGAACTCCAGCCCCTCGAGATTCACTCCACCCGGCGCCCTGAGGATTGGCATCGGCGAACTCACTTCTAACCTCGGCAGGAAACCGCTCGCCGCGCGAATCAGCAGAACACGGTCCACCGGCAGCTCAATCGTTTTGTCCAAAACGATTGCCCCCGAGGTGGCGATTTCCACCACGCCATTCGCCCCGACAGACTCGACCGCCTCCTGTAGGCTTTCAAACCGCTGACCATCCGCACTGAAAACTTTTTCCGCAAACGACTCGGGAGTTTGGGATACCTGCTCGGGCCTATCGGAATTGAGAACGGCGGATGCCAACCCGAGAATTAAAAGACCCGATACCCCGGCCGCCGCGGCCCACCACCACCGGAATGACTTCGATGGATTCGCGTGGAGTTCCGCCGAACTTTCCTTCTCCAGCATTTGCAAAACTGCCACCGCCGACTCCGGTCGCCTTTTGGGGTCCTTGGAGAGAAGCGTATCGATCAATTCCACCAACCAGTCCGGCAAATCCTTCCGCGCCTCTCGCACCGATGGATGCGGCACATGCACGATCTTATAGACAAGTCCGGCAAAACTCTCTCCCTGAAATGGCCGCCGGCTGGTGGCGAGATAATACAACACCGCGCCAAAGCTGAAGAGATCCGAACGCTCATCCACCAATTGACCGGCGCACTGCTCGGGCGCGGCGAACTCCGGCGTCCCGAGGAACATGTTCGTTCGCGTGAGAGTCATTTCCGACCGCCCCCTCACGAGTCCGAAATCCGTAATCCAAACTCCAGGACCTTCGCCTTCCAACAGGATATTCGACGGCTTGATGTCGCGGTGGACGAGGCCTTGCTGGTGGGCGGCGTCGAGGCCAGCTGCCACCGCTTTTCCAATTCGGAGAATCTCCGACACCGGCAAAGAACGTCCGTCCAGTTTCAAGAGGAGGTCGCTCAACGATTGCCCGTTCACATAATTCATCACCAGGAACGGCAAGCCCGCCTTGCTTTGATCGACGGAATAAATCGAAATCACATGGGGATGCTCAATCGCCGCCACCGCCTTCGCCTCGCGACGGAATCGCTCTTTGGCCACGTCACTTTCCGCGTATAAAGGCGAAAGCATCTTGATCGCGACGATTCGTTCCAGCTGATTGTCCCTTGCCCGAAAAACCACTCCCATCGCTCCCGCCGCGATGACCTCAAGGATCTCGTAGTCCACCAGTTTTCCCAGCGCGTTCTCCTCCGTCGATGGTTCCAGATAACGAAGATACACGCTTTGCGACAGCGGCTCGGGTGTCTCCTCGCTGACGGACCCCACGATTTTTTCAATCAAGTCCTGCACCTCGGGAGCCGCATCCTCTGACGCCCCGACTGTCGCGCAATCGCGATCAAATCCCCCGGCGCCAGAGAGTTGCTCCAAGCGCTCTCGCAACTTTGCGTCCGATTCCAATTGAGCAGTAATCAACGTCTCCTTTTCACCATCAATCGTCCCATCCAGAAACGCTCCAAGCTCGCTGTCGGTAAAGTCAGACATCGCTATATCTCCAAACCCGCGGATTTCAGGAATCTTATAAGTTTCTGCTTCATCACGGCTCAGGTAATCTCAAAAGAGGCTTCCAGTTCCCCGGTAACCGATTCCACCTTCTCCCGGAGGCGATTGATCACGCGAAACTTCGCCGCGTAAATGCTCCCCGCACTCATCTCCAGTTCCTCCCCAATCTCCTTCACCGGCCTTTCTTCCACCGCCGTTTTCCAGAAAGCCGACCACACCTTGTCGCCAAACTCGTGTTTCACCTTACTCACCGCCCACCGAAACATGTGTCGCTGATATTCCATCTCCCATTCCTCGGTTTCTTCCGCGGGATGTTCTTCCACCAAACGCTGAATCGTTGAACGACCGGTTCCCTCCGGATGCTTCAGCTTGCGCCGGAGAAAGGTGTTCAACTTCGATCGCGCCACGCGGTAGAGCCAGGTGCGGAACTTCGCCCGCTCCGGTTGATACTCGAACTTGGCAATGCCGGATGCGACCGCTCGCAACGTTTCCTGAACCACATCCGAGGCGTCGTCATGCGCCAATCCTTCCCGGCAGCAAAATCGATAGATAAACGGCGTGTACAACTCGACGAAATCCCTCCACGCCGCATCGTTCTGATGGTCGTGAATCTTCTGCAGGAGAGTCACTCTCGTTTGTAGTGGATCCGACATGCTGATCTTTGCCAAGACTCGACAAGAAGTGGCGCCATGGCAATGACAAGCTCAACTGCAATTCGATCCGAAAAACAGAGCAGCCACCGCGACGAAATACCTTCCGCATTATTCGAAAAATCCACCGACTTTATTTTTTCCTTTTCCGCTCTCTCTCGAATACCCCGGAGGCGTTCCCGTCTATCCCAACAGATAGATAACCAGAAAGGAACACCTCCATGAAAACAAAACCATCCATCCTTGGAACCCTGGCCGCCATCATGGCCGCACCCACACTCACGCTCGCCGGCGACCGCGACGCTTTTCCGCGTCACGACGTCATTCTCAAGGCGAAAGAAGCCGTTAGAATTTCGGAGGACCTCACTTACGAATTCGAAACTTTCCTCCGAAATCGGCACCATTGTCCGCCAAGCTCCCGCGACCGAGCCTTGCTCGACGGGCTGAAAGAGTTGGAGCGCCGCGCCGGTCATGTCATCAAAGCCGCCGTCACCGACTGCATGCCGACCACGATCGAACGCCGCAGCGACTACCTCCGTACGACCGTCGAGCGCACCATGGTCCTCGCCAGTCGCGTCCACGAGCAACCTTGCGACATCCCGGGTGAACTCGAATTGATCGATGAACTCGCCTGCGAGATTTCCGCGCTCACTCGCGAAAGGATTCATCCCTCGCGTGATCACCGGGGCGGACGTGACTTTGATTTCGACCGTCATGACAGAACCCACGACTTCGATCACCACGATCGCTTCGCTCCAGCCATCAAAGAACCCGTTCGCCGTCATCACTCCAACGCCCATCGCGAAGTGGCTTTCTCCACAAACCTGCACTTCCAAAACGGACGCCGCAGCCTCGAATTCAGAATCTATCGGTAAGCGTTCCCGCTTGCTGAAAAAGGAAGCGACTACGCACGGTCCGGAATCTCCCGGGCCGTGCGTTTTTTATTCTCGCAACTCCGTCACTTTCAATCGCCGCACTTCCGCGACGGTCTCCCAAGTGATCAAACCAAACGGCTGCACCTGCTCCACCTCTCCCGGTCGCATCCCGATGTGACGATCGCGAATGAAAGCGTTGACGATAATCCGTCCGTCGAGCCACACCTGAATATCGTCGCTGCGAACTTCAATTCTGAACTCATACCACTCGTCATTCTCATAACGCTGATCACTCATCGTCGAATTCTGCGACGCATCCCGATAGTCGATGCTGGAAATTCCGGTTATTCCCCCGCCCCAACCGCCGGCAATCAACGTCACACATGCCTCCCGTCCGGGAACCGGAAAGGTCAGCCCGAGAAAAATATCCTGCCCCTCCACCCGCCGCGCTTCTACTTTGATCTCGTAGGGCCCGTCCGGCAATTGCGAGGCCGTCTCCTCATCTAACATAATCCCATTCATCGGCGCACCCGACCCGACCCGCAGGACGCCATCTTCCACCGTCGACTCCGCACCGCCGCCGATCCAGTTATCCAGAACCTTCCACCCCTTGAGACTGTCCTTCTCGATCAATTCCAGGGAAATCAACTCCACCGGCAGAATCTCTTCGCTCTTCCGGCCTTCCCCACATCCGGGAAGCCATCCGCACGCGATCGCGGCCAATATCCCGGTTAATTTTCTCTGCATAGGCCAATTTCCTGTATCTACGTTCCTCGGCAAGCGTTGCGATTCAGGCAAAAGACGCGATACTTATTCTCTTTCCCTCATGAAAAGAATCCCTCTTCTCTTTTCGATATACATGGCTCTGGTTTTCGCCGCACCCGTCGCGGCCCAGGAAGAAGCTGTCGTGCGTCGCGAAGCCGTCAACACTGCCATGGCTATCGCCTACTACGTTTGCGACGACGCGCTCAATGAAGTCAAAGTTCTGCAAAAGGAAATCGACGGCTTTATCGCCGAACCGACTGAACTCAACCTCGCCCTCGCAAAACTCTCCTGGGTGAGTTCCCGGTTGCCATACCTGCAGGCCCGCGGGTTTACTTGGATCGACAGCAATGGCTTGGGCTCGGATATGTTCCGCAGCACCCTCGACGCCCGTCCGGTCGATGTCGTGGAAATTGAAAAAATCGTCACCGACGCAAAAGATTTTCCAACCATCGACGCAGCCACCATTCGCGCCGCTTCGCGTGATCTCGATGGAGTAACCATCACAGGATTCGGCGCATTGGAAGCCCTCATGTGGTCAACCGGCGAGGAAGATCACTTGCCATTCCAGCCCAAAGACCCGCACGGAAAGCGACGTTCCGCCTATCTCAAAGCCTGCGTTGCCATACTGGCAGAGGACCTCAGTGGTCTTACCGTCGAGTTCATTCCCGAACGCGAAGACAATACTCGGGCCAAGATGAAAGCCTTGGAACCGGAGACCGCTCTCTTCAACATGATGAATGGTCTCGCCCGCTTCTTATCTCTCGAAGTTCTCGAAGCACGACTTACACTGAAAGAGGAACCACTCTATCTTTCTCACACGAGCCACTTCGATGTGTTGCATAGCGTCGCCGGTATCGGCAACATTCTCGCTGGCGCTTACGTGGGAACCGACCAGGAATTGAAGATCCAAGGGACAGGCGTGCTTGCGGCGTTTGACGACGAGAATCGCCAAACAGAGTTGCGCGATGCTGTCAATAACGCCATCAAAGGCGCGCACCGTCTTCCGCGCCCGCTCTCCATTGCGCTTGAGAGCAAGGAAGAGGAACACGTGCAACGCATCGAAGAATGCCGGAGTGCCGTGAAAGTTCTCATCGAAGCTCTCTCCAAATAACCCGCTTCCAGCCCCTCGCATCCCGCTTCCCGCGCCTCATGAAACTCGCCACCATTACACTCCTGATCGTCCTCCCAGCCGCACAAGCCGCGGCCAAAGACCCCGCTCCCCCCAAGGGATTTGCGAAGATTCTCTTCGAAGACGACTTCAATCGCGAGGAATCCGACCCGTCAAAAGAAGAGCCCGGAAACGGCTGGCAAACCAACAGCAAATCCCGCGCGCAAGGCGTCAAGCAAGTCAATCTCGCCGAAGGCGCCGCACATATCACCATGGCCAAAGTCGCCGACCATGGGGTCTCGTTCACACAGGACGTCGCCTTCCGTGACGCCGTGATTCAAATGCGCTTCAAGATCGGCGAGGGAAAAGATCTCGGCATCAACATCGCCGACATGAAAGAAAAGTCAGTCCACGCCGGTCACATCTGCATGGTTCGAATCAAGCCGGACAGCCTGCAAATCTCCGACCTCAAGACCGGCAACATGAAACTCGAGCACCGCGAGGCCCGGCAGAAAAACAAGAACGACCCCAAACTGAAAAAGCTTCTCGCCACCAAAAGCGAAACTTTCAAACTCGATCTCGAGACCGACGAATGGCACGACCTGAAGATTCGCATTGAGGGAGACGAGTTCACGGTCGAGATCGATGGCAAGGAAGTTGGCAGTTTTTCCTCCGAAGGCATCGCCCACCCCACCAAAAGCCGCATCCGCGTCGCCGTGAACAGCGAGGCCTGGATCGATGACGTCAAAGTCTGGGGAAAAGACAAGGACAGGTAACAAGTAAGAAGTAGGAAGGAACAGGGTTCAATAGGCTGACCCCAACGCTCTCTGCTCTCCGCTCTCTTCTCTACGCTCTTTGCTCTACGCTCTACGCCCCGCCCCGCACCCGCTTCCCGTTCAGCATCGTTCCAAGCGGGGTGTAACGAACACATAGCTCATAAACGAGCAACAAGATTGCGGTCACCGATCCAGTCACGATCAAAAATTTCACGTACGCCGGTAACTCTAAGTGACGCAGAAGTTCCTGCGCGACAAAGATCAACGGCATGTGCGCGACATACAGCCAATAGGAGGCATCCGACACATAGCGCACTACCTTCCGCTCTTTCCGGAAAAAGAGCTGGAAGAAACCTATTAGACAAAAGATCATCAACCATGGGTACAAGGCCTGCGTGAGAACCGACAACGGGCGCAACCATTCCTCACCAAAAAATCGTGACGCCCCGTCAGAGTCAAAGGTTACCCAAACACTCATCAGATACACCGGGACAGCGGCCACGAGCGGGATCGGCCACAACCAGCTAATCTTTATTCTTCCGTGGTCGTCGCTGTCATAGTAAAGCGCCCCAAAGAAAAAATAGACGCCGTAGAGGACGAGAATGTGCGGCATCGGAATCCATCCCGTCAGCGTCTCCGGCCCCAATTCCGTGGACCGCAATCCATTGAACCAATATGGAATAAAGGTCACAGGCACGATCCACAAAAGCACCACCGGAAATCGAAATATCCATCCTGGAAATCCTCGCCAACCGAGCTTGTCCACGACCGTCGCATAGATCGCAAATGGCACGAACAGCCACACCAAGTACCAAAGAAACCAGAGGTGGCCGAAAACGTCTCCAGTGTGAAATCCTCGCCACTCCGTGAACGCCACGTAGGCGCCCGTCAAGCTCCCACGGGCCTCTTCCGCACCTTCCAGCTCTTGAAATCCCCTCCCGTCGGCAGCACGAAGAATCTCCCGGCATTTCTCCCGACGCTTCTCCGCCTCATCAAGATCCACCGTTAGACTCAACATACCGATTACCCACTGCGCAATGTCCGCCTGCACGTAAGTATTGTCATGAGGAGTGGCATTGAAGGAATTGACCGAGTTCGGATTGGCCCCCCGCTTCAACAGGTAGGCAACGATCTTGTCATGCCCCATCAAGGCGGCGTGACTAAGCGGCGTGGACTGATCTTCAATCGTCACATCCACTTCCGCACCGGCTTCAACGAGAAACTTTACCGCCTTCTCGCTGCCATTGATTGCCGCCCAATTCAGAGGAGGAAACTTGAAGGAAGGGTCCGCCTCATCGAGATCCACACCTTCGTCCACAAACCCACGCAAGGCCCTGACATCATCAAGCTTCGCAGCCTCCCAAATCGTTTCCGCCGAAACCTCTGTCGCCTGTTCCACTTTCTTCTCCACCTTCTTCGAAGAATTCCAGCCGCCATCCGCAATCGATCCGACGATCCAGTTTTGCAGCGGAAGGATGGTCAACCCGAAAACGATCAAAGGAAGCAGAATCCGCATCGACCGTTGCTTGGCGAGGGATAAGAAACCCCGTTTCCTCCAAAGCATCGCCGTAAAAAAGCCGCTGACGAGAAAGAACAACGGCATGCGAAACCCATGCACGACCCCGATGGACATGTCGAAAAGCCAATGGGTTTGCTCGTCGCGGACGATCCAGTAGGGCGTTGCCGTGTAGGCGAGCGCCCCATGCAATGCGATTCCCAACAGCATGGCAAAGGCACGCAAGGCATCGAGATCGTGCCGGCGCTCGATCTTCAGTTTCGGGGTTGCGTCATCGCTGGTCATCCAATTGCCGGATGACCACTACTCGGTGCCGGGCACTTTCTCCTCTGCTTTTTCGAGTTCAGATCGCTCTATTTTGAGATCCTCGCGCAGCGCTTCGACTTCTTTCGTCAGCATATCGAGCTTATTCTCCAACTGCTGATGGTCCTGATGCCCACCGAAAACCAAAACGATGATGGCGATGAGAATAAGTGTTCCGCATCCCAGCGATGCTTTGACTTGGGTAGGTTCAGCCATGCGTCTAGCTTTCCCCGAAAAGCACCCAGCTGCGATTACAATTCCATCACCCGTTTGTAGCTTCCGTTTCCGTGATGGCCAAAGCCCTCAAAGAGCCCTTAAAGGGACAGACACTTTGCAAAGCTGTATCGAGCGTATTCTCCAACTGGCGCCAAGTCCAACAGGCTCCTAGAATCCACAACCGAACAAGCCCAACGGGCTTAAATCCCAAAGCCCAGGGTTGGCTGAAGCGTAGCGGAAGCCTACCCTGGGATTCGTCCACACCTCAAATTTGAACCCTGAAAGGGTTCCACAACCCTTCTGTTATCCCTTCAGGGTAAATGAAAATTGGGGTGGACTGATCCCAAGGTGGCCTAGCGGCAACCCTGGGCTTTGGAATAAAATCCCTTTGGGATTTTGTTTCACCCATCGGGTGAAACCTTGGTTTTGTGTAACTATTTTATTTTTCCCTTGTTAGAAAAATTTCGCAATCCCAATTGCGAAAGTAAGGATCAATCGTCTGTCGTTTCCGTTTCTACCGGTGCCGCTTCGAAGAGCGACTCCCGCTCAATCGCCTTGTTCGCGGTAGAACGCAGCGATTTCCTCAAACCCAACGTCAGCCGCAACAGCACCAAAACGCCCAAGACTTGCCAGAACCAAAATGCGCGAGGGATCGCCCGGTAGAGTTCGGGCGGAACGTCAGGCAGCCCCATCGATATCGTCGACGCAAAAAACGGCCCCGTGAGCGGCGAGATACCTGCAATCCAAATGGCCAGCGCCGGGAAATCTTCATTCACAATGGCCACAATCGTTCCCGCCATGATGGGAACGACACCAATAAGAATCGCCGCCAGTCCCGCAGCACGACCTCCGCGCCCTTCCAGGATCGCGTGAAATCCCAACCCACCTGTGACCAAAACAAGGGCGAATGCGGCCAGTGCTTGCGGATGCAATATCTGCCCCGGAAACCAATGCGCCTCCACCACCGCTTTCGCGAAGACAAACCATCCCGCAATACCCATCATCACCATCACCACGACCCACGGCCACGAAGTCGCGGGATCAGACAAAGGCGACAACCAAGAGCGATTCAACTTCCGAG
>JBCCWV010000129.1:0-13734 GCA_039192745.1 Verrucomicrobiota bacterium | reverse complement strand
GGATAGTCCGCAGACGGGATCGGCGTCACCGCGACGCTGAGGCCCGCTTGGGCGAAGATCTCTTCGGCGAATTGCCGCCAGCTGACCGCGGGCGCGCCGCCAAAGTGATAAACGCCGTTGACGCCCATGCCGGCGTCCTTGAGTTCCTTTTCGACGAGATCGAAAGCTTCTTCGGGGATCTCGTGAATGCTGCCTTTGTCGAAGTCACCGATTTGGACAAAACGCGCTTCAATGGTATCCCAGCCAAGTTGCTGGTGGGCTTTGATTTGTTGGGAGAGGGAGTCTCCCGCTTCGTCGGCAATTCCGGTGAGTTTCATGTTTGGAGGTCAGTGGTCGGGTTCTCATCGGAACCATGAACGGTGTTCGACGCCGGTGATCTCGACGCAGTTGTCGCTTTTGGCGTTTTTGGGATATCGCAGATTCACGATGAAGCTGGGTTGATCGAAGAGCACTTCGGTGATGAGGTCGTTGGCGAAGGGTGCGGTGCGGTCGATGAATCCGTGGAGGAGGAAGTCGGTTCCGGGATAGGTTAGGCGCACGGATTGATAGACGAGGTTGTCGCTAAACTCATAATTGTAGTAGTCGCCCTCCTTTAGTTTGACGCGGAAGGGGACAGGATGTTGGGGTTTGTCTCTTTTGAATTGTTCGAGGGACATCGGTTGGTAGCGCACGCAGAATTCCCAATCGAGAAGGACGGTCTCGTCGAATGCTTCGCCGGCAACAAAGTGGTGTCCTCCATCGTCAGTTTCGAGGGCGAGAACAATGAAGCGGGAGTCGTCTTCCTCGATGACTTTCGAGAGGAGGATCTTTCCGAGATTCATTTTTCGGAAGGGATTTTCCGCTTCCCATTGTTCCATAAGCGGACGAACGCGTTCGGCGTCGCGCACGAGGAAAAGGCGTTCTCCCCGGGTGTCGGTGAGCATGAACCGTCGAGCCAGTTCCGCTGTTTTCTCGGTTTCCCAGTTTTTGAGGAGACCTTCCAGTTCGTCAATGCGGGTATGGCGAGCCGTTAGTTGCGAGGCGGCAGTAAAGTTTGTTTTGCTCTTTTCGAGACCTTCGTTGGCGGTTTCTTCCCCAGTGAGAAGCATGATGGCAAGCGCGCCGCTGACGCTGATAGCGAAGGTGAAGGCGAGACCGAGGGTGGCTTTTGGAGAGCTGACGAAATCGTAAAGCCGAGAATTTTTTTGATTCAGTGTGCTCGGGTCTTTGCGGAAGCCTTCGCGTTCGGTGGTGCTTGCCTTCTTTGTCGGTGTCGGTATGGGCCTTTCGAATCTGTAGGTTTCCGGCGGTTCGTCGATCCGGTCAACAGGAGCGGAGATGGGAGAGTGTTTGGAGATGGCCGGGATCGGTGCGCGCGCTGCCGGCCGCTCGGTATCCACCTTCAACTTGAGTTTCACGGACTTGCCGTCTTGGTCAAGGCGGCGCGGAACCGGCTTCAAGTAGCTCTTGAGAGATTCGCGTGGAGGTTCGGATGATGCTGATGGTGCGAGCGGAGGGGTGGAGCGAGTCGGTGTTGGCGGTGCGGCTGGGGTTTCCTGGATTCTTGGAGGAGGAAGGACTGCTTTTTTTGTCTTTGGAGGATTAAAGAGGATCTCCGCAGGAGTTTCTTTGGGTCGATTTTCGAGAGGGATGCGGATGGGGCCGGAAGTATTTTCCGGTGTGGGGGGCGTCTCGGGATTGAGTGGAGTTGTCTTGTCTTCTTTCCGGCGAGAGGGCTTGGGCTTCTTTTCCTTGTTGGTGGAGAGCGTGTGTTTTTCCTGCGCTTTCTTCTGCTTCTTCTTTTTCGCCCGCTTTGATCTCTTAGGCGTTTTGATCGGCTTTTCCGTGGGCTCGAAATCGGCGGCAGCGACATCGACGGGGGCGTCGCAAAAGGGGCAGTCCAAGCCGTCTTCGGCCATGGCCCTGCGGACACGGATGGCCCTTGAGCACTCCGGGCATTGGAGGCTCAACCAGAGGCTGACCGGCGCGGCGTCGAGGGTGGGCATGGTGGTTGGAACGGGCACCGCAAGCCCGTTCAGAGGAGTCGGATTATCGAGGATTGTCCGGGTAGTGACAAGACCGGAATGATCCGCTATTCCCCGCTATTTTCCGGCCGGAAATGTCGTCGCCGGGTAGAGGGGTGCCGAAATCTGCCTTTTGGCGCAACTGCTGAGAAGAATTGCGGAAGATAGCGCGAGAATGACGAGAGAGGTGGTCTTTTTCTTCACGGGCGACGCTCAGTTGTTGTTGATCGGCATGTCGAAAGACGTGTGCCCGACGGAGTGAGTCCGGCGGGATGAAGGGGTGGTTCCTTCGAAATTCTCGGCCTTTAATCGTAAGCGAGCGTGGAATTTGCAGTCGTGGATGGAGTCGAAGTATTTCTTGTTGTAAGCGAAGCGGACTGTTTGCGGGTAGTCGTTGAAAGAGCGGCGAATGTGGATGGGATGCCCGACGTCCGAGGCGGGAAAAGTGAACAGGCGGTTTCCGTCTGGTCCATATTGGATCGCCTGAAAGTGGAGTTCATCAGGAGACGTCGTCATCTGGCTGTAAACGGTTCCTTCGAATTCACCGAAGCCGTCAGAGTAGAAGGTGATCTTGGAACCTTTTTTCATCACCCAGTTGTTGTATTGCCAGTCGCCGGGAAGGAAGAAGCTCTTTCGCGGCGGGACCGCCGACTGGTCATCGGAAAAGTCCGCACGGCGAGGTTGGGCGACTGCCATTGGGGTGACGTATGTTTGTGTGCAGCTTGTGAGGAGAGCGGCGAGGAAGGCAAGGATGAGGAGAGGTCGAAATCGCATGCTGGAGCGGAAGTGGTTGGTGCCACGATGATGGCGAAGGCGTTTGGAATTGCAAGCGCTGGGAGGGCATTGGAGTCGCAGGGAATGTGACGATTTCTTTGCATTACGGCATAAGGGTCGAGTTTTTGGAGGGGGAAGCCGCAGTTTGGATTGCGTTTTTCCGCTATTCTGGGAGCATCGGCTGTAGTAATTGAATGACCGATGTCTGATCTCCTCGACGAACTTCACCACACGCTTGGCGCCGATGTGCAGCGTGAACTGGGCGGAAAGTACAATTTGTCCCCCGAGCAATCTAAGGCTGCCCTCGATAAAATCGGTCCGCTGATCTTTGGCGGTCTCAAACGGCAGATGCAAGATCATGGTGGCGAGGAGCGTCTCGAGCACATCGTGAACAAGTACGGAGACAGGGACGGGGTGAACCGGGTTAACGAGTATTTTTCTCAGCGTGCGCCGGCGCAGGAATCCGGCGATCCTGGGCTTGGGGGCCTGCTGGGTGATTCGGGACATGAGGCCGCTTCGCAGCTCGACAAGGGGCTTTCACTGCCATCAGGACTCGGCGCAAAATTGATTCCGATGTTGGCGCCGCTCATTCTGGGGATGCTCGCTTCCAAGGCAAAAGCAGGAGGGGGCGGTGGTAGCTCTGGAGGTGGTGCAAGTCTCGGTGGATTGGGAGCGTTGATTGACCGAGACGGAGATGGAAGCATTCTCGACGACGTTGGGGGGATTCTTTTCAATCAGGCAACGGGAGGCAGCAGGAGAAGTGGCTCTTCTGGGTGTCTTGGATTGTTGTTAGGGCGATTGCTGGGTGGCGGTCGGTGAGCTTGTCACCTTGACGCGACGGCGATTCCGCATTCGGGTGCGGAAGTGAGTTCGTCCGGCTTATCGAAGAAAGACCGTTGGAAGGCCCGCGTGACGAGTGGGGCGCTTGCGGGGTTCATTCGTGCGGTGGGTGCGACACTTCGCGTGGATTTGCAGGACGACGCGGGGCTGATGGACGGGGAGTTTGATGAGCCGCTGATCTGGATTTTCTGGCACAACCGGATTTTCACGATGCCGGTGATCTACCGGAGATACCTAGGGGGGCGCCATGGCGCGGTGCTGACGAGTCCGAGTGGTGATGGCGAATTTATCGCCCGCGTCCTGAAGCAATTCGGTGTCGATAGCATTCGCGGATCGAGCAACAAACGCCAGGTTGCCTCGATGCGTGAGATGGCAAAGTATCTAACTAGTGGGAAGCGGGACGACGTGGTCATCACTCCAGATGGACCCCGTGGTCCGAAAGAAGTGCTCGCGCCGGGCGTGGTGAAATTGGCGCAACTCACGGGAGTTTCGGTCTTTCCGGTTCACGTTGACTACGCCCGGTGCTGGCGTCTGCGGACGTGGGATGAGTTTGCGATTCCGATGCCCTTTTCGAAAGTGAAGATCCGATTCTGCCCGTTGGAGAGAGCGCCCCGTGAGATGGAAGAAAATGATTTTGAGGCTTTTCGCCTTCGATTGGAACGTTTGATGAAAGGTTGAAGGCGATCAATCGCCAATCGTAGGCAAGACCTGGGTATCGTCCGCTCTGGGTGCCAGGGCGGGAAATCGAAACCTGTTGGCTTCGCGGGCGGATTCTTTTTCCTGCGCGAATTTCTGGGAGAGGTCGTCTTGGATTTCTCTGAGTTTCCCGCCCAGTTCGACCGGGGTCCAGCAGTAGCCATTTTCGTCGGCCTCTCCAAAGAAATCGGGCTTACCGTTCTCCCGGGATTGGAGAATCTTTTCACCGATTCCAATTTGAAGGCTGCCGGTGACCTTGTCGTCTCGGTCGATCCGGATGTTTCCTCTGATGGCAAAAAGATCGGTGACGTCTCCCTCCAAATCAAAAATTTCGAGTGAACTTGCTGTCCGGCGGAACGATCCTTTGAGAATTTCGAATTCGAGCCGCTGCAGTTTCACTTCTTCGACATAGCCTGAGAGGGTAGTGATGTTCGGAATGTTCGCCAAGGCTGCATCTCGGATCGTGAATGAACCCTCGAGATGCTCTGATTGAGGTTTCGCGAGATGGGCGGTGATTTTGGCATCGGCGGTGACTGAGCCCCGAATTCTGTGTTTCCAAGTGGGAATCATCAGACCGCTGATTTCCATGTGCTCGACCCGGGCTTCGAGGTTCATCGTGTGGTCTCCGCTGAGACCCAGTTCTCCGGTGATCGATGCCCTTCCGGACGAATCTCCTTCGAAGGTGCGGCCGAATCTTGACGAGATGATCTTGAGGAATTTTGGTCCGACCTCCACCTCAGCGCGGGTCAATTCCAGAGTAGGCCACCGCGGAATGGTCAACATGCCTTTCGAGAGATCGAAGAGGGCAGAGTTTTCGCTGATGGCGTTTGTGGTGATGGAAAGGCCGGAGGCGATCTGGTCCTCGGTACCCTCTTCCGCTTCCTCGGCGGCTGCCGGCCAGAATAGATTCGCACTCTCAATATGTGAAGCCCCGAGGACGAAGTTCTCTGGTTTACTGGTGAGGCCGAATCCCGCAGTGCGAATACTTTTTCTAAGATGCGGCCACCCGACGGTTCTTCCTTTTGTCGGTGGATGCAGGTGCAGGTCGAGTTGCTCTGCAGCAAGGGCGGATATATGCCAATCCTTGGAGAAAAAGGAATCCGAGTCCATGTCCGCCTTCATGAGGTAGAACCGGGCATCCCGGACGATCTTCTTCTCGTGGGGGGTGACTGTCAGGCGGGGGCTTGTGATGGCGGTGCCTTTGATGACGAGGGTCCGAAAGTCGAAGTCGCTCCCGAATTCTTCGGAAAGACGGGTTGTGAGGTCGTTCCTGAAGCCCTCGCTCTGGTAGTGGGAGACGGCGGCGAAATAGATGGCGGCGATAAGGATCCCGACGGGAATGATTCCGATACTTAGAATGAACCGGGTCAGTTTCTGTCTCTTTTCCTTGGCTCGCTTGGGTTGCTTTGATCTTCTGACGCGTCTGCGCCGGACTTCGACAACCGATTGATCTTCGCCTTCGCCAACGACCTCGAATCCCACGGGCTGCGACTCTCCGCTCGTCGAACGATGGGTGCGAAGACGCTCCACCATTTCATCGACGGGAACTTTTCGACTGAAGCTTTCCTTGGGTTCTGGCATGGACAACGCGGACGGAGACTAGTCTGAACGAAGCAGTATGGCAAAGACGAGTGCGATGTTTTGTGTTCTGCCAAGTGGGGGGATCCGAATTTACTGGCTCGCCAGGACATTGATGGGGCGGCCGCCCGGATCGATTATTCTCGCCTTTACGAAGAAGATGATGGCGGTTTGCTGGGTCGAGGAAGCGTTTGTCTTGAAGAGGCGACCGAGTCCTGGAATAGCGCCAAGGAAAGGTGTGTGGTCCTGGACATCCTGGGTGAGTTCGTTGATGAGTCCGCCGATGACGAGAGTCGAACCGTCCTGCACGAGGACGCTCACGGTTTCGCGGATCGTGCTGAAGACCGGTTGGAGGATGCGGTTTTCGGTCAGGACCTGGGTTCCATTGGTGATGGGGGTCCCGTAGTTGATGAAGCCGTTAAAACGAACCAACTCGGGGGTCAGATTCAGTTCCAGCCGGAAGCCATCGGGAGAGATGCTCGCTTCCACTTCGAGAGAAGTGCCGACTCTCCGCATTTCGAAGGCGGTCGGATTCGCCGGCGTCACGGGAATAGTTCCGTCGCTGGGGCCGATGATGTCAACGTTTCCAAATGGGACTCTGCCGAATTCCTGGGGAATCTCCGGGGGGTCGTATTCCGTCGGGTAGATGAATTCGCGGACGACGTTAATCGATGCCCGCTGGCCTGGACGAGTGACCGTCGTCGGGGAGGCGATGGTATCAATGCCGGTGGTTTGGTCGAGGGCACGCAGGACGGTCTGGAATTGTGGATCGGTGAAGGCTCCCTGGACGCCGAAAATTCCCGGTGCACGGGCTGGTGTGGATCCGACATTGTTTGAGTCTTGGATGAGGGCGGTGATGCCGTCTCCATCGATCGCCGTGGATCCGCTGCGGTTCCCCCCGGTCACTGGATTTCTTCCCAACGGTGTCGTCGAACCGGGAAGGAATAACGGATAGTCCAGCAGAGCATTGTCGCCGGTGACAGGCAGTGAGGTGTTTCCTTGTGTGCCGCCCGAGCCGAAGACCCGCTGGTTCCCGGGAATATTGAATCCGTCCAACAGCCAGTCGAAGCCTTTCTCCTCAAGTCTGGAGTGATTCACCTCGATCATCTTGACCTCGATGATGATGTTCCGAGGGCCTCCCTTGCGGGCGGCTGAGATCAGGCTTTCGACGATGCTGTGATTGTCGGCCGTATTCCGGACAACAAGTTGGCCGGAATTTTGATCGAGGTTGGCGAAGGCTCCATCAGGGAAGGAAATCCCTGCCTTGGAAAGAAACTCCTGCGGTGAGAGCCGGCGCATCTCAAGTCCGCTGGTGTCGTTCTCGTTGCTGTTGGCGAACGGATCGTTAGCGCCGCCGCCGTCGTCGAGCGTCGCGTTGCTGATGAATCCCGGTGGGATGACATAGTTGCGGATAAGGAGGTTCTGCGATTCGGACGACCTCGGCTCGATCACGACGGAAAACTCATCGCTGCGCCACCGTGTCCGGGTCTGGTTGGTGACATAATCCAGTAGAACTGATACAGGGATTTCATTAAGTTGGAGCGTGATGGGGAGGGCGCGAAGGGTGGACTCTTCGGCGGGGATATCGATAATGATGTTCAGGGACAAGCCCGGACGGACGTCACGCGCCCGGCGACCGATGTAATCCACGACCTCGTCAAGCGTCGCCGATTCAAAGAAGATGGACGGAATGATGGTGGTGTTCAGCGCTTCGAGAAGATCCATTTGACCACCCGCACCGGTAATTCCATCGGCAAAGACTGTTTGGAAATTGGCGTCGAGCGCCGGGGGTGTTTCCCAGGCTTGGTTCACATCCGCGAGCATGCTGGCCCGAGTGCGGTCCCGGGCGGCACCGAAGTAGTTGTTTCGTGCTTGCTCGACTTGTTCGATTCCCCGTTGCGCCGCGGTATTGGTTGGATCGATGCGGATGATGGCGTCGAAATGCTCGTGGGCTTTGTCGAAATTCGCGAGGTCGTAAAATCCTTTCGCGAGACGGAAGTGTTCTTCGACTTTGCTGACGTTTTCGAGGTGTTGCGGAGTCACGGATGGATTGAACCACTCGGGATCGTCGAGGCGTTTGCGCCAGCGCTTGGCGCGGGCGTGAGACGGATGGGCGTCTTCGTCGAGGACGGCATCGAGCGTGCCCTTGGCTTCATCGAGTCGACCGCCGCGTCCGAGATCCCTGGCATACTCGCATGCGGAATCGGCCCACTTTTCCCTCGCGACTTCCCGCAACTCCGCCGTCACCGGCGCGTCGGGAAGAAGTTCGTAGGCGCGCTGGTAGTTGGCACTCGCACCGCCGTATTCTTTTTCACCCATCAGGAGATCGGCTTCGATGATGAGGGATTCCGCTTCGGCCGTGTTCTTCTGAAGTTGTTCAATCGCCGATCCGATCAAGCCCGAAGACCCATTTCCTTGTGGCCCTGCCCATGCGAGGGGCGCTATTGCAAAAACAATGTATCCAGCGACGAACGCAGGAATCCGTGCGGCACGTAGGCGGCCGCCGGCGCAGTGTGAAGGGTTGGGCATGTAGGGGAGAATTAAAGCGCGAAATCAGGCGCGAAGCTAGGCCTTAATGAGTCTCGGGGCGGTTTGCAACCTTAGATTCTTTTCTGCCCGCGCCGCCCTACTCTCGGCGCGACTGTCATAGGCAACTCAAGCTGCGTTTCCACCGGAGCGGACAGGGCTTCCGAACGCCGGAAAAAACGCAAAAACTGCCGGGGAATGGCCCGAACAAATCCAAAAAAGGCGGGCAATTTTTCCCCGTAAAAACGCAGTCCTTTGTTCATCTGAACAGTATTCCTTAAGTGACAGGACTATCAAGTAAATTAAACAAATGTTTAGTAATTTTCCAGAAGTTTTGCGGAGGGAGTGGGGTGTATCTGCGATCGGATGCACAGCGCCGCACCACGATCGTGTTTTATGCGGAGCGAGCGCTGAGGGCAAAATTTACCCGAGGTGCGGCAGGGTGAGGCACGCTTTCAGCGTGCGGGCTTTGAGATGTCGAAAACCTTGGGCGCCGCTTCGCTCTGCCCAAGGCTAAGATGAAGCTGGCCTTCAGCCAGCGAGAGAAATCGAGACAGGGGATAGAGCGAGTGCTTACTCTAAGCCATCGCAAGCACCAATTCTGTTGCCTAGAGATGCCGGCTTTTCGAAAGCGAAAATCAGTAAACAGCTTTTATGGGCTGAAGCGTTTTCTTCGCTTTCATTCGGGTTTGTTTCTCGGTCGGCTGCGATTCTGTTCAAAGTAAGTTAGTGTGCGGACATGCATCATACTGAGATTGAGTCTTTGGACGAGCTGGAGGCCCGCGTGAAGTCGGGAAAGGCGTTGTCGAATTGTGTTTTTCAAGGCTTGGACTTGTGTGATTGGACCGAAGTCCTTGTCTCCGGATCGCTGCGGCAGAGTGTTTTTCTTGGGTGCGAACTGACAGACGCGGCGATCCGTCATGCGCTTTCGGAACAGGCGCTGGTGTTTCCGCGATTGGAGGGTGTGCCTTTCAGGCCCTATCGCGGTCGGTTATATAGTCCTGGGGAATTGCTGGCGGACGGGTATCGCATGGGTGAGCCGGAAAGTTATGAGGAGACGCTGGACAAGCGGGTTTACAATCATTTCGAGCAGCACGGTCGCGACGAAGCGCAGAGCATTGTGGAGACATTGGCGAGGAGGTTGCACGATCACGCGATCACGGACGCGATGCATGAGTTTATCCACGGGAAGAGTGTGGTTGCGATCATGGGCGGGCATTCGATTGGTCGCGATGAGGTGGAATACCGGGAAGTGATGTTTCTGGCCAAGGAGCTGGCGGAGAGAGGGTTTCTCGTCACGAGCGGAGGCGGCCCCGGCGCGATGGAGGCGTCGCACTTGGGAGCTTCGTTCGCGGGGGAGGAGGATGAGGGACGAATCACGGCGGCCTTGGAAATTCTCGCGGCGGCGCCGAGCTACAAGGACCGACTGTGGCTGGACGCGGCAGTCGGCGTATGGCGGGAGTTTTTTGACGAAGGCCGAAAAACCGGCGCGGAAAGTCTGGGGATTCCGACATGGCTCTACGGGCATGAGCCTCCGGCGATCTTTGCCAGCCACATTGCTAAATATTTTGCCAACTCGGTGCGGGAGGAGGGCTTGCTGGCCATCGCGAAACATGGCGTCGTCTTCTCTCCGGGCAGCGCGGGGACGATTCAGGAGATCTTCCAGGATGCGACTCAGAATCATTATGTGAGCTTCGGGGTGATCAGTCCGATGATTCTCTTCGGCGCGGAATACTGGCAGTCGAAAAAGCCAGTTTACCCTCTCCTCGCGCAGTTGGCGGCGGGCCGGGATTACGCGCGGCACCTCCATTTGCACGACGACCGCTCGGAAGTTGTCAAAACGTTAGTCGAATTTGCCGGAAGTGAATACAGTTGAGTTTTATCGGCCTATGACAAACAACTATTGTCCGCATAACTTGTTCGTGGCTTGGGAGTTGAGGTAGGTGTCTTCGGAGTTTGCATGGTGGTTGCGGGCTCTGCTTTGAATTGGAAGTTGCTTTCCCATCGATTCGAACTCGTTTGAGTGAAGGACCCCAGGGCTGTGCGGGAACGTTGTCAGTTGCTGTGGTTGCCGACCAGCGATGAGAGCACCCCGTCATATTTTTCACCCTCCGACATTGCGGTGCCCAGGCTGTCGAGAAGCGGTGCCGGAGGGAACTTCCGAATGTGAATCCTGTGGTTATCGCTTGGAGGTGGCGAGCGCCAAGTTTCCCTTCGAGGCACAACCTTTGGAGCGTTTCGTGGATCCGCAGGGAAGGATACACAGCGGAACGCGGAATATTGCGAACCGGGCGATGGATCGACTCTGCGCGGAGTTTCCGCAGATTCGTCCGTATGTATTCTTTGCGCGTTTGCCACCTGACATTGATGTGCGGGAATTCGGGTTTTGGCTCTTCAACAAAAGCAGGCCGACGAGCAAGCGGGAACGGGCAGAACGCTCTAATGGTGTTTTGTTAGTTTATGACTGGGCGAGTGATTCCGCCTCGTTGACCGTGGGCTACAATTGGGATGCGTTTTTGGGGGACTTGGAGCTAAGGCAAATTCTGCAAGAGGCGGCGGAAGACTTCATGGCTGGAAGGTATGGCAACGGAATCGCGGCCGTTATGGGAGGGCTGCAGTATTTGCTTCGGGAGAAGCACGAGGCAGCGGTTGTCGTCGAGGAGAAATGGAAGAAGGAGATACAGGGCCGGAATTCTCCCGCTTCGTCGAAGAGAGCGACCAGCCAAGTGCGACTCAGGGAAAAGAAGGCCGCGTCGGCCGTCGTGGGATTCCAGAGCCCGGAAGAGAGTGATCTCGATCTGGATTTGGCATTGGAAGGCGGGGAAAGGAACGAAAGTGTCTCTTCGATACCAGCTTCAACGGCGGAAAGATGGTGAGAGTGCGGTTCGGTGTCGTTATTTTTTCAGGCTTGATCTGGCTTTGTGGAGCGAGAGGAGAGGTTGTGGTGATCGATGCCTTTGAAGGTCGCCCGGCGGGGATGGTTTCCGGGAAGATGTTGCCTCCCCAAGGTCAATCGGGGATCTCGGATCCTGCGAACGTTCTCGGTCTGGAGGCACGAGAGGATTTGGCCACGCTGCTTGCCAATGCGAAAGAAGAGGGCGTGGAAGGATTTCTCGTGATTCTTGAGTCGACTCCCGAACTGGACGCGGAACATCTGGCGAACGAAATGCTCAAGCGATGGGCGTCCGCGGAATCCACGGTTAGCTTTCTCATTCTGACCGATACTTCGACGGGAGATCGTCCATTGGTCCTGATTATGGACAGTGGAAAGGCGACGCCAGAACTCATCGCAGGGATTCAGGTCGGAGCGGAGGCCTTGATGGAGGAAATGGACGAGATTGGCGCAACGCCGGAATTTCTGCGGGATCTTGCCGAGCATTTGATTAGCCAAGCGACGCCTTCTTCCAACGCGCCCCAGGAGGTGCCGGCAAAGCCACTCTTGGTGGAGACAACCGAGGAGATCGTTAGGGCGGAAAATGAGGGATCCGTTTCTCCGGCCTTTGTCGCTTCCGATACGGATCAGGAGACTCAAGAAAATAACCGAGTAGATAGTCCGACGGGAAAAATCCTGAGGTATGCACTTGTTGCGGGCGGGGGACTGGCGGGACTTTTTGTTCTTGGCATGATGCTTCGGTTTTTGGTCCGGAGAGCCAGGTTTCGCGCCAAGCGATTTCCCGAAGTGGAGATCCATGAGCGACTCGGCGCGCCTTATTCCGGCGGTAACAGCGCGAGAGTTCTGTTCGCGAATCCTGACACGAAGCTAAAGTAGGAAATGGAGGGGCCGTCTGTCATTCCCGTCGAAGCCGTCATTCGCAAGGCGTTGGACAATGGCGTGGCCTTTCTCGTAACACTTCCGAACGGAAAAGAAATCATCGCTCATTTCCCGAAGGGAGTGCAGCCGGACGAGGCTCTGGATTCCGGACGGCGGGTAACTTTGGAGCTGACGCCTTACGATTTTTCCTCCGGTCGGATCGTGAAAGTGCATAGCTGCGGGACCTCCTCTAAATCAGAGAAATAGGTTATAGAGCGCCCCGGGCCGGATTCTCCATAATCCGAATGAATTCTGGAAGTTGAATTCGTCTCTGCTAAGCTCTACCCTTCGCGCCTTTCGAGAACGGGCGCGTTTTTTTGTAGCGCGCTGACCCCCAGCAGTATCCCCTTTCCCATGTCTGAAGAAACCAAGGCCGAAACCGTCAAAGTTTTGTCGCACGTCGATGAGTATTTGAAGATTGGCCAGAAATACGAATGCTCAGACATTCACCTTGCCACGAAAGCCAAGCCTTCTTGGCGGCGCTTCGGGACATTGCAGCCGATCTGGGAGAATGCGGAAGAACTGACAGCGGAACAGGCGGAGAAACTCGCCTACAGTTTCCTTCCCCCGAAAGAACGCAAGCAACTCGATGAAACCGGGGACGTTGATTTCGCCTACTCGAACGACTTTGGCCGGTTCCGCGCCAGCGTCGTGAAACAACGCCTCGGCACCGACATGTGCTTCCGCATTATCAACACGAAGGTGCGCACGATGGAAGACATCGGCCTGCCCGAAACGATTAAGCCGCTCACTCATTTCCAGAACGGTCTTGTTCTTGTTACCGGCTCCGTTGGTAGCGGAAAGTCGACGACGCTCGCTTCGCTCGTCGATTACATCAACAAGTCCCGGACCGACCACATCATCACGCTCGAAGACCCGATCGAATACACGTTCGACTCCGACCAGTGTCACGTGAACCAGCGTGAAGTTCATACGCATACCGAGTCTTTTGCAAAAGCCCTCCGCGGTGCGCTGCGGGAAGATCCGGACGTCATCATGGTTGGCGAAATGCGTGACCTTGAGACGATTTCACTCGCGATCACGGCTGCGGAAACCGGTCACCTCGTTCTCGGAACGCTTCATACTGGAAACGCCGCACGAACACTAGACCGGATTCTCGACGTCTTTCCAAACGAACAGCGGGAGCAAATCCGCATCATGGTCAGCGAATCACTCCGCGGGGTGATCAGTCAGCAGTTGATCCCGAAAGTGGACGGCAAAGGTCGTGTCATGGCGCTCGAACTCCTCATTAACACCCCCGCTGTCGCCGCAAATATTCGTGATGGAAAAACCTTCATGCTGGCGGGAACCATGCAGACGGGAAAGAACGTCGGTATGGTCACAATGGATGACTCACTGAAGGAACTCTACAACAAGGGCCTGATTACGCAGGATGAGGCCTTGGGTCGCGCCAACGACAAGGAAGTCATGCGCAAGCACTTCGAAGCTTAACTTTTCTCCAGAATCCCCCATGGCAAAAATCGACGAACTATTCAAAACGCTGAT
>JBCCWV010000128.1:0-13735 GCA_039192745.1 Verrucomicrobiota bacterium | reverse complement strand
GTCTCCAAAACCGTAGGCTGTGGGTTCGATTCCTACCACTCGTGCAATTTACTGAGAGAAAGCAAAAGGTGAAAAAATTAGTTAATTACATCAAAGAGTCTTTTGAAGAGTTTCAGGACATGATTCCCGAATTGGTGACGCCCGGGGCAGCCGAAGCTCTTGCGGTGAAAGTGTATCGATTGATCAAGACCGAAGGGAAATCCGCAACCGAGGCGCTGAAGGCGTGCCTCGATGGATATCGCAATCCGATTTCTCCCGAGGTGCTTCGGTCGCAGATCCGCATGGCGATCGAGGAGGCGACAGACGTGGAGTTTGTGCCTGAGGCGATGCGAAAGATTGCGGGTTAGAGCGGCATTTGCCGAATTTTTGGAAAAAGGGGGATTAGCAGCGGACCGCGGACGTCCACGTCCGCATCGTCCCTCTGACCGAAGGGAAGCACTCTCCCTGGAAAGAGTGCGGCTTCGCCGGGGCGTATTGAGCGGACGTGGACGTCCGCGGTCCGCCGGGGATGTGTCTCTAAATTCGGTCGATCTCGTCGGGGAAAGCGAAGTTTGTAACCAAGGAGGGGAGTGGCCCGTCTTAGAAGGGGACAACGTAAATCCGCGCTGGCACCCGGGGGTTTCGCAAACTTCAAACCTGAATGAATACCCAATGAAGAAAACCATTGTTATGTGCCTGGGCGCGGCCATTCTCGCGCTCCCTTTTGTGGCGGAAGGTTCGACCGGTGACCGGTCGGCGCTCGTCCGACCGACTAAAGCTACGGATGCCACTGTGGCGCCCCGTCCTGTTCCTCCGGATGTGGAACCGCCCAATGATGTCCCCCCGAGCCGGTTCGCCGGTCATTATGTATTTTCTGTCGTCGATACCAAAGCCCCTCGAGGCTCTTTCACCTCAGGTGTTGGGCGAATGAAAGTGTCTGATGACGGCCGTTTCATCATGCTGCTTAAGAATCCGGAATACGGAACGAGTGGTATCCTAACCGGACTTGTCCGCCGTGATGGCCTGCTCGTCTTCGTCCCTCCGCTAGGTCAAAATGTCAGGGCTGCGGTGAAAATCCGCGCTCGCGGACGCGTGGTCACCGGCCTCTACGGTCGATACAAGTTAACGCTTCCTGTCCCAGAACCGGACCCAGATCCAGATTCCGTTCCGACGCCTGGTGGTGACATCAACATCGACGAGCCGGTCATCATCGGTCCTCCCGTTGTCGAACCTGTCGATCCAATTACTCTCCGTCCGGTCATTGAGAAATCCGGCGTCGTCATCGGCTTCCGGAGATAGTCAGAGATGGCGCGGACTGAAACTTTCCTGCTTACCGATTGCCTAGCCCATAGGTAATGCCCTGACCGGGGGACTTCGGTCTCCCGGTCCATCATTTTCCACCAGCGAGTTGATGAAAAAGATCGTTTACGGCATCCTTATCTTTGGATTCCTGATGGGTTTTTGGGTGGTGGTGGATAGAGTCACTAACCCGATCACCAAACCTGAAGCCAGAGCGGAGAACCCGAGAATTGTTCGATCCGTTCAGGATGCGCCGGATCACAAGAAGGCGGTCCTTGCGATTGCGCGAGCTGGCGAGAGTAGATCGGGCGACCTGGCTCAAGTCATCGGGAAGTGGGCGGCGACGGAGCCGGAAGAGGCGCTTTCGTGGATCGAAAATGAGTTGGAAGGGAGTGAAAGAGTTCGGGCCTTGGATGCGGGACTGCGGGCATACGCGCTGAAGAATCCGGAGGGCGCGGCGGCGTGGGTCGAGGGAGGAAAAGGTGATCCTTTGCAAGAGCGATGGGCGGCAATCGTGGGGGCAATCTGGGCGGGAGACTCTCCAGAAGACGCCGCCGTGTGGGCGATTGGAATCGAAAATCCAGACGTGCGAGAGGGCGCAGCCATTGCAGTGACATCGGCGTGGGCGACAGAAGATCCGGCGGCGTCGGCGGAATGGGCGATCGAATTTTACGAAGAAACGGAAAGTCCCGCACCGTTGCAAACGGCGATTGGAGAACTGGCGGAACATGATTTGCTGGAGGCTCGCGAGTTTGTGGATCAAATTCCTGACGAATTGGACTATGTGGGTGTCGTGCAGGTGGGAATGGAGTGGGCGGAGTCCGATCCACTGGCAGCGGCGGCGTGGGCAGCGGGATTGAACTCGGCAACCAACCGGGCGGGAGCGTTGACAGGAATCGTCGGTGTTTGGGCGGAAGATGCGCCGGGGGAAGCCGCGGACTTTGTCGATGGACTGAGTGGTGCTGCGCAGTCTTCAGCGACCCGTTTGCTGGTCAAGGAATGGGTGGAGTCGGATGCCGTGGCAGCGTCCGAGTGGTTGCAAACTGTTTCCGAAGGGGAAGCCCGCGATGAAGGGATCAGCGCGCTGAGTGACGGACTCATGGACAGTGACCCTGCCAGTGCGATGCAATGGAGCCTCGCCATTGAGGACGAAATTATGCGTGAGTTCCAAGTGGAGGATGTCCTGCACAGTTGGTTCGTCCGTGATCAACGGGCTGTAGAGTCGTGGCTGACGGAGAATCAAGTGCCTGCCGACGTCATTGAGCGGGCAAAGGAATCGGCGGCGTTGAATTGAGGTTCTCTCAGTCGATGTCTTCCTGCTCGGGAACTGGTTTGAAGAAGAGGGTGATGAGCAAGAGTGCGGTGAAGGCGAGCACGGATCCGTAGAGGAAAGTGTCGAGGACGCCGCGGGTTTCCGCAAAGAAGCCAGCGACCCATCCACCGATGAGTCGGGGAACACCAATAACCAGCATGAGAAAAACACCTTGGATAGAGTTTCGAAAGCGGTTGCCGGCAAGCCGGTCGATGTACATGACGGGCACGATGATGGTCGCAAGGATTTCCGCGCCGTGAAACACCTGCACGAGAACGGCGAGAGGTACGGATTCGAAAGTGCTGAGCAAAAGGAGTCGTAACGCCATCGTGGTGAGGCCGAGGACCATGATCCCCTTGAGGCGGATCTTTGATCGAAGCCAGCCGAGCGACATGATCCAGAAAATCTCGAAGACAGGACCGATCGCGCCGATGATGGCGATGTAGCGTTTTTCGACCTGCAGGTTTTCTTGGAGGAAGAGAGGGAAAAAGGCGTAGTAAACCGGCAGCGCGAAGGCAACGATGGCGAGGGCAATGCAGAAAAGTCGGCCCTTCGGCGAGAACAATTCGCGGATCGCTGCCGTTGTCGGAATCTTCGATTTCGATTCGCTTTTCTTTGCTATCCTCGAAGGCGGAGGAGGAAGGAAGAAAGCGCTGATCGCTCCGGTCAGAGAAAACGCGACGCATGCGGGAACGAAGAGTTTACCCATGGAGTAGTCCGCGAGAAGGATGAGGAAAACGATGCTGGGAAGGACAAATCCTACCGTTCCCCAGAGCCGGACTTGATGATAGGGCGGAATTTGCTGACCTGCTTCGAGGCGTTCGTGCCTCACGGAAAAATAGTATCCGTCCAAGAGTGGAATGACGGGCATGTAGACAATGGAGTAGAGAGTGTAGAGCAGCGTGGTGGACCAGACTGGCTCGGTGAATTGTAGAGTGCTGAAGAGGGCGGCGCTGGCGAAGAGGGAGAAGCCGAGGATCCGCCGTGAATCGAAGCGGGTGTCCGCGAGGAGAGTCACGAGGGCGGGAGAGAGGATGAGGCCGAGACTGGCGATGGAGAAGAGTTGGCCAACCTCCGCATTGGAAAACCCTTTCTCGCCCTTCAGAAAAACGGCGAGAAGGGGGGCAATTCCGCCCAGAACCATGTAGGTCAGGGCGAACTGGATTTTGATGCGAAACACGCGGAACCAGTAATCGTGATCGGTCGGAACGCTTTGAGTTTTTGCGAGTCTTGACGGGAGGCGAGTCCGGCTTGAATCTCCGGGCGATGTTTCGCCTCTTTCGCTCGGCTCAAATCGCTTCTGAAGATTCACCCAAGCTTACGGAAGCGGATATTCTGGTTGGAGAAGACGGGAAGATCGCGGGAGTTGGGAACGGATTGGCTGCGCCAGATGGAGCAGAGGTAGAGGAAGTGGATTGTGCGGGAGAAGTCATTCTCCCGGGATTATTCGACGTACACGTGCACCTGCGGGAACCGGGACGTCCGGACAAGGAGACGATTCAAAGCGGGAGTGAAGCGGCCATCAACGGCGGCGTCACTGGGATTGTCGCGATGCCCAACGTCAGTCCCGCGCCGGATAATGGCGGAGCGGTGCGATCGATTTTGGACATTGCGAAAAAGACGTCGCGGATTCCGGTCTGGACCACGGGTTGCATCACGAAGAATCGGGAAGGCAAAGAAATGGCGGGTATCGCCGGTATGGTTAAGGCGGGCGTGGTCATGATCACTGACGATGGTGATCCGGTGGAAGATCCGTCGTTGTTGCGGGGAGCGATGGAGTATGCGCGTGAGTTTGACTTGCCGGTAGCGTCGCATTGCGAAGTGAAGGCGCTTTCGCGGGACGGGGCGATGAACGAAGGGAAGGTCAGTTACGCGCTGGGAATTCCGGGTATCCCTGCCATTAGCGAAGAGATTTGTCTGGATCGCGACATTCGGATTGGGCAATACACAGGCTGTCACATTCACATCCAGCACGTGACGAGTGCGCGGGGTATGGAGACGATTCGGTCATTCAAGGAAGCGGGTGTGAAGGTGACTTGCGAAGTCGCCCCGCACCATTTGCTTTTCAACGAGGAGGACATCGGGAACTACGACACGCACTACAAGATGAACCCCCCATTGCGCACCGCCGAGGATAATGAGCTTCTTCTGCAGGGGCTCATCGACGGAGTGTTCGACGTCATCGCGACCGATCATGCGCCGCATACGGAGTTCGAGAAACAGCAACTCGATTTCGTCAACGCGCCCTTCGGAATCACCGGCTTGGAGACGGCGCTACCCTCTCTTTTCCACTACTTTGTGAAAACGGAGAAGTTCGGCTGGGACTTGATCGTGAAGCGTTATTCCGCGGAGCCACGGCGGTTGATGAAGATGGCGCCTGTGGAAATCAAGGAGGGTGAGCTGGCGGATTTCGTGGTGTTTGATCCGGGCCGAGAGACGGTCTTCACCCGTGACTTCATGCGCTCCAAGAGCGACAACACGCCGTTTCTCGACAAGACGCTCGACGGCTTGGTCACGCAAGTCATGCTTGGAAACGAGCTGCTGCTCTCCCGCTGAACTCGCCCTGTCAACGTACCCAGCCTACCTGCTCGAGGCCGGTGATCTCGAGTTGTAGAGTCTCAGCCGCATTTTCGGAAGGCTTGAGGTTTAAAATAAACTGCCGCAATTTCTTCGAGCTTAACTCTGCTTGGATCTGTTCATCGACCAGTGAACCCTTGGCCGCATAGACATAAACAGGCTCATCGATTTCCGCGTCTTTCACTCGAAAGCTGCTCCACGTGCCCGCGTCGTTGAAGTCGTAGTTGAAATAGTCGCTTTTCTCGAGAGTCACTCTCATGGGAACCGCATCATTGCTCTTTCCTATGACGAGATCCGTCCAGGAAACCGGATTCTCGCGGGCAAACGAGTCCCAATCCACGGCAAGGCCACCCCGTTCGGACTCCAGCACGGCGACTAAATGAAGTTTTCCTGAACCAAGCTTTGCGATGTGAAGGAAAAAGGCCGCATCTCCGTTGTGCCCGATGCCGGCGCTATGCATTTCAAGAATTTCCTCCGATATGTCTGTCGCGGTGCCGTAAAACGTCTCGATTTTGTCGAGACTACTTTGAGGAAACCTCGTCAGAGCGGCTTTCTCTTCGATCGTTGAAGCCTCGACAAACTGACGGGCAATTGCTTCGGAGTCGAGGGTGCCCGACTGACTGAGTGAGGCGATCTTGTTCGATTTTTCGACTTCCGAACTGGCCGTTGGAGCCTCTTGTGACTGCGGTGATTGGCTCAGCGCAAAAGCTCCAAAGGTGAGGATTCCACCCAAAAAAATCACCGCCAGCGCGCCGATTACCGCCGACTTCGACCGTGGATTCGACACCTCTTGCGGAACCTCTCCCGGCGGATCGAGTCGTGAGGAAATTTTGGAAACAGGAGGCGGTCGATCATAGTGTGTGCGCGCACCCGGACTGCGGACGCCTGCGATGTCCCGCAAATTATTGGAGTCCCGGACCGGCCTGACCGTTCTGGGTAAAGTTGCCGTGGGAGGCTCGTCCACTTGGGGAGGCTCGGAGATCGAGGCAAACAGTTCGCGAAGTCGGGAGGACACATCCGGATTCGCCGCGGCGAGCTCGCCCTGCGCCGGGGGAGTCGAGGGGTTGGGGCGGCGGTTCCGTTCGAGTGCGGGAAGATCACCGAGACTTCTTTTGGGCAGAGGAGAGCGCAAGCCGACATGCTCAAAGTCCGACGCACGATCAAGACGGCGGTCGGGCGTTCGAGGACGATCGGTTTTTCTTCCTTTCTCCGGCCCTGACATAAGCCGATAGAATCGCATTTCCCCCTTTGGCGGAAAGGATCTCAGTGTGACGTTTTCTTCAGCAAATTGTCACATATCTCCCGAGGTTTCGTCGAGGTACGAACCCAATTTCTCCTTCAGTTGAGTTCGCGCACGAAACAACAGACTCTTTACTGCGGGCAGAGAGAGATTCAAAACTCTCCCAATTTCCTCGTAGGGAACTTCTTCGAAACGCCGCATAATCACGGCGAGCCGTTGCTTCTCAGGAAGTGACTGAATCGCAGCATCAATGGCGTCCTCCAATTCAGATCTGAGGACGTTCGCGTCGGGTTCCGCGTAAGGGTCGTCACTTGCTTGAATGTGCATCTCCTCCTCGCGCTCTTCCATGGAGACTTCCTGACGTCGACTCCGCTTGCGAGTCTCGTTGAAGACGAGATTTCGGGTGATCGTGAAGAGCCAGGTCGTGAACTTCGCCTTCGGTTCATACCGGGGTGCGGCTTTCCAGACGCGGAGGAAGACTTGCTGGGCGACGTCCTCGGCATCGTGAGGGCGCCCCGTCATTTTCGCGATGGTCCCGACGACCGCGTGCTGGTGGCGCTCAACGATGGATTCGAAGGCATCAAAATCCCCCTTTTTCACCCTGAGCATGAGGTCGATGTCCAATTTCGCCTCTGCTTCGGCACCGCCATCTGTGGGCGCGTTCGCGGCGTCGGGGGCGGTATCCATGGAGAGTTTTTCGGGCAATCCGTAGGCGACTGATAACAACATTCCTGACTGATGTAAACCCGGTGATGAAAAGGAAGTTGCGGGGGAAGTGATCCTGAAGGACGGATAGTTCGTATTATCTTTCGACGAGGGTAATTAGAACTCACATCGCTTGCGATTGTGGAGCACCGAAATCCATATCAGACCATTTTCACCCTCGTATGAAGACGTTGACTGCAGAGCGGCCCGAAACCATGGACCGCCGAGAAGCTCTCTCACTGATCCAAATTCAGGATACCGAGGCCTTTTCTCTGGATGGGAAAATCTCAAGGACCGAGTGCCCGGGTGACTTCAATTACGGGATCTATCGAAATGACTTCTTTCTCGAGCACGAGGCCCCGTGGCTAGTCTCCGACCAGGCAACAACGGTTCCTTTGCAGCCGCGAGAGGAAGAGAGAATTGTCGTCGCTTGGGAAGACGTGGAGGAAGAAGAATGGGTGGCGGAGTTTCACCGGTTGAAGAACTCTATCGAAGGTGGAGATTTGGACAAAGCGGTGCCCGTGCTTTGCGAGAAAGGTAGAATATTGCGAGGGGATCCGACCCAGCTCACTTGGGACATTGGTTCGGCCAACTGCGGACGGTTTTTCCTTCATGCAGATGGCGACGAAGGAATTGTTGGAGTGACGCCAGAACGATTGTTTTCGATCCGGGGAAATCGTCTTGAGACCGCGGCACTTGCGGGGACAGCACGACTGGCCGATTCCGAAAAACTTCAGACAAGTGGCAAAGAGATGAAGGAGCACCGATTTGTTTCGGAGTTTATCGTCAGGGCATTGGAACCCTTTGGGCTGGTTGAGTGTGGGCTGACCGGGATTCGGGAGCTTGGCGAATTGGCTCACTTGACGACGCCCATTTCGCTGGAGTTTCATTCCGACTTCGACTGGCGCAACCGTTTGAATGAAGTAGTCGCTGCGCTTCATCCAACGCCTGCTGTCGGCGTGGCTCCCCGCAACGACGAGTCAATGGGGTATCTTCGGGCGATGCGTGATGCGCTCGATGTGCCGGCAAGCTTTGGAGCGCCAGTGGGGTATTTGTCAGGAGATATCTGCGAGATTTTCGTGGCGATTCGGTGTCTTATTTGGCAGGGGGATCGCGTCTTTTTGCCGGCTGGAGCGGGTATCGTGCAGGAGAGCACGGCAGAGCGCGAATTAGCCGAGCTTCAGCTGAAGCGCGACTCGGTGAAACGAATCTTGGGGCTTCGTTAGAATCGTGTCGCAAACGGCCCCAGCTGAAAGTGTTCTTCGGGGATGCGTCTTTGCCGGTGTCCGGGAGTATGTTGTTTGCGCCGGCGCCCGGAACGCGGCCATCGTCTTGCCGCTTCTAAAGCAGGACAAGTTCAGGGTCTATCATCATTTCGAGGAGCGATGTGCGGGCTTTTTCGCAATGGGCAGGGTGAAGCAATCGCGTCAGCCGGTTGCGGTTGTCACGACGTCGGGGACCGCGGCGGCTGAGCTACTCCCCGCGATCATTGAATCGCACTACCAAGGTCTTCCGCTTGTTGTTATCACTGCGGATCGTCCTTTGGCATACCGTGGCACCGGCGCCCCACAGGCCATCGAACAGGTGGGATTGTTCGGCGGATATGTCGAATCGTGCGTCGATGTCGTGGATGGCTCTGTGGAACGCATTTCGGAAACGTGGTCGCGGACATCGCCGATTCATCTGAACGTGTGCTTGGAGGAACCGGTTGGTGATGAGGAGAATGTGAGGTGGCCTGAATCTCTGAGTGGTGAGGTGATGCCCGCCGATGTAGGGAGCGCCTTGCCCCAAGTTTTAGGAAACCAGAAACTGCAGCAGTTTTGTGAGGACAACGAGGGTTTGCTGGTAATGGCGGGGCCTCTGCCGGTCTGTGATCTGACGTCGGTTGAATCGTTCTTGCAGAAAGTCGGTGCTCAAATCCTGGCCGATGCGGCTTCTAACTTGAGAGAGCTTGGTGGGATTTCAGACTTGGTTATTCAAGGAGGGGAAAGGGCTCTGAAGCGAAGAAGGGTCACAAAGGTGCTTCGGATAGGAGGTGTGCCCAGCTTCCGGTTTTGGCGCGACTTGGAGAGTCGAACAGACATTGAAGTGATGTCAGTTTTGTCCGGTGGATTCAGTGGAATCGCACGCGAATCTGTTTGTATCCCTGATGAATGGGGCGAGTCAGCTTGGCGGGCAGTTCCGGAGAAAGAACGGCGGTCGTTGAAGGCTAACGACGGGGGTGATTTGACGGGAATTTTGGAGAAATTTAGTCGCTCGGAGCCCTCTCTGATTCGGGAATTGTCGAAAGTGATTCCGCAGGGGGCTTCGATTTTTCTCGGGAACAGTCTTGCCGTTCGGGAGTGGAATCTGGCGGCCACTTTTGAATCTCGCCATTTCACCTATAATGCGAATCGTGGAGCGAATGGAATCGATGGGATTGTTTCCACATTCCTCGGAGTGGCTGCTGGCGAGCCTGAGGCTTGGCTGGTCTGTGGCGATCTGACTGCGCTCTATGATTTGGCTGGACCATGGATTGCAGATCAATTGCCTTCCGGTCGACGGCGCATCGTCGTACTGAATAACGGTGGAGGTCGTATTTTTGACCGTCTGCCCGCTTTTTCGTCAGCGGATTCGGAGGCGCGTCGCGTCGTCGGGAATGACCACAGACATGAGTTCACGCACTGGGCGCAAATGTGGGGTTGGAAACATGTCTCGGTGACACACGCGGAAGGTTTGGCGTCGGCGGTGGAAGCATCGGATCCACACATCGTGATCGAAGTTTGCCCCGACCCTGAACAAACCGATATGTTTTGGAAAGAGTGGGAGGCAGTGTGATGACGATTTGGGCACTTCACGGTATGCTGGGTGGGTCGGGCGACTGGGCTTCGGTGTCCTTGGATTTGAACCCCGTTGATTTGTTTGCCGACGAACCATCGCCAATGCGGGACTGGGGCGAGCGATTTGTGGGAGAAGTAAGACGCGAGGCTGGTCGCAACGTACTTCTTGGATATTCGTTAGGGGGGCGACTGGGACTTCACGCGCTTTTGGCAGAACCCGAGGTATGGTCGGCGGCGATCGTGGTTTCCGTACATCCCGGGTTGTACGACGTCGCTGAGAGACGAGATCGCCTCGAGTCGGACAGAGAGTGGGCAAGGAAGGTTAGGGACATGGAATGGAGCGAGTTTCTCGAGGAGTGGAACGCTCAGCCCGTATTTGGAGGTGCGGGTTTGCTTGAGTCTTCGCTGAACGCGGAGGCGAACCGGGAGAATGTGGCCAAGGGATTTGAGGTCTGGTCTTTGGGGGCTCAGGAGAGTCTCCTTGATCGTTTCGGGGAACTTTCATTGCCGGTCCTGTGGGTCACGGGGGAGCGGGATCCCAAGTTTTGCGATCTTGGAGAGGAAGCCGTGGCCCAGCTTCCCGACGGCCGGCTTTCGGTGGTTGCCGGCGCGGGGCACCGCGTTCCCTGGGAGCAACCTGATGAATTTCAATCAATCGTGCTCGCGTTTCTTCAGGAATGCGGCATCGAATAACTAATAATTAAGCCATGTGGAAATCTGCTCACGAATTCAACGATATTCGATACGAAAAAACTGAAGACGGCGCGATCGCCAAGATCACCATCAACCGTCCAGAAGTGCGCAATGCCTTTCGACCACAAACCGTTAAGGAAATGCTCATTGCCTTCGACCTCGCCCACGAGGACCCGGAAGTCGGTGTCGTCCTGATTACCGGGGAAGGTGATAAGGCCTTTTGCTCCGGCGGAGACCAAAAGGTGCGGGATCACGCGGGCTATGTCGGCGATGATGGTGTGCCGCGGCTGAATATTCTCGACGTGCAGCGGAAGATCCGGACGATTCCCAAACCGGTCATCGCGGTTATTGCCGGGTATGCGATCGGTGGCGGTCATGTCCTGCATGTGGTCTGCGATCTTTCCATTGCGGCGGACAATGCGCGCTTTGGTCAGACAGGGCCCAAAGTCGGGTCCTTCGATGGCGGACTGGGTTCAAGTTATCTCGCCCGTATCGTTGGACAAAAGAAAGCGAGGGAGATTTGGTATTTGTGCAGGCAGTACGACGCCCAAGAGGCGTTGGAGATGGGGCTTGTGAACACGGTCGTGCCTCTCGCGGAGCTTGAGGCCGAGGCGGTGAAGTGGGCGCGGAAAATTCTACAGCATTCCCCCTTGGCCTTGCGTTGCCTGAAAGCGGCCCTGAATGCGGACTGCGACGGTCAAATGGGACTGCTCGATCTCGCGGGGAACTCGACCTTGCTTTACTACATGTCTGAAGAAGCGAAGGAGGGTAAGAACGCCTTTATCGAAAAACGGAAGCCGGACTTCAGTAAGTTCCCGCGTGTGCCGTGAGCGGGGAATCGGTTGAGATTGAATCCGGAAACTGGCGAGCGTGGCTTCTTGCCACGCGCCCGAAGACGCTTGCCGCAGCCATTGTGCCGGTTTGGGCGGGGGCTGTCCTGGCGTTTCGGCTCACGGGCAGGGTCAGTTGGTTCCTTGTGAGTTTCACCGTTCTGTCTGCGCTCTCGATTCAAATTGCGACCAATTTCTTTAACGACGCTATTGATTTCAAAAAAGGGACGGACACCGCGAACCGTCTCGGACCGGAGCGCGCGACCGCCTCGGGATTGATCAACGACAAGGCAATGGTCCTCGGCGGGATCACAATGCTTTTCATCGCCGTAGCGCTGGGAACTCCACTGGTTGCTGCAGGTGGATGGCCGATCCTGTTGATTGGGGTCGTGTCCCTGTTCCTCGCCTACGGATATACCGGTGGGCCGTTTCCGCTCGCTTACCGGGGCATGGGCGAAATATTCGTCATCGCATTCTTTGGGGTGATCGCCGTGGGAGGCACGGTGTTTTTGCTGACGGGGATATGGCCGGCGTCGGCGGTCCTTCTGGGTATTCAGATTGGATTTCTCTCATCCGTGCTGATCGCTATCAACAATCTGCGCGATGTGAAAGAGGACGCGGCTTCGGGCAAACGAACGCTGGCGGTGAAATTTGGGACTGTCTTTGCGAAATGGGAGATAGCGGGCTTTTGCCTTTTGCCACTCCTGATCGGTGTGTTGTGGTTCTATCTTGAAGGGTGGCTTGGCGCGGTCGTTTTTCCGATGCTTTTGCTGCCAATTTCGTTCTTCCTCGTTTTTCGCGTCGGTTCAACGCCTCCGAGTGAGAAATACAATGCCTACCTCGCTCTAGGCGCGCTTCAGTTGATCGGATTCGTGACTCTGTTCACCATCGCTCTTGTCGATAGTGGTCGGGCGGATTAGCCGAACTTGAGTTGCCAGCCGGCGAAGTCGGCTGCTTTCCACCGTTTCAGTTTCTCCGGATCGTCGTCGATTTGTTTCATGAACTTATCGCCGGCGACGCGTGCAAAGGTGTCGATGTCGAGTTCGAAGACGCGGAGTCCCATGTACCAGAGGTGGTCAAGTTTGCTGACTTCTTCTTCGCCAAACGCTTGGCTGAGGTGATCTCGGAGGAGTTTGGCTTCCTTCCGGCCCAGGAAGAGGTGGGTCGGCTTTCGGCCGGAGGCGCAGCGGGCGTCTACTAGGCGACGCAATTGGGACGTGTCCCATTTGTCATCAAGGACGAGGTCGCGGGGGAGCTTGTCTTCTTGGGAATCAGATTCAGCCATGCCCGCCCTTACTGCGGATCTCGTATGGCGAAAAGCGGAATTAGATTTAAAAATCTCTGCCTCAGAAGTCTAGGTCTTCCAGAGATGAGTCTCCGCTTGAAGTGGCCGTTGGTGAGCCGGGAAGGATATCGTCGACCGTACGTTCTATGCCCTCACTGGCGAAGGAACTGTTCGGATACATCTGCTTCGCCTTGAGGAACCACGCTAGACTGGAGCCGACTTGCCCGTCCTTTTCGAGTTTTTCCGCTTTGTTTAGCGTTTTAACGAAGTTTGCGACCTTGGTCGTCAGGCGATTGTTGGCTTTCGACAGCTTTCCGTCCTCGCCGAAGTCGCGTTCGAGAATGCGGACCAGTTCCCAAGCTCCATAGGGGTTACCGGACTGTTCAAGTGATCCCGCCTGTTGGAGGCCGGTGTCGATTTTCAAGACGCCTTCGACGACTTCCTTGAGGAGCTTTTTCCGCTGTTCGTCTTCACTGACGGCAGCGCCATAGCGGATCTGGTCCTCGAAGATCTGGCGGTGGTTCTTCTGGCTGATGAGGCGGTCGAAGTCGTTAACGGCTTGGATTTGCGTGTCGGTCACGCTCCCCACTGTCGTGGAAAGCTCGTCGATGTTCGGATTCTGAGGCCACGTCTCGATCGCGACTTGAAGTTCCTTTTGGTAGCCATCCATGTCGCCGGCCTGGGCGGCGAGCTTTGCCTTGGCGATGTGGGCGTCGCTCATGCGGGTGTAGAATTCGATGCCGGCACGGGCTTTCGAATAGTCGAAGTCTCTTGCTTCAACGCGCATGCGATCGACAAGCTCGCGGGCGAGTGCATAGTCGCGAACTTCCATGGCGCTCTTCAGTTGGAAGGCATCACGGACGAAGGCCAGCACCTGTCGTTTCTTCTCGCGCTCAAGCGTGCGAACCTTAGGAAGATATTCGCCGATCATGAACGCCTCGGAGAGTCGCTTCGAGGCGCTTTAAATCTCTTAGGCTTAGATGAGGTAGTTTAATG
>JBCCWV010000127.1:0-13740 GCA_039192745.1 Verrucomicrobiota bacterium | reverse complement strand
CTCCCCACATTCCTTGGTTAGCAATTTCATGAAACTTTTTATCCCTATCTTACTACTCTCTTGCGCCTTCCTCGCGTCTTGCGATCAGGCCAGCCAATCCTCCACTGTCGATGGCCCCTCCGTGGCCGCCGTCAATTACCCCCTCGCCTACTTCGCAGAGCGACTCGCCGGCGACTTCGCAACGATCATTTTCGATTGTCCGGATGACAAGGATCCCGCCTTTTGGAAACCCACCGACGACGAAGTCGCGAGGATGCAGTCTGCCGACGTTATCCTTTTGAACGGCGCAGACTACGCCAAATGGGCCGCGACCGCCTCGCTGCCAAAAGCCAAAACCGTCGATACCTCCATCGTCTTCAAGGAAAAATGGATCACCGTCGAAGACGCCATCACTCATACGCATGGCGACGGCGAAGAGCACTCGCATGCGGGCCTCGCCTTCACGACATGGATCGATTTCGAACAAGCCATCCTGCAGGCCACGGCAGTCAAGGGCGCCCTCACCCGGGCCTTTCCCGATCAAGCAGACGCCATCGAGAAAAACTTCGTCGCCCTCAGCGCCGATTTGGAAGAAATCGACAACCTCATGACGGAAGCGACGAAGAAGTTGAAAGGCGCTCCCGTTCTCGCTTCACACCCGATCTACCAATACTTCGCGCGCGCTTACGAAGTCTATGTCGTGGAACTTGCCTGGGAGCCAGAAATGGATCTCGACGAGAAAGCCATGACAGAATTGAAGACTGAAATGAAAAAGCATCCCGGCGCGAAATACTTCATGTGGGAAGGTGAACCGCTGGCCGAGTCCGTATCCAAGTTGCAGGAACTTGGCCTCACCAGCTTCGTCTTCACACAGTGCCCAAATCGTCCGGAAAGCGGGGATTTTCTCTCGGTTATGAACGAGAACATCGAAGCGCTGAAGGCGCTTCCCTAAGGCAAAACCTCCACAATATCCGCGAAGGCGATCCCATCCCGATCGGTGAGTTCGTTGCTCCGCCCGTAGAGTTCACTCCCCTCCGCAACGTCCAGCGCCTTCGCAATCGTTTCGTCTGCGATGACGCGGAAAAATCCTCGGGGACAGCTTCGATAATTTACGACATGAGCCTCGATCAACTCTCCGAGCGGAGCTGCCCCGTCGGCGATCATGTCACGAATGGGCCCGTCGAATTTCTCCAGCCGAATCCCGATGGCTCCGTATTCCACCGGCGCTCCGTCGTCCGCGCGTCGAAGAATCACTTCGCGAAGGAGATGATTCTCCGACAGTTCCCGCGCCTTCACCTCCAATGAGATCTTCGATTCGTGAAAACGCGAGAGCGTCGATGTCATATCCCGTTCATGCACGAGCAAGCCGTTTTGGGGATCGGGCATTTCTGCGGGATCGATGAATCGAATCCCCGGCAACATCTTGCCCTCCTTCTCATAGAAGAAATGGAGCGGCATAAGCAGGTGAAGAATCTCGGCCTGCTCAGGTGTAACGGGCATTGCGATGCTGGTTGAGGAAAAACTCGTGCAGGAGTTTATCGACCTGAAGAAGACCATCGCTGCTCACACTGATGCGATCGCCGGAAACGCTGAAAAAACCCTCGTCGCAAAGGTATTTGAGAGGAGCGGCAAATTTCTCGGTGACATCGACACCGAACTTCTTCCGGTAGTAATCGATGGAGATACTCCCCAACTTCAACTTCAGAATGAATTCACGCACAAGCCTTTCCTCATGGCTCGTCGGATAGGCTCGGAAAATCGGGAACTCATCCTTATCGACCGACATCATGTAGGGGCCGATGTCCGCCTGGTTCTGCAAATGGATTCCACCGAGGTGTCCGAATGAAGCCACCCCGAGCGGCAGCAGATCCGCGCCTTCCCAAAGAGCGTCGCGGTAAACGAATTTCACCTTGTCCGGATTCTTCACCACCGTGTAGGCGCTCGAAACCGAGTATCCCGCCTTCTTGAATTCATCGAAGGCATACTGCACCCACCGCCGTTTCGTCTCCCAAGTCGCCACGGGCGCCTTGAATTTCCCTTCCTCTTTCATCCGCTTGTAAATCGTCGTGTTGTAAGGCACCTCCATTTGGTAGATCGTCACCATTTCGGGATCGATCTCAATCGCCTTCTCGACGCATCGCTTCCAGTTGTCCTCCGTTTCATCCATCATCCCCGCAATCAGATCGATGTTGAGCGAAGGAAAATCGAGCGACTTCGCAATTTCGTAGGACCGCAGGATTTCCTTCGACCGGTGCGCGCGACCATTCAGTTCGAGAATGTGGTCGTCGAAATTTTCCACCCCAAGACTCAATCGCGTCACGCCGATGTCGCGAATGGCCTCCAGCTTTTTCCCCGTGAGCGTTCCCGGCTCGGCTTCAAAGGCGACTTCCTTCGTCTCATCCCAAGGCATGAGATCTTTCATGCGCGCGGTGAGATCATGCAGTTGCCGGCTCGAAAGATAAGACGGTGTCCCGCCGCCGAAGTAGACGAAGTGCGGTTTGCGACCTTGCAAGTATGGCTTCGCCGCGTAATTCGCGAACTCCTTCATTCCCGCATCGATATACACCTTGATCTCATTTGCATTCTTGTCGGTGTAAACGCGGAAGTAGCAGAAGTGGCAACGCTTTCGACAAAAGGGAATGTGAAAGTAAAGACCGAGAGGCACGTCCTTCGGAGCGGGCTGCTCCAGCAATTCAGAGACTTCCGGGACATAGTCAGGCTTCCAAAAGGAGAACGGCGGGTAGTTCGCGACAAAGTAATTTCCCGCTTCAGTCTCCTGTTCGGATGTCGTTTTCTGGGTGGCAACTTCAGACATTCCTTCAGATAACTTACGCTTTCCGGGCAATCTCAGCAACCAACAGCTCTTTCGGGTCGGTTGACAAATCCGCTTTCAACGCAACCGTAAGGTCTTGAAGCGTTTCCTCCACACCTTCATCCATTGCCTGATGGGTGTCGTTTTCCTGACGGCGGGAGGGTTGCACTTGGCACTGCTGCAGTTTGCCGCATGGGGGACAATGATCGCAACCGACCTCCAGGAACGAGGAGTCGAATCCGCGATTGAGCGCACATTCAGCGGGGACCACCCCTGCGAAATGTGCAAACGCATCGCGGTTGCTTCCTCCTCTGAGAATTCTCAAGAGCAAGACACACCCCACGTCCAAGTCAAAATCCAGGACTTCAAGTTCGTCGCGAGCAAGCTCGTTCAACTCTGCGTTCCCAACTTCGAACGCACATCGTGGCATGATTTCGCTGCATCCGGTGATCAGCGGCATGACGCCTGCCCTCACGCCCCTCCGCAGGTGACTGTCTGAGGATTGTCTGCGGCAGCAGACACCGTTCACGCTCCGGCGTCTCCTTGTCATCATCGAACGGATAGTCGTTCGACAATCTGACCTGAGTGAACCGATTCGAGGCTCAAAGACAGGCCTCTCGCTATCCCAAAGCCGGACCTTCGCCAAAAGGCGTTCCCACCAGAGCTTATTCCAAATTTCACGATATTTTCCTAACAACACCACAATGAAACCGATTTTTTCTTCCCTCTTACTTTCACTTGCCATCGCGCATGTTTCCCCGGCGGCCTCCATCAGCGTGCCCGCCGATGACAACACCTTCCTCGCCGGCATCCCCGGCGTCACCAGCTTCGAGTATGACGCCTACATCCAGATTGGCGGCATTGACTCTATTTCCTGGACGAAGGACACCGACGCCTATTCATGGGATCATCCCAACTTGAACAGTGCGTTCAACGCAGGAAGCCCCTCCAATCTCGACAACCAGACTGGCTGGACACACCTGACAAAGTGGGTGGCTCTGCGCGTGCTCACTCCGGTGGATCTCACCATCCGCATTGATCAGGCGAGCGGCGTCATGGTTCCCGACCAGAACAACCTCGGGCAGTTTTTCGCCGCTGGAGACGATCTTGTCCCCGCGTTCACGATGTGGACCGGCGTCGAGGACCAGGCAGAATCCGGAGCGGGCGGACCTTTCGATCCCGGTGGTCAGGGCGGTCACCGTTGGGACAACGATGGCAACGAGACTATCTGGATGGACCAACTCGCGTATCTCACCCACGACGGGAACCTGACGAATCAGGATTTTGTCGAGCAGACTATTTCCCTCGGACCCGGGTTTTACACGCTCAACGTGGCCGGCGCCCTCGACGGCCCCTTTTCCGCCGGAAACGGGCAAAGCGACCTGCGCAAAGGGTTTGGCCTGACACTAACAAGTATTCCTGAACCGTCCGCTTCGCTTCTCCTTGGCATCAGCTTTGTCGGCCTCGCCATCAGTTGGCGACGTCGGCAGTCGTAACCCCAATACGGTGACGCGGCGTCCGTGAAAAGTCGCCGCGTCGCCAATGGTCTCCATGCGCGCGTTTCTCAAAAGCTCCGGACTACTGTTCCTGACAGCGGTTTCGGCGTTCGCCCATCACGGCGCGGAATACATCACGCTGGACGACTTCGACATCGGTCATCCCGGCGACGGCTTCGTGAACTCTTCGTTCGATTGGGAGAGCTACAACACCGGAGACGAGTTGAGCAGTGAATTTGCATTCTCCTACACGCCGTTCCACCGCCTCTCGATCGGAACTATCGTGCGCTTTGCCGAAGACGGTAATGGCGACTGGGTCTACAGCTCGGTCACGCCACGGCTGCACCTGCAACTCACCGATCCGCACGCCGATCGACGTTTCAAATTTGCCCTTACCGTGGGCTATCAATTCGCGGAAGACATCAGCACTGAAGAGACAATCGTTACCTTCGAAGAGGTGGATGTTCCCGTTGAACAAGAGCGAGTCACAACCACCACCACGACCACGGTCCCGGCAGAGGATGACGGCGGAGGCACCGCTCCGTGCAATCCCCTGCTCGATCTCGACTGCCGCCCCTCCACGGTCTCAAAGAACGAATTCTCCCCCCGTCACATCGTCCGCCCGGTCAGCACCGTCAGCACCACACGAACCACGAGTGCCAAAGGTGCATCAACCCGGAAGGAGATCCGTCGCACCGTCACCAAAGTCCGGAGCGAGAACGCCCATTTCGGCATACACAATCATGACGCACGCCAATGGGTAGGCCGACTTGTTGCCGAAACGAACATCGGCAAGACGGAAATCGTCGCCAATTTGATCGGAGCGTTCCCCGAAGATGATGGGGCCCACTGGGGCTATGGGCTTGGTGCCCGGCGGCGAGTTCTCGAAAAGCTCGCCTTCGGTCTCGAAGGGATCGGTGACTTCGCCGGGGAAGGCGAACACGAGATCATCTCCTCGGCATTTTTTGACGTTCGGGAAAATGCCACGCTCCGAATAGGAACGGGCTTCGGCCTCACGGAAAACAGTCCCGACTTCACCCTGCGGACTGGCCTTCTTATCCGCTTCTAACATGAGCATCAGGACCTTCCAATTTCTTGCCCTCAATCTCGCGATTGGCGTTTCGGCGGTTACGGCCTTGGCGGAGGACTACGTTCATTTCGAAGGACGTCACACCCGTTCCATTCAACTATCCGCCGATGGCGAACGTCTCTATGCCCTCAACACGCCGGATGCAAGGCTCTCGGTGTTCGACGTCACCAACGGCAGCAATCCCGCACCACTCCTTATCGCCGAAATCCCGGTCGGACTTGAGCCGGTTTCGCTGGCGGAACGAAACGCCAGCGAAGTCTGGGTCGTCAATGAGCTTTCGGACAGTGTCAGTATTGTCGATCTCGATCGAAAGGTCGCGATCGACCACCTCGACGTTCCGGATGAGCCGGCCGACATCGTTTTTGCTGACGGCAAGGCTTACGTCACTTGTGCACGGAACCGGAAAGTCCGCGTTTTCAATGCAGTCACCCGGCAGTTCCTCACCGACATTGCCGTCGAATCACTCTTCCCACGCGCCATGACCGTCAGTGCCGACGGCTCGACGATCTATGTCGCCAACTGCATGTCCGGGAACAAAACCACGATCCTTCCTGCCGACGTTGCGCCCGCACCTCCACCGCCCACAAACCCCGCCCTGCCGACCGCCCCTCACACGGGGCAGATCGTGCTCGATTCGCACTCCTCGATCCCTTACTCCGTCCTCGACAACGATGTCGCCATCATCGACACGACTACCACGACAATCTCCGGTTACCTCGAGGGCGCCGGCACCATTCTCTTTGACGTCGCGCTGCAGCCAGGGACCGGCGATCTCTGGGTAGCGAACACGGAAGCGCTCAACCTCATCGCTTTTGAGCCGAACCTGCGCGGGCATTTTGTCGACAATCGGGTCAGCCAATTTGACCTCTCGACGCCGATTCCCACTCACTTCGATCTCAATGCGGGCGTCGACTACAACACGCTGCCGAATCCGGCAGCTCAAGCCACCTCCATCGCCCAACCCACTGCCATCGTCTTTGAAGGCGATGGAAACCATCTCTGGGTCGCAGGCTTCGGTTCCGACATTGTCGCCAAGGTCCGCGCCTCGGACGGCGCCATCATCGAACGGGTCTATGTGGGTCCAGCGCTCGGCCAGGGAGAAATTGCCAAACCTCGCGAAAAGCGAGGCCCACGAAGTCTTGCCTTTGATGAAGCGAACACGCGCCTCTTCGTTCTGAACCGAATCTCCAACTCGATCACCACCATCGACACAACCTCTGCAAGCGTTACGGCCGAAGTCCCTGCCGGAAGTTTCGACCCGACTCCCATCGAAGTGCGCGAGGGCCGGGGCTTTCTTTACGACGCGAGGCTGTCCGGCAACGGCACCAACTCCTGCGCGAGCTGCCACATCGACGGCGACCGCGACGGGATCGCCTGGGACCTGGGGGATCCGGGTGGAGTCATGACTTACATCGATGGAGAGAGCCGCGTCGTGCACGATCTGCAGGGAAACGATTCACCACCCACCGTCGTGCAAAGAGGGATGCATCCGATGAAGGGGCCCAAGGTGACCCAGACACTGCGAGGGATGATCACCAAACCCATCCTCGTTCTCGACGTGCAGCACCCGAGCGGCGTTTCCACTCGCGACCCTCTCTTCCACTGGCGGGGCGACAAAGAATCTCTCGATGAATTCAACGCCACCTTCGACAACCTCATGGGCGGCAGCCAGGTTCCGCAGAGCGATTTCGACCTCTTCAAAGCCTATCTCGACTCGGTCAAACATCACCCGAACCCCTATCGGAACCTCGACCGATCACTTCCCTCGGACATCGAGGGCGGCGACCCCGACGACGGGCGAAATAACTTCCTCAACCACGGTCTGAGCCATTGCGTCGTTTGCCACCCGGTTCCTTCCGGCACCGACCAGAACATCGACGACATCGACAACTCCTCCACGATCGACTTTCTCAAAACGCCGCATCTCCTCCTCAGTTACCAAAAGCACAACACGTTCAGCAAATTCGCGACGACCAACCTTTCCGGTTTCGGCTTCAACCACGATGGCGCAGGCGGCACCCTCCCCCTTCCCCATTTCTATTTCCTCTCGACGATGAACATTCCGCAGCTCATCGACACAAGAGCCTTTGTTCTCGGGTTTGACTCGATTTCCGATGGCACGGCACCGGTTATCGGCCACAACCTCATGGTCACTTCCGCCAACGCTTCCGCTCAGTCCACTAACGACACGCTTGATATCCTCGAGGCCAACGCCGACCCCAGCCTTGCCGCTTTCAATCAATACTGGAACGATGTCATCGCCACCGGCCGCATCGACGGTCGGAATTGCGCAGTCCGCTTCGAAGCATCGACGGGAAATTATCTCTTCGATACCGAAGCGGAACCACCCCACACGAGAGCGCAATTGCTCGCACGCGTGCAGTCCACCGGCGACATCCTCCATTTCACCGGAGTGCCCGCCGGACAGGGCGTTCGCTTCGGCGGCGACCGCAACGGAAACGGTATTCTGAATGGGGACGAACCGCTCCCGGTTCTCGATATTTTCAGGGAACTCAACGAGGTCAAGCTCGCGTGGCCAGAGGACACCGTGGATTGGTTCGTTCAGGAAGGAAACCTCCTCGACAACGAAGACTGGAAACCCTTCAACCAGATTCAATCCCTCTCAGGCGGCATGCGAGAGATTGGTAACGCGAACGCAGACGAAACCGGATTCTTTCGCCTTCACCGCACTTGGTAGAACGGGTAGATCATCGTGAACTCGACCACTGCGGATCAGCGGACTGCCTCCCATCTGCGATAGATTCGATTCGTATCTTTGAAGTCGCACTTGTCATCGGCTAAGTCTCGTATTTCGTTCCCCTGATGGGCAGACAGTCTTTGGGATTCACGTCACTTCTTCTCGCCATCCTTCTTGGCATACCCGCCACGTTGTTTGCGGGAGATCCGTTTACCTGGTTCTTTTTGGGTTTTCCTTCGTGCTGCTGCCTGATCTTCGCAGCCATCAGCCTTAGGCCTTCAGCAAATCCATGAAGATTCTGTTTCTCGAAGACGACCGGGAGATCGGCGATTTCGTCGTTCGCGGGCTGAAGGAAGAGGGATTCACCGTCGATTGGTGCATCGATGGCAACGAGGGTTCCAACCTCGCCGCAGACGGGCAGTATGATGCCATGGTGCTCGACATCATGGTTCCCGGTCGGGATGGACTTGGAATTCTCAAGCAAGTCCGCTCCCGCAAGAACACCACGCCGGTCATCATCACGACGGCCCGTGGCGAGATCGAAGACCGCATCGAGGGATTGAATCTCGGGGCGGACGACTACCTTCCGAAACCCTATTATCTCGCGGAACTCGTCGCCCGCCTGCGTGCGGTCTGGCGACGATCTGCCGGCGATGGCATGAGTCAACTCGCCATGGCGGATCTCACGGTCAACCTGATGACGCGAGAGGCCGTCAGGGGCGGCCGCATGATCGACCTCTCTCCCAAAGAATTCGCGCTGCTCGTCTATTTCATGGAGTCGCCGGGCCGAGTCCTGACACGAACACAAATCATCGAACACGTCTGGGAATACCAATTCAATCCCGGAACGAATCTTGTCGATGTTTACGTGCGAAAGCTCCGGACAAAAATTGATGCTCCCCAAGAAGCGTCGCTCTTCGAAACGGTCCGCGGGGTGGGATATCGCATGGTCGCTCCGGACGATTCGCCGACATGAAAAGGCCGAAGTTCAGATTTCAATTGATGTCTTGGACGCTGCTTCTGACCGCGATTGCGGTGGCGGCCTCGTTCCTCGTTTCCGCGCACTCTCTCAAAAAGTCGTTCACTGACGAAATCGATGAACGGCTTCACCGCGAATCAAAGCCAGTTCTCGCGGAATTGAAGTCCCTTCAGCAAGGCGGCGTGCAGCCCAAGCGTGGGATCGAACTGGAGACTCGTCCGACCGGCCTACAGATTCTGCGGGTCCAGCAGAACGGAAAGGCCCACCGGGTTCAATACGCGCTCGACGACATGCTCAGCGAAAAGCAGAGGGCTGCTTCCGTTGGCAGCGAATTCACGATCCGGGGAAAGAACGAAAAGTGGCGCGTGGCGGTGATCTCGGACGGCGATCAAACGGGATGGTTCGCCCGAAGCCTTTCCGAAACCGACGAGGAGATCGCGAAAATGACCAAGCGATATCTCCGCACCATGCCATTGGTTGTGGTTTTCCTTCTCGGAAGCATCTGGTGGGTGTCCGGGCGCATGAGCCGACCCGTCAGAGAACTGGCAAAGACGATGGAATCGTTCGATGGAATGAACCTTTCCATCCGCGCACAGGACGACGGTGTCGCGGATGAATTGGGGCGGGTCACGCGCTCGTGGAATCGATTGATGGACCAGCTCGAAGGAAGTTTTCGACAAGCACGAAGATTTTCCGCGGACGCGTCGCACGAGTTAAAAACGCCCCTCGCCGCCTTACAAGGAAGACTGGAGACAGCTCTACGAAAGTCGGAGGCTGACAACGAAGTCAGGGTGGAGTTGGCCGGCGCCTTGGAACGCGTCGCGGAAATTCGATCCACACTCGACGGGTTGCTCCTCCTCTCTCGGGCCGATGCAGGAAAACTCTCTTTGCAAACGAGTCCACTGGATTTCAGCGCGCTTGTCGCCGAATGTCTGGAGGACACGTCCGCAGAATTTGAAGCCGAAGACGGAAAAGTCAGCGCCAATGTCACCCCTAACATTTTCATATCGGCTGACAGACGACTGCTCCTTACCGCGATTACCAACCTTTTGTCCAACGCGCAAAAATACAACCTCCCTGAAGGCGGAACTATCAGTTGCTCGTTGGAGCCAGTGGAAAATTCCGCAGTGTTATCTGTCACGAACACCGGACTTCCGATCCCGGAACAAGACCGAGAAAGAATCTTCGAGCGATTCTACCGCACGAAGTCGTCACGAGAACAAGGCGCCGACGGCCAAGGATTAGGGCTAAGTCTCACCGCCGCCATCGCGACCGCGCACGACGGAATGGTCTGGCTCGAGAAAAGCGACGAAAGTGGCACGGAATTCCGGTTCTCATTGCCTCTTGCGGAAAAATGAAGGTTTTTTCATCGAAGGCATCGACTTCGCTTCATGTGAGCGCGGCAGGTTCGGGGCCTGTTGAAATCAAACATTCCAGTTTCCAAGACCCGTCAGCGATTCACCACCGCCCTTGTGGTCTTGATCGCCTCGATGATTCTCTACGGATGCACCGGACGCGCTCCGGCCTCCGCGGATTCCGTCGCGAATACTCTCATTCCCGCCTCGGTGTTGCGTGGCAACGGCCTGCTTCTTGACGAATTCCTTGTCCCTTCACGCGAAGAGTATCCCCTTCTTGGCCTTCTCCCCTACTTCCTGATTGAGCGGGAAGACGGGATTCACTCCGCCTATTCGTCTGTCGCCGGCTTGGCGCTCTGTCTACCTTTCGGAGCCGCGGCGTTGTTCACGGACAGTGACCAATCAACTCCGGCAGAAGCGTACGCATGGGCGAGGTCGTTGGAGAGTCCGGTCGCCGCCTTGCTCGCGGCACTATCCGTTCTTTTTGTCTTTAACGCCGCTTACGATCTGACGAGACGCTATTCGTTGTCGATCGGAACCACTGCCGCGTTCGCGCTTTGTAGCTCCAACTGGTCACTGCTTTCGACCACTCTCTTCGAGCAATCGATCGCCACGCCTTTCCTTGCCGCGGCACTCTGGATTTGCGTCCGGATGGATCGACGACCGACGCTTCTCAAAGTCCTCTCGATCCTCACCCTGCTCGCCCTCGCCATCGCTTGCCGACGCACTTCTCTCCCGCTCAGCATTGCCCTCGGCGTGTGGACGGTTCTGCGCTGCGAGAAGAACCGAGGATGGGCCCTGCTCGGCTCTGCGGTCGCATGCCTTGTCGTCCTCTTTCCGCTGGCAATCCACAACTGGGAGCTTTTCGGAAGCCTCCAAGGACGGCCAACGCAAAACACTGTTGATGCCGCCAGAAGCGCGGATGCGCTCGCCGGCATCCTCTTAAGTCCGTCCCGAGGCCTTTTTATCTACTGTCCTTTTGTTCTTCTTGGCGCGCTCGGCGTCACACGGAACTCCCTCTCGCTGGCCATCGCTGCAGGTCTGATTGGCCATGTTCTGGCCATCTCGATCTTCCGGGCCAACGGCTGGTGGGGCGGCAACTGTTTCGGACCACGCTACCTCGCCGAAGCCATGCCCGCGTTCACGGTCCTGGCACTGTTCGGTTTCGAATCCCTACGCGGTCGCATTCCCAAAATCATCGCGGCGAGCATTGTTCTTCTTGGTTTCCCGATCCACGCCTGCGGGGCGCTGCTCTACCCGGCGGGCGGCTGGGACGCGATTCCCGCAACGACAGAAGAAACCCCACGGCGACTGTGGGATTGGCAGGACAATCCGCTGAGACGAATCGTCTACACCACCTGGCGTCACCGCGAAAAACGCCCGGATAGCATCAAGGACTGGCAAGCCGAATACTCGTTCCCTCACGAAAAGCTTCACGCACGACCCGGACAAATCGTTCGCGCGGCGGCAACCGTTTTCAACGCCAGCGAACAAACCTGGCGAGGCTACCCCAAGCTCAACGGATCACGACTAATGACGATGCGTGTCGAATTGTTCGACGAGAACGCATTGGTCTCCGATCAACCGGCGGCGGTTCTCTATCACGATGTCCGCCCAGGCGAAACGTGGTGCCCTCGAATCTCCTTCCGTGCCCCGAACTCTGCAGGCGCTCTCCGCGGCTACTTGACTCTCGCGCAAGAGAAAGTCGCCACGTTTGAAGACAGGGGAGTTCCCCCGATCGCGTTCTCTCTGGTTGTTCCGCCTGAATCTCCATCCAAATCCAAACACACACACGACAAACCATGAAAACACGACTAAGACACCTCGGAAACCCCGTCCTCCTCATCCTTCTCGTCCTCCTTGTGGCGGCGATTGTTACCGCACGCGGAACGATCGCAGATCATCCCGGCCCGCCCGAAGCGGGCCTCGCCGCACTGATCGAAGAAGCCCGGAATCACCAGCCTTTGGCCGCCGAAAATGCAGGCGAAGGCGACCGTTGCCAACTTCCGTTCCTCCGCGCGAAAGACGGAGAAGCCCTGCCACTTCGCTCTAACAATGCCACCGTGGAGATCAACGGCGTGGTCGCCCATGTCACGCTCTCCCAGGAGTTCGCCAACCCAACTGACGCGCCGCTCAACGCCGCCTACGTGTTCCCAATGTCCACACGGGCTGCCGTTCACGGACTCACCATGAAAATCGGGGATCGCGAAATCGAAGGCGTGATCCAGGAAAAAAACAAAGCCAGAAAGACATTCAACGCCGCGAAGAAGAAGGGCAAAAGGGCAACACTCCTCGAGCAAGAACGCCCAAACATCTTTCAAACCGAAGTCGCCAACATTCCGGCCGAAGGTTCGATTGTCGTCACCATCACCTACACGGAGTCGCTGATTCCCGTTTCCGGCGAATACTCCTTCGTCCTCCCCACGACGGTCGTCGAGAGATACGGCGAGAATCCCGAAGGCGAGCGCCCGGACTGGTCCTTGAATCCATACATCCAGTGCGATCAATCGGAAGCCGACGGCACGACAGCATCCTCCACCTTCGTTTGGGACGTGAACGCAACCATCAAGGGAGGCCTTCCCATCAGCAAGGCGCACTGCCCAAGCCACAAGGTGAAGACCACATTCATCAACAAGACCGAAGTGGCCGTCGCCCTCGACTCGAAAGAGAAGAACTCCGCCGACCGGGACTTCATCTTGAACTACCGTCTCACCGGGGACGCGGTTCAATCCGGCTTGCTCATCCACAAGGACAAGGAACTGGAGGAGAATTTCTTTCTTCTCACCATCCAGCCACCCAAGCGCGTCGCCCCGGAACACATTCCCCCGCGCGAATACGTTTTCCTCGTCGACTTCTCGGGCTCCATGAGCGGCTTTCCCATCGAGGTTTCAAAGGCAGCGATGGGCAACCTCTTGGGATCACTTCGTCCCCAGGATCGATTCAACATCGTTCTTTTCGCCGGAAGCAGTGCACGCATGTCCCCCACCACTCTGGCAGCCACGCCGGGAAACATGAGGAAAGCAGAACGCTGGCTGGACGGCCATCACGTCGGCGGAGGTACAGAATTGCTCACCGGCTTGAGAACAGCATTCGACACGTTCAGCCATCATGACGCGAGCAAGACGATGATTGTTCTCACCGATGGGTTTGTGCACTTCGAGAAATCCGCCTTCACGCTCATCGAACAACACCTCGATGAGGCCAACGTCTTTGCCTTGGGAATCGGAAAGAACGTGAACCGCCATTGCATCGAAGGAATGGCCGCGGCGGGCCAGGGCGAACCTTGGATTGCCACAAATCGCTCGGAAGCCCTCCGAGTTTCGTCGCGATT
>JBCCWV010000126.1:0-13870 GCA_039192745.1 Verrucomicrobiota bacterium | reverse complement strand
CGAACGAAGCTCTCGGTTATCTTGTCGACGACCTGACCTCGGAAAAGCCATTTTTCAGCAGAGGCTCACCTTGGCACGGAATTAAGTTTGCTGAAGGTCCTGACAACCTCTGGGAGTATAGCAACCCAACTGGAACCGCTCTAGAAGCTGGAGAAAACGCCTGGTCGTACACACGAGACCTAAATCCAGAGAGCCCTGCAAACCTTCCACTACTAGCAACAATTCGACGAGGAAAGACAAAGTCACTATGTCTCGTCGTCTATGCAGACGGCCGTGGAAAGCAATTTAAAATCAAGGAAGACACCATCCGCCCCAGCGAACTCTTCCCCGATGTAAACATGGTCGACCCACTCCCCCCACCCGAGGGACTTCCAAAGTGAATATGAAAGAACAAGATGAAGCTTCAGAAGCTGATTCTTTGAAAAAGAAGAAGCAGTGGTATTTCTCCGACTTGGTGGCCATCCTGTTTCTCGTCCTCATATTCTGGATCGCTACCTTTCCAGCCATGAATGCGACGTTAAGCACTCCACCAGAGAACAGGATACTACGGAATGGGGTCAACATACATAGAGGCCTAGTCAATTTCGCCTCCGGATATGACGGCTTCTATCCCGAAGGCAAGAACGCTAACGAAGCCTTAGGGATGATCATCGATGATCTCACCTCCGAAAAACCCTTCTTCGTATTCAATTCTCCTTGGCACGGAGAAAAATTCGCGAAAGGCCCAGACAACTTGTGGGAGTTTAGCGAACCCCGAGGAACAGCGCTCGAAGCTGGCGAAAACGCTTGGTCCTTCTTCTTGGGTCTAAACCCGGAGAGCCCGGCAAACCTCCCACTCCTCGCGACCATCTACACGCAGAAGAAAACCTTTGGCGTTAAACGTATTTGTCTCGTCGTCTACGCCGACGGCCGCGGCGACACTTTCGAATTCAAAAAAGACACCATCCGCCCCAGCGAACTCTTCCCCGAAGTCAACATGGTCGATCCGCTCCCACCGCCGGAGGGATTCCAGTGAGCGTTTCGGCCAGAAGTATTCATAGCTACGATGGATAATGATCGCCTAAATATCCCATATCCCGCTGAGCTACGTCCCCGGGCGATTCTCATCAGGACAGCGATTTTCCTCAGCATCGTTACCGTAATTCTACTACTAGTACTGAAATCAGTTCCCCTTTTAATCCCTGATAGAACTCGACCGTATTCGATATACCTTCAAAACGGAGTAAATATTCAAAAGGCACTGGTGAACTATGCATTGAGCAATGAGGGCATTTATCCGCAGGGTGATAACGCCAATGAAGCGCTCGGCTTTTTGGTTGATGATTTAACATCTGAGAAGCCTTTCTATATCTCGAATTCCCCATGGCACGGGAAGAAGTTCGGGAGAGGGCCGGACAATCGCTGGGAAACAACCGATCCTCCCGGAATCGCTTTAGAAGCAGGCGAAAACGTCTGGTCATATACCTTAGGTCTAAACTTCAAGTCACCCGCGGAGATTCCGATTCTTGCGACCATCTGGAGAAGAAAACTTTGTCTCGTCGTCTACGCCGACGGCCATACCGACACCTTCGAGATAAGCAAAGACACCATCCGCCCCAGCGAACTCTTCCCCGAGGTCAACATGGTCGACCCACTCCCACCACCCAATGGACTTCCCGAATAACAAAGGTGGATCGCGACCTCCGGGCGCGATGAACAATCGGTAGGGACGCCTCGCCGCAGGCGTCCCAAATTAACCGCCGGAGGCGGCGTCCGCTTTCGCGGACAAAAGTGGGACGTCTCGGCGAGACATCCCTACCTTGAATCTCACTTTTCGCGCTCGCAGTGCGCGATCAACCTTCCACTACCTCCGCACCACCACTACACCCGATGCCGTCCGCAACACCTGCGGACGCGTCACATAAACGCGACTCGGATACCGGTAGGCCGTCGCAACTCGTGTTGTCCGATAACCGGGATAGTAATAACGCGTCGAAACGTAGGGCGAGGCCCTCCGGCAATAACTCGTCCGCGCATACCGTGCCCGGTCATGGCGAGTCGAGTAGTAAGAGCTTCCCCGATAGGAACTCGAACCGCCGGATTGAAACACATACTGCGAACTCACGGAACTGTTCCCATAGCGCACGGTCCGCTTCACAACTTCACCGGCATCGACGAGCGACGTTGTGGCAAAAAGCGCGAAACAAATCAAAGACGAGACAGCTTTCATGGTTTCTTCACGGTTATTCGATAGAACTTACGCATTTCGACCTGCTGATCAACGAAAGTCGTTGTTGTCCCCGGCCCGGCAATGAGATTTTGTGCCTCCGGCTCATCCTCAAGGTCCCACGTGAGAAGGTCCGTGGAACTCTCCACACAGTAAATCCGTCCCGGCACGCTGGTGTGCGTGAGGGTCACCGTGCTTGCGCCGACATTGAGCGATACCACCTTCAGCTCTGAATCGCCGTCCAACGGATCCGTGCCGGCGACTTCTTCTTCGCTGTTGGTGAATTGATCGCCATCTTCATTCCCGAGCGGGTCGAGCAGAATGACCGGTGTCGTCGCCGAAGCCGGATTGGGCGCGCCTGCATCGGACGATCCCGAAGTCGTTGCCGCAATCTCGGCCACACTCACCGCCGTGATCGTCGCATAGTAAGTCGTGCCTTGAACACCGGTAAACGTGTAGCTGTTGGATCCGTCGGTGACCTCCGCACCGTCCACGACATCGTTCCCGCCGGGTGTTGTTCCAACATCGATGACATACTTGGTAATATTGTCATCGGGTCCGCCGGGATTGGTCCATGTGAAGGTCACTTCCGTGCCCAGCGCGAAGTGCATGCCCGGTTCAGGATCAGGCGACGGTGGCGGGGTCACGTCGTAGAGCTTGAGATACTGGGCCTCGTAAGGACCAGCCGTCCAGAGAGCGGCTTCGGTCGGCACTTTCCAAAGTTGAACGAAGAACCCCGTCGATTTCAAATCCGCCCCGCTGACGCCATTTCCGCTATTCCAAAGCCATTGTTCTCGACGGCCCGAATCTTGCCCGAGGTAAGCCGCGATATTTTTCACGTCATAAAGCCGCGTGTCCTGAATTCCAAGCAGCGGCGCCAACGCACCGGGAATGACGAAGTTGTCCGACTGATCGTTGTCGCGGTCAACATTGTTGAAGGCAAGGACAACGTCTTTGAAGGCCGGTGACGCGTTCGCTTCTTCATACTTGGCGACCGCAAAGATCTGGTTGTTGAAACCATTCCCGTCGAGGAACCAACGATTCGGCGACCGCAGCGCCGGGCTGGATTTTCGGGCCGCGTTAATACCCGAATAGACTTCATACAACTGATCATTCCCAAAGTCGGTATCATCCCAAATCGGATCGATGGAATTGTATTTCTTGAAGTGACCGATCTGCTTTCCGAAGTTGGTCTCGTAAAACGTGAAGCCAAAGGTGCGGGAGATTCCCAGCTCCTGTCCCATGAAGATCATCGGCAAGCCGTCGATCGCTCCCACCACGCCGTAGCGAACGAGCGCCTCGAACGGATCGACGTAGTTCTCTTCATCGTGAGAGGTGTTGTTGAGCAGGACGAGCGCCTGCCCGTAAAAGTTCCGCCGATCCTCGAAAACGTTGCGGTAATCCGTCGAGTTCGCCGCGCTTTTCAGCGGGAAAACGATGTTCTCGTTCAGGATGTCGAAATGGCGATTCGACCGATACGTGACGGCCCCTCCGTCGAGAGATTCACTCATCATGACGAAATTCCATTTCCGGTCACGAATACCGTTGATGATGTACTCCCACGCCTGCGGGGGAAGACCCTGCCCGAAGTCGCAGCGCAGACCGTCGATACCAACATTCCGATTAGCCTCGGTGTGCGGTGTTCCCGACGGGTAACCGGTTTGCGTCAGCCAGTGGAGCGCGTAGTCGCGAAAATATTTCCAGACGTTGCGCGTCACGTCGTCCCAACTCGGATCGGTGTAATAGAACTGATCACCCTCACTCAGATAGCGGCTGTTCTCTGAGGGATTGAGCCGGACGAGCGAGTCGTAGTTTCCAAAGTAAACGTCGATGACGTCACCCCACTTGCCGAAGTCAGCGCGGTCGGGGGCGTTCGTGGCTTCGCCCGCATTCGCGGCGCGCTCACCGTAGTTGTTGTTCGCAGAGTTGAAGATGTCGCCCTTCGAAAAAAAGCGCGCTTCGGTGTCACGGATCTTGTCTGTTGGAGACGCCGTCGGTGCAAAAAGATCGACTCCGCGTTGCGCGAGTTCGACGTCGAAGCCGGTATGATTGAATGGCGCGTCGAGCATGATTTCGACGTTCGCGGCATCGGCCGCGGTGACGAAATTCTGGAACGCCGTCATGCCCGCGGCCCGAGTGTTTGCCACGCTCATCGCGGGGTCGATCTCGAAGAAATTTTTGATCGCATAGGGGCTACCGTGGTCATACGGCTGGCTTGTCGCGGGATCGATTTCCCGACCTTCGATTGCCGGCGGATGGACAGGTTGGAACCAAAGCCAGTTCACGCCAAGTCCCTGCAAATAATTCAGGTTGAACCCTTTACCGTCTCCGGTGCGCAATGCTCCGGGCGCATCGTGGAGGTCTTCGAAGGTCGATCGATTGGCAAATCCCCCACCACTGGCTTCGATGGTCAGCGTGTTGATTTCGTAGAGGCAAATGTTCTGCGCATCCGTCGGCACAACCGTGATGCAGTGGTCTCGGCGACCAAACGCCGTGTACCATCGCCAGTCTGGATCCCCCTGCACTTTCCAACGTGCGGTCAGTCGATAGGCCCCCGTGCGGGTTGAAGGCAACGTGATCTCATACTCGCCGGGGGTCCCGGAGGCAGGCATGACATGAGACTGGTAGTAATAAGTGTCGTCGGAAGAGGGCCCGATGATGGCTTCAGTCTGGTTGTATTCCTGTCCGTCAGAGATGGAATTGGAATTCTTGTCGGTGTCGGTGCGATGACGCTGGTTGATATTCGTTACGCACTCCACCTCTGTGATATTCGCCTCCCCCGGGGAAAATGTCACCGTCACCGGGATGGAGTCGCCTGCGACCTCATCGATGTAGAGTTTGGTCGTCGTGTAGTTTGCGTTGAGCGCACCGTTGGTGGCCGTCGAGATTGTCAGAACGGGATCACCCACCGTGCCATTAGTGAAAGAGAAAATCTGGTCATCCGTCCCGGCATTATGATCGGCAAATTTTTCCTCGTTCGTGGCAGAGTTCCAGACGCCGACCTTGTACTTTATCGTCGCTCCCAAGGGAAGTCCTTGAAGCAAGTTAGGCACATCGGCCCGCCACCACATGCCACGCCCCCCGGTGACACTAACGTCAATCTCATTCAACTCCGGCCCGTCATAACTCATAGCCAGTGCGGTAGTTGAGCCATTACCCGCCACTCCCAGCGCACCGGCTGGATCATTACCATCGGTGGTGTAATAGAGGGCGGCAGAATCGGCGTAACGCGTGGACAAGTCGTTGAGGTCGATAATGTAGCCCACCTTCGCTAAGAACTGCACGTTGTCGCCGCTGATAACCCGGTTGTCCGCGTGAAAGATCCACGCAGGCCTGTTTCGAAAGCTGTAGGGATTCGCGCGAGCATCCGATTCCGTCACGGATTTGAGTTGGCCACCGAATCCCGGATCAAGATCACCGCCATAGATGTAGGTATCATCAGGATCCGGGCCGGAGTCGTCGAAATCGACGAGCACATAATATTCGATGACGTCATCGTTCGCGGCGTTGAGTCCACTTGCGGAAAGATCAATGTCTGCTTTCCAGAACTGGTTGCCCCCCGGATCGTCGGCATGAAATCCGAGCGCAACCGACTGCCAACACGTGTTGGGGTTCACGTTCTGAATACGATAGAAAAGCGTCCCACCGACTTGATTGCCGTTGACGCCAAAGTTCTTGAAGAAGCCCTGGAAGATAGTGACCGATCCCGACGGATCAATTTCCACATACGGGTCTCGCATGCTGCCAGGTATACTCGACTCGGGATTGACGGGAATGTGGAATACCTGATCGGAAGGAGCGGCGACGGAATACCCGACAAGCGCGAGGACTACCAAAATCAGAAAGCGGGGGGAAAGTTTTTTCTTAATCACGGGTTTGAAGGAAAAGTTATTTCAACACGGTAGAATCGTCCGTCTTCAATCTGCGGGTGCGGAGACGTTTCCGAGCCATCATCGGTCTTCCGGAAATCAGGCGTATCTTCGAAAACTCTGACCTCGTTACCCATTGGAAGCCAATTGGTTAAGTTGTCAGAATAGGACCAGAAGTAGGCGCGGTCCGGGTAGGTCGGGAACTCGAGATCATAAGTGCCGTCCCCGTTGTCGAAGATTTCGATGCGCGGAACGAGGTGATCGTCGGCCACCTGCGGATCGAGATTGTAAAGGAACTCCATGGCATTGCTCAAGCGGTCGCCGTCGGGATTTCCGTTCGGCCCGTTGTCCACATTCCCACTGCCATCGTCATTGGGATCAAGTCCGTTCTCCTCTTCCCAATTGGTCGGCAGCAAATCAAAATCATCGTCAGTGCCATTGGTCGCGAGGTTAAGACCGAGCGTGAAATTCTGGGCTGTGTTCGCAAATTCCACCTGATGGGTCTGCGCCTGGTTGCGCATGGGGATGGCATTCGAAACGAATGCCGCCGGCGCATCGTCGATTGCCCCCGCAACAAAGTTCGCTCCGTCGAAACTCACGCGGGCTGAAATGGCATCTTCGACTGTTGTCGTCACCAAACGCACTGCACCCGGCGTTGACGTTTCGAGATCCCCAAGATTCTCCTGACCACTCAAAAGAAGGTTATACAAATTCGGCGAGAGTCCGAAACGCACATCGAGGGAATCGCTGGAATTGGCGAGCGAGTAAGAAGCCATCAATGTTGCGCCGCCGGGCGGAAGATGAATCGACTTCATGATTTCCCCGCCCGAAGACGCGAATTTCCATCCATTCACCGTGGTGGAAATCGTGTAGAGATCGTTCACAAAAGCCCCCGATCCATTCAAGGACCAGTCCTTGAAACCCGAGGTTCGGTGGGCTGCAGGCGCTCCTCCATCGTTGTTCGCCGCGCCCTCTTCTTCGGTCGCGGAATTGGCGTAAGATATTTGATTACCAACGACTTGATAAATCCGTCCTGAGTTGGGATTCCGCGCCCACGCTGCGACCAGACGTCCGCCGATGGCCTCGAAAACCGCGAAGACCTGATGATTAAAGAGCAGGTATTCCGCCTCGCCGTCGAGATCGATATCTTCCTGCGAAGCTACCGTCGTCGTCGAGACCGGAGGCGCGAGCGCCCAAGTCTCCACACGCTTGAACATCGCGGCGAAACGGGTTTGCGATTGGGCAAAAAGCGAAAGCCCGGAGAGGTTGTTGAAGTCCGTGTCAGGTGAAATGTAGGTGCCGTTGGAGAACTTGCTGAGATCATTGTTTTGTTGCTCGTGGAAGGCAGTGAGGAACATGGAGGCGTGCGCGGTCGCGCGGGCGGTTTGACCCAGGGGACTCGTCAGATCGTTCATCGAAGTCACGGCGTCCCACGCCGCATCGGCCACGAGACCGTCGTTGGCCGACTGGCGACCGTAGGCCTGGGGAACCGGCGAGCTCGGACGAATCTCAAAAACCTTTCCACTCAATCCCTCTTCGCGGCCGACCTGACCGAGATACCAATTGTCGTAGCTCTCCTGGGTCGCATGATCGATGAAGTCTTGCGACGTCTGCACAATCGAAGGCGCTCCACGACTGATCATTCCCCAAACGTCACCGACGTTGTCGCCGTCGATATCCACTTCTCCTGATGCGATCTGAGTGGGTGTCACGACTTCCACCCACGGCGTGTTGGTGATCCAGCGTAAATTGGTGTCATAAGCATCGGCGTTCCCCGGATCGCTCATGTCATCCCATTGGAAAAACAGGGTAATCACTTGATCCTGAGCGCTTGAGCGCGCCTTGCGATTGAAGAGATTCCGGAGCGGAAGCGGCAGTCCGTTGTCAAAAGTCTGGAAGCGGAAGGCGTTCGCCTGGTCGTTAATCGCCAGACACTTCACTCCGTGAATGTCGTTGATGCGATAGCCGTCATTCGAAAGTGCGGAGCTGCGACCAAACCATTTGAAGAGATGCCGCATCTGATCAACGAAGGTGAATGAGAATCCCGCGCCTGACACTTTCCCTAAAATGTCCGCATCCATGACGCGTTCCGGAGGATAAAGAATCGTCGAACTCGGCGCTGATCCATAGATTTCAGTCAGGAATGAATTCGAAAGATTGACGTTGTCATTATTAAAGCTGGCATCGAAGTAGGCGGGGATGTGATCAGCAAACGTCGATCCTAGAAGGTCCAGATTTCCCGCCGTGATGAGTGCGGAGATTCGATCGTTGAACGCCGGCCCATCGAGATATTGCAACTGCGTCTCCGCCAGATCCACCGCTGCCCACTCGATCCCCGATGCCGCTGTCGGCGTGATGTGCAGCGTCATCGGCTCATCGAACAATTCATGCGCGTCGAGCGTTGGGTGGTAGCCCATGCCGAAGCCGGTGTTGATACTCTCCTGCAATTCAGACGCCGGGAGGAGCGGACGATTCACGTGAGTGAGAAGAACCAACTTCGTCCGCTTGCAGTTGTCGTGCTCAGCGGAAATCGCCGACTCAAAAACGCCGTTGGCCGCGATGTTGGCCTGCGCGAAGAAGCTGTTTTCACTCAAATAGTCGTCGAAAATCGTGTCCCGCAGGTCGTTTCGCCCACCGATATCCCCAAGTCCCATCCCGTCGTTCTGCGTGCCGTCTCGTGTCGTGAAGACCTGGAATCGCAACGCGCTCGATCCATTCCATCCCGCATCGAGGAGGGCCTGCCGACTCACTGAAAACTCAGCGGCATCGAGATCCGAATTGTAGTAGGCATCGCCGAATCCATCGGGCACGTTCTGGTTGCGGGCATTGACTCCGTTGGCCGCGAACAAATCCTCATTGATGTTTGTCGAATTCATCGCCGGGTTCTCGTCCACGTAAACGATCCCGTTGTTCGATTGGTAACAGGCGACCACAGCTTCCCACCGCATCTCAGTTCCGATATCAACTTCATCCGGGAGAGCAAATTCCCCAACCGCCGTGTTCCCGGTGTCGATGACGACGTAGATATCGAGGTTTCCTTCCTCCGCAAACGGGCGCAAGTCATAGAAGTCGAGCCGGAAATACAAATTCCCGTCAGCACCAGCGTCCCGGAAATAGAACGCCGTGATGTCCCGGGAAGTATCAAAGCCGTCGAACGCGAGATACGTGTCGCCGGAATCACTGTTCGTTCCGTCCCCCTCATACTCATCCAACGCGACGAGATCTTCGCAGGTCCAGTCGGTGAAGTCTTTCCCGTCCACACCGGGCCCAATCGCTATGCTGGCCGCGGGCGGAGGCCCCTGATTATCAGCGATCAACGGCTTCGTTCCGCTCGACTGCTCGGTCGCATTGTCGAAGTTGTCCATATCCGGGTCGCCGGAAGCGCCCTGTTCCAGATCACCGTCATCGGCGGCAGCAGTCGCGAGGTTGTCGGTTCCGTTGTCGAGCGGATCGAGATCGTTTTGCACTTCCCACCCGTCCAATAGACCGTCACCATCGGTGTCGTTACTCAATGGATCAGTTTCACTCCACGCTTCTCCTGCCTCATGAATGCGATTGTTATTTGTATCGCCGTTGATCATCCCGTTCCCGTCCTTGTCCTCTCCAAAACCGTCGGACAAATCATCGTCATCGGTGTCAGGGTTATTAGGATCTGTTTCCGTCCATGTCTCTCCCGTGTCCATCATGCCGTTCGGCCATGAAACACGGGTCGAGGGATCTTGCGTGGGTCCAAGACTGCTGCCGTCACCGTCAACGTGGCCATCCCTGTCCGCGTCCTCGATACCATCTTGAATGCCATCACCATCCGTATCCGGGTTGTTGGGATCAGTCAGTGTGCCGTGAATGAGATCGGTGCGCCCGCGATTGAAGTCGAAGTTGGGTAGGCCGTTGTTATCGGGAACGGTGTTGTAAAACGGAGGATCGAGGTCGGCGATGAAGTTGGGGAAACCATCACCATTGGTGTCCGTGGTGACGATGGTGCCGAAGTCGAAAACGGAATCGGAGTTCGCATCCGTGAATGGTTCGGACGCCTCACCGACGTCGTGTTGGAAGTTCCCGTTCGCGTCGTCCCAATCGAAAATTCCATTCCCCACGCCGAAGTTCCCGGCACCCCAGCCGGTATCCTGAAATTCTTCGCCCTCAACGACCGGGACACGCCAACCGGACTCCAATTCATCGGGCAAAAGGTCCCCGTCCGCGTCCGGCGTCCCAGGGTCTGTCCGGCCATAGATAGTGGCAATATGAACCTCGCCATTTGTCCAGGTCTCCGAATTCGTGTTGGGCAAATTGACCGGCGTCAGCTCATCAACGTCGAGGAGACCATCATCGTCGTCGTCCGGGTCTTCGTTCACGGCGAGCACACTCTCGAGGAAAGCGACCTCCGTGTTTCTCGTCGCCGAAGCAACGACAGGTCCCGCCAATACTTCCCGCATGTCAGCGCGGAGGCGGAAGTTTCCTTCCGTCATACTCGACCAGGTGAAGTTCCACTGGAGCCGTGAACCCAAGTCGACGGGCTGTCCGGTATCGAGAGTGATTGTTCCGCTTCCCAATTCAAAAGCAATATCCACCTGCACGGCATCGACGTCGGTCTCGACAACAACGGACGACGAACGCTGAGCCGGTGTCGGACTGGCGACATCGAGAAGTTCGATGACCAAACGTTGTCCGTCTTCGTCAAATTCGGCCGGTTCAATGATATTCACAAACGGTTCACTCACTTCCGCCGCCTTCACGAGCCGCGTCGCCATCAACGTGGGATTGCCATCCCGTGTGTGCGTGACTTCGACATGATGGAGGAAGTTAGGGTCCCCGTTGAAGAGGTTAGGAAACGTGAAAGCCAGTGCGTGGAAATCGGCGGTCTCATTGCGGACGATCGAGTAATTGGCGGGGTCCTGCGTGACGGCAAAATCGATGGAGCCAGAGATCGTGGATCCGATTCGGATGAGGAATTCATCGATCAATTGCGCGTCGGAAACTCCGTCGCCGAGTGCCTTGCTGAAGTTGGCTTTCATCACGTAGGTGTAGTCCACGACGTCGCCATCCATCTGCGGGAATGCAACGAAGCGCCGGATGTCCGGACCTGCGGTATTCACTGACCGTGAGAGAGTCGTGTAGTGTTTCGCCACGTCATCAGCCCCGGTCGGCGACTCCGTGAAGTCCACGCGTTCCGCCGAAGAAATCTCGCGCAATCGGACATATATCTGACCGGTTCCGGTGGAGGGAATGTTGTTGTAAGTGAACCGCCACTCCTTCGCGAACGACAGGTCGCCGCCAATGTTCGGCCTGAAGGTCACATCTGTCGCACGCACCCACGACGCCGAGAAGTTTGAAGTGAACACACCGTTCTCGTCGAGATCTTCGAATTGCTCGCCGCTGTCCCACTGGCCGTTTTGGTTGGTATCGACAAACGGCTCAAACCCTGGACCATTGCCATTGAGGACGCCGGTATTCGTGTCGTCGTTCGTCGAATCGCTATCGACGATTTGATACCAGACTTCATCGACTGATGGGTCAGTGCGAACGACTACCCCGAAATTCTGACTTCCAAGAGTATCGCCATCATTTCCTGGAAAGAGGATCTCTCCCTCGGGCCGCTTCGTGTCATAGTAGAAGGTTTGCGCGAATGTATTGTAAAGCGCCGCGCGATTGAATCGGTCGAGGAAAGCTCGAGTACGAAGGATGTGAAAACCTTCCTCCAAACCTGTTTCGACGTCGCCGTGATCGTTGTGAGGACGGAATGAGACAGTGGTCGCGTCGAAGTCGGTGACTTCGAACACCGACATCATGTCGATCTTTTCATCGACAGCTGAAGCGGCGAAAGGGAAGAGGTTGTTCAACACGTTTCCGCCCGCGGTCGTGCGGAAAGCACTTATTTTATAGCGCAAATCGCCGGTTGGCTTGGGATTGATCTCGCCTCGGAACCAAGAGTGGCCCCCCGGAATCGCGGACAAAATTGAGTTCAACGCTCGAGGCGGAACCAACGCCATCCCCACCCGCGCCTTCGGGATTCGATCCATCATTCGTGATGTAGGCGAAGAGCTTGTAGCCATCGAGTCCCGGGTTCGTCTTCGCCCAGAAAACGACGCCTGCGCTTGAGTCATCGTACTGCAACACACCTAGTGCTTCACCGTCGACTTGCGCGGACGGGTCGTGCTCGATGTAGCTCACCGCGTTGTTCGGCGTGGGATTGGAGCCGCTTCCATTGACGATCGTCACCGTGCCGGAGCCGATGGTCGTGATGTAGGTTTCCGCACCGATCGAACCGATTGTCGAACGCACGCGGTCAACGGCAGCAAATTTTTCCGCTCCGCTGCGCTGTCGGAACGATGTGAACTCATAACCAAGATAAACATCATTGGCATCCGCATACGGAGTGCCGTCCGAGCCAAATTCCGGCGGTCGGGGTTCTGTGTAGGCGGGGGGGAAGTCACGATTGGTCCCCGCCGAGTCCCGCGGCGTTCCGGTCGCACCGGGCAATCCCGGATCGTTGCCGTTCAGATCGATTCCTCCGTCGAGTTTCATCAGAACATTCGAAGCGGAGCCATCAACACGGACGACAAAGTCGAGGTCGCTGCCGTCGGTCACGCGCGGGACATCGATGGAGTAAGTGAAGTCCGTGTTGTCGACGTCGGAGAGTCCGTAGGGATTGAACGCCGGGTCACCGTCGGGCCCATCCATCCGATCCACGCTGACAGTGCCCACTTCATTTCCACTTTGGTAAATCGTGATGGGGTCGCCGCTCCAGACACTCGCTTCCTCCGGCGTGCGCCAGGAAAAAACATAATAACCTCCGCGCGGAACGGTGACAGTATCCGGGAAAAACGACCTCCCATTCCCGGCATCCTGCATCGTCACGTAGAATCCAGTCATCGAATCGCCGCTCGATGCCGGACCGACGGCATACTGGTAAAGGTAGGCGCCGGGCGGAAAGGAACAGGAGAAATCAAAGCGGTCGAACGGACGCTGACCAGCCACCGTGTTGTCATTCACCATCACCACCATCAAAGTTTCGTCGGCATCTGCCATTCCCGGATTCTCGCGATCGTCGCGTCGCTCATAGGCGAGGAAGTCAGCGTCGGCCCAAAGCCCGGATTGAAAGCCTCGCGCAAACGACTGGTGAATGCCCGCGAGATTGGGAAGGCGCGGATCGGCGAACTGTCCAAGGAATGCCGTGTTGGCGTGACGCGGAAACGCACCACCCGACCCGGACAACGTTTCCGCCTGGAAATTACCGTCGGTGTAAATCAGCGGCAAACCATCACGCGTGAAATACATCGCATGTTGAATCTCGCGCATGGCCGCGAAATCGTTGTCGTGGCTCTGCGCGTGCATAACCGCAACGCTGGGGCCAAATCCTCCGCTGCCCGGATTGTCGAGACCGTTGAGCACCGCGCCCGGATTGCCCAACACACCGTTCAAAGTTGAACGAAGATCATTGTCGATCAATCGCATGCCGGCGTCGATGTAACCACCGTATCCCGGCGGCTCGCCCAGGTGCTCTCCGAAGACCATGGCATCGTCGCGCGGCGAGTCGGTGACAAAGACCGTGTCGCGATGGTTGTTCCAATCGATGAACCCACGTGAAAGATTGAACTGCGTTTGCACCCCACCACAGTAACCCGCTCCGCTTTGGTCTTTTGTCGGTCCCGAGAGCAATCCGAAGAAAAAGTCCGGCACATGTTTCACCGCATCGAGGCGCAGACCGTCCGCTTTCGTGCGATCCATTTTCCACCGCGCAGACCGGATGAGGAGACCATTCACGTCCTCAGGCTCGGGGTCTCCCATGTTATGAATG
>JBCCWV010000125.1:0-14253 GCA_039192745.1 Verrucomicrobiota bacterium | reverse complement strand
ATGCTTCGAGAACTAGAAGGAGATCCTTTTGTTGGAGCCGTCTCGGTCGCCCCAATCTCAGAGACTTGTTCTACGGCCCTTGTTTCGACCAACGGACAGAACTTCAATGGCTTAAACGGTGTCAGTAATCCCTGCGCCGTCTATCGGAAACGGGACTGGGAAAAAATGCCGTTCTCCGAGAGAATTCCCACCATCGAAGACCAGCATTGGTCCTGGCGATGGTTTGCAAGAGGGGAAAAATACCGTATTATCCGGCTGCCTTCGACAGAACTGAAAAGGGCGGGAGGTCGCAACCCCATTTCGAAAGCTGTCCGGGATATCTACGTTGCTTCAAAGCTATTCGAAAAAAAAGATCTCACCGGTTTTCCGTCTATTATGCAAAGACTGTCCTCTCAATTGAAACGGCCCGAACTCGGAATTCCGCAAAGAGTTGGCATGTGTGCGCGTTATCTCTTGATATATCTTGGTTGTCTAAAACATCGAATTTTGAAAACTAAGATCAGTAGCTTTTCGAGCTGAGTGGTGCGCTGTTGGAATTCGTTTTCACCCCATTGCAGTACCTGAATAATCCTCAATAGCTAAAAATGGACTCTTCTAAAGTATCTCGACTCATCGTGGTCATGGGCACGCTCTTTCTAGGCATGATTCTGAGTCTGCAGATACTTGCCGAGGGCTACAATGTCATCTCGAACACGTACAAATACATGTTGTTGGCAGGGCTAGTCATTGCGCTTCTCTCTCCAAAGGCGGCATTGCCATTGCTTTTGTTCTCTGCAGGTTACATTGATACCCTTAAACGCTTTTTGATATTTGCCGGGAAGGGCTACGTAGGTGTGTTTGATCTCACGTTCATCCTTGCCTTTGCCCCTGGAGTCGCACTCATGGCCTACGCAGGGTGTGTCATTCGAATGTTTATTTTTGGCGAGCGACCTCCCAAAGGTATCTACATTTTCTTTATCGCATCTACCGTTTTTATGGGGGGTATGGCGGCTTCGATCATCGTGACTCAAGGAACGGGGATCCAAGCGATGAGAGGTATTGCGAATGGAGCTGGGTTCGGTGCACTTATCTTTGTGATTCCCTACACTTTACGGTCTCTGAATGACTTCATGAAGTTTCTGAAGATTGTTGTTGTGATGCACATCCCAATCGCCTGTTATGCATTTTATCAGTCTATTTGGGGATTTTTGCCGTTTGAGATTGCCTATCTCGAAGCGGGATTGTCATCAGAACAGAGAATCCTGATGGGTGAAGATTTTCGCGTTTTTTCGACGCTGAATTCCTCTCAGAATCTTGGCAAGGTAATGGGAATATTATCCGGCCTTGTGCTCGTCAGTTTCAGGACTGGCAAGATTATTGATAACAGTTTGGGCTGGAGACTTCCCCTTGCCATCTTTTTCTTTATAGCAGGCTGGACTTCAGGAAGTCGCCTTGGGATGGTCATGACCTTTATGATCCCAGGATTTTGGTGGTTGATTCTTCGTCCACGTTTTGCAGTTACTACTTATCTCGCAGGATTTCTGGCGTTACTTCTCGTTATTCTCAATGCCAAAGCCATTGAGGAAAGTGGCGTCTTAGGCGAATGGGAAAGGGGTCTCTGGACCGTTACTGGATATCTTGGATTTTCTCAAACCGACAATATGAAGAGATATCGGACAATTCAACTGACGACGTTGACAGCTCGCCTTCGAAGTTACCAGACGCTGACGAATCCTAGTGTTTGGACACCTTTTGGCCTCAAAATTGCCAAAAAGCAACAGATTCTAAAATCGGTGAAAGTCCATGATATCATAACTTCATATTTGTTGAGAATAGGTTATGTGCCCCTATTTCTTCTGATAGTTTTGAGTGCCACTATCTTTATTCGATGCCACAAAGCGGTCTGGGCCATGCCTGAAAATGGTATTCACCGGCGAATTTCCGCGTTCGGAATTGCGTTTGCCCTGACTATTCTGGCAGGTGGGATGACGTCGACGAACAACATGGAGACTTTTCCCGTAAATTACTATTTTCACCTCTTCATTGGTTTCGGTGGACTAGCATATTTAGCATATCTCAATCGCCCAAAAGAAGAGGTGGAGGAAGAGCTAAGCGAGAAACCAAGTTCCGCCTTTGATCGCTTGCCACCCCGCAATTGGAGACCACCCCATGATCGGCAGAACCCGATTCCTGTGGCTCGCTGACGGCTAGAGTTTGTTGAAATGCGTGAGTCGAGTTCTGCAAAAGCTGCTGTTTTTTTGAGACCAGACAGAATGGTTTATAAGATCGAATCCTTCGTGCAAGCTTTGAAGTTTGACTTAGGAATATGAGTGCTCAGTGAGCGGCTTAGGTTCCGTTTTATGAGCCTATGAGTTTCATAATTCACGCGTAAAAACGTTTTCGTTTACTCGAATGTTGCAGAACCGCCTCATGCTTCGAGCGAAAAACGCATTACGCGTAAGGGTGCCTTGGTTGCTTTTCGGAGTCATACGGTTGGCAAGCAAGACTGTCTTTTTCCAAAAAGAAAGAGCATATCTGCATGGCCGCATTAAAGACGAGAGCGGAGTCCAAAGCCTCCTATTTTTCACGACAATTCGTTGCGCATCTCAGCGGAATATTTCGGTGCTATCACGTTTTCACGAGAGTATGGGGGGCATATCGCTGGACCTGTCGAAATACTTCTTCCACGCCGGAATCCATGTCCGAGAGGGGACATGGAACTTGGAACAGTCTCAGAAGTACTTGCAACCGAACGGCTTCTTTTTCGGAGCCGTTCCTGGTATTCCTGACCAATTCGACTGGAGTCAATTCAAAGTCGTTGTGATCTTGCGAGATCCCCGAGACATTATGGTTTCTTTCTTTTACTCTCTCGCGCATGCGCATACGCCGTCGGATGCGGAATTTGCCAACGACAGTAGGGAAGCACGGGAGGAAGGTCTAGAATGGTTTGTTCGACAGAAGAAAAGGCTGGATATGGTCGGTAGTGAGTGCCGCGACAGAATCCGAAGATTCTGGAACAAGCCTGGGGTGTTTTGTCGCAGGTATGAAGATATGATGTCGAGCTACGACGGTTTTATCTCTGACCTATCAGATTATTTGGAGCTGCCCCAAGAAGCCGAAGGTTTAAAGCAAGAGATTATCGAGGAGCAGCACGCTAGTGCGCCAGCTGGAAATAAAGAGGATCTTCTGTCGCATCGTCGGGCAGGAAATGCAGGTCAGTTTCGAGAGAAGCTTTCTTCGGATGCAGTCAAATTCCTCAATATGGAGTTCGCGGATATTCTCGAAGTTTTGGAGTACGAGACACCCTAGTGTGGTGGGGCAAATTGTCCTAACATAGTAGGAAAAACTAAGGCTTCCTCTTTGAAAGTACTTTACCCAATTAATCTCGATAACTGGCGCTGTCCGATAGCGTCTTTGCTGAGAGAGATCGCGGTCCATACACCCGATATTGAGTTCTACTCTGGATCAAATCCACGAGAAGATGAAAAGGACGCATCAGCAGCAGTATGGGCGAAGCCCCATATTCATCGTATTAGCGCGGTCGATCTCGCTCTCGTCGGATTCGACATTGTTCACCACGCTTCCGTCACTCCGCGGGGTATGCTAGCGGTTCGCTTGGCAAAAATCCGCAGTTTTGGAAGAGTTCGACACTTATTCACCGCGAATTTGGAAATCCGACGTGAAGACACAACCTTTTGCATGTTTGAAAGGGCTGTGGCCAGTGCTAACGCGGTCGTTGGTGTCAGTAACGCCGTTCAGGAAGATGTAAAGAAACAGTTCGGTCGAGATTGCTTGGAGGTCGTGCCGAACGGATATGACGCAAACTTCTTTCAACCAGGAATAGCAAATCCCTCAAGCGAATTTGATCAGCCCTATGTTTTATGGGTTGGTGCGATCGAGCCGAGGAAGCGCCCTGATATTTTTCTCGAAGTGGCCAAGCGTCGTCCTGAAACGCTTTTTATCATGGCGGGGCCGTTGATCGACGCAGTGCCTACGAAACTCGTCGAGGCGATGAGGAAGCAAAAAAATGTATTAATGACTGGCAGTGTAGGTCGCCCTCGGTTGAAGGATCTACTTGCGAATGCGGGTGCTTTTCTCTTTCCTAGCGATCGTGAAGGCTTGCCACTCTCCGTGATTGAAGCATTAGCTATGGGAGTGCCGGTCATAGCACGACCAGTGTCTTCGCTGCCCGAATTATTGAAGGATGGAGAAAACGGCTTTCTCCTCTCGGCATCTGCACCAGATGCTTGGGCTGACAAGATTGGAACCGTTCTTACTTGGTCATCGGCAAAGAGGGACGAGTGGCGCCAAAGAGTGCACGAAGACACCAAGGAACGCTACAGCTGGCCGGGCATCGCGCGAAAGTATGCGGAGATTTATCGGTCCATGATGAGATGAAAGTCTGTCTTCTCACTAACATGATCCCGCCTTACCGCGTCCCGTTCTTCGAGGCGTTGGCGGGACATTGCGACCTGCATGTCATTTGCGACACGCTCACGGAGTCCAACCGGCAATGGGAAATTCCCGATTCCTTTCCCTTCCCGGTCACGATTCTCAATTCGAAGAACGTGCACTGGACGCTCAACCAGCAGGACCTCGACTACAAGGAGCGCCGCCAGTTCCACTTCGGATGGAAAGTCTCCAAAGAGTTGAATCGAAGGAAGCCTGACATCGTCGTCACCTGCGAGTTTGGGTTGCGCACGATTCTCGCGGCGCGCCATTGCGGACGGCACCATCTTCCGCTTGGCATCTGGTGGGAAGGCACGAAGCACACCGAGCGCAACGTCACTGGAATCCGGCGGTGGGTCCGGCGTTGGCTGGCGCCGAAGGCCTCGTTCTATTGGTCGAATGGCAAGGCGTCGACCGAATACGTGAAGTCGCTTGGCGATATCCAAGCCTCTTTCCACGAGGGGATTACGGGAGTCGATACGGCGAAACTGGCCGCCGATTGTGACGAGGAATTGCGGGGCCGCGATGCGTTGCGTGAGAGCATGGGGTTGAAAGGGACGGTCTTCCTTTTTGCGGGCGCGCTGAATGGGCGAAAGGGCGTGCGGGAATTCTGCGCCGCTCTTCGGGAATTGGATGGCAAGCTAGACGGTCGGGAATGTAGCTTCGTTTTCGTTGGAGATGGGGAGTGTCGCGAAGATTTGGAAGAGGTCGCAAAGGCGACTTCGAACAATCTCATCGTCAAGCTCGAGGGGTTCCGTCAGCCTGAAGAATTGACGCGCTACTTCGCGCTCGCCGACGCCTTTGTTCTTCCCACTTTGGAGGACAACTGGCCTCTGGTCACGATTGAAGCGGTTGCGGCCGGTCTTCCGCAGCTCCTGTCCACCTACAACGGCGCCGCGCAAAATCTCGGGGAGAATCCGGAACTCGGCCGCGTCTTCGATCCGGTGAAGACGCCGGACTTTGCCTCGATGCTTCTCGATTGGTGCGTCACGCCGCCGCCACGGATACCGGAGACCTTACGGCAGGAGAAGATTCGTTACTACTCCCCCAGCTCGCAGGCTGAACGAGCCTTTCAAGCGATGGTGAATACTGGCAAAGACACGGAGGCATGAGTTTATCCGAAACCATCCGCGCGGACTGGAAAGCGAACGAGCAAAACTGGAAGGGAAGGTTCGTGACGCTCGCCTTTCGCCTTGCCCATTGGTTGCGCACGACGTCGCGGCTGACGTGCATTCTCGGGTTGCCCTATCTTGTCGCATACCGGTTGGGCGTGGAATGGGTACTGGGAATTGAGATTCCTCCGCTCACCGAAATCGGCCCGGGTCTCATCGTGAATCACGGACAAGGCATCGTGATCAATAACCAGGTGAAGATCGGTCCCGACTGTCGGCTCCGGCACAACGTCACCATTGGCAACCGATCCTCGAAGGCGCCCGACAAGGTTCCCGTTTTGGGCGCGGGCGTGGAGATCGGGTGCGGGGCAGTTATCATCGGCGGCATCCAAGTGGGTGATCGCGCGGAGATCGGAGCAAACGCGGTGGTGATCGAAGATGTCCCGGCTGGCGGTGTCGTTCTGGGGAATCCCGGTAAGTTGATCGGCGTGCGTGGCGAGGACGGAAAGATCGTGAAAGTCGAGGACGGCGAAAAATCATCGGCATGACCGGGCGACCCTGCCTGAATCTCATTGAACGAAGAAAACGAAGAACCTCCGCGGCTGGTCTTGGTCGGTCAATTGCCCCCGCCATTTCACGGGCAGGCTGTGGCGACGAAATTGCTGGCCGAAAGCCGCTGGGAAGGTCTGGAGACAAAGGTGGTGCGGATGGATTTCAGCGAAGAGATCGATGAAGTAGGAAGTTTCAAACTCGGCAAGCTTTTCAAGTTGATGTCCTTGTTAGGAAAAACTCTGGCGGCGCGAAGGCGGGGAGGCCACAACGTCTTGTATTACCCTCCGGCCGGTCCTGACACCGTGCCTGTCCTTCGGGACATCGTTTTTCTTTTCCTCGTGAGGCCGTTTTTCCGTCAGACTGTGTTTCACTTTCACGCCGGGGGCCTGCCGGTTTACCTGCGGAAGAAGGGCATTGTCCAGAAGCTGGCACGATTCGTTTACCGCCGGCCGTCAGTGTGCATCGAACTCTTCAGAAAACCAAAAGAGGAGCGGGTTGCGCCGGTGATTGGCGGAAAGGAAGTCGTCGTTACCAACGGCGTGGAGGGACCGCCCGATGGACTGACACCGGAACGAGGCGCCCGGAGAAAGATCGCTTATCTCGGGGCCCTGAATGAGGGGAAGGGCATCATCGAACTGATTCAAACCGCAGCGGCGATGGCGCAACCGGATGTTTACTTCGAAGTGGCCGGAAGCTGGTCATCCGCGGAGTTTGAAAAGGCGGCCAAAGAGGCAGTGGCAAAGAAGGGCCTCGGGGACAAAGTGCGGTTTGTCGGCGAAGTCCGGGACGAGGCGAAGTGGAAGTTTCTTTTGGGTGCCGATGTCTTCTTTTTTCCCAGTCACTACGAACGGGAGAATCTTCCGCTGGTGGTCATCGAGGCCATGGCTTGCGGGTTGCCGGTCGTAGCCACGCGTTGGCGCGGAATCCCCTCCTTGCTCGACGGGTGCCCGCACGCGCGAGTGCTCGACCCGGGCGACATCGACGGCTTTGCCTTGGCTCTTTCGGAGATTCTTGCCGATGACCAGCTTCTTGAAGAAGCCGCGCGGGAGGACATCCGGTCCTTTTATCGCGGGCGCTACACGGTGGAAAAATTCCGCGAGGGAGTCAACGGGGCCATCCTCGAAGCCGTCCAATCCGACAGGGCATGAACAAGTTTTTCGGCGTGTCGATCCTCCTTCTCCTTGCGCTCATCGCCGTCGTCGGTGCGTTTCTTTACGGCGTGAAGGTGGGCGCGGAGCGGGGAGATGCCTTTTTCTTCATTCGATCTCAATCGGACAAATTGCGCAGCCTTAACTCTCCGTCGGAAGACGGACTGGCGAAAGATCGTGTGCACCTCGTCGGTGATTCCCTCATCGCCCGTGGCGACTGGCGGGGTCTCAAGAATGCATCGAGGGTCGTCGTCAACTTTGGTCGCGGCGGGATTACGACGGGCATGCTCGAGAATCAGTGGGAGCCGGTTTACGCCGATTGTCAGGATCTCGTCCTTTGGATCGGAACCAACGACTTGATGCAAAGTCTGCCTGTGCCTTCAGTCCTCGAAGCTGTGGGGCGATTGCTCGACAAGGCGGCTGCTGCCCACGGTCAAGTCTTTGTCATGGCGCTACCGCATTACTCAAAATCCGCGGCTTGGGCGGCGCCGGTGGCACAGCATTTTAATGACAGTCTTCGTGAACTCGTGACGGAGCGTGGCGCCGTCTTTGTCGCGACCAATCAGGTGCTCGGTGTGGAGTCCACTATGCAGCCGCAATTCTCGTTGGATGGCGTGCATCTGACCATGGAGGCCTACGCCATTCTAACGCGCCACCTCCGTGAATTAATGGAGGAAAACGAACCAGAAAAACCCCGATGAAATCATCCAAGATTAAAAAACTGCTGAGCGACCTTTTCCAAAAATGGGTCTCGCGCTTCGGCAGACAGATCATCGACGAACGTACCGGACAGGAAGTTGCGCGCGTGGTCGTCCGCGTGCGCAAAGGCCGAATTGAAGTGGTGGGCCTGCGCGACTCCCGCCCTCTGGTGGCGCGATTCGTCCCGCCGGCTGAAGCCTCCTACACGCGGGCCTCGATTGCCTTCGAGTCGCACGAGGAGCCCGATTTTCCGAATGAGCGGAATCGCTAACATCCTGATCTCTCACCAACGCGCGGACGCTGTCTCGCGGATGGTCGAATGGTGGCGTGAGCTGACGAATGTCGGAACGATCCTCGTCGCCTACGGGGGCAGCCGAGAGGAATTCGAAAAGCTGAGCGGATTCGACAAGGTTTACGTGGATGATGATCGCCTCCGGGTGGCGGACGCGCAGCGTGAGAGGCAGTCTTATGAATCGGTTTTTCGCGCGGCGGAACAATGGCTGGAGGCGAGCGGCTGCGCGTTCGTCCACTTGACGGAATTCGACGAACTGCCTCTCGTCTATGACCTCCTCGAACGAAAGCGGGTCCTTTTGGAAGAGATGGAGGCGGACGTGATTGGTTATAACCTTCGCCGTGTCGATGGCACGCATCACGCGCACTATCAATGGCACATGAGCACGCCGTCGTGTCTCAGTGATTTTCGGGATTTCAGCGTGCGGAAGGATTCCGGGATCATTCTCTCCATGTATGGCTTCGGCAGCTTCTGGCGGACGAAGTGTTTTCGTGAAGTGGGGTCGGTTCACCTTCCCCAGGATGTGTATTTGGAAATTGCCATTCCCTCAGTCGCCCATCATCTCGGCTTCCGGGTCAAGTCCATCGACGGGCAAGGCAGTTTCATGAGTCCTTTCCGCGAATTCTCCACCCGAAGGGAAATCGCAGCGGCCCGGAATGCGGGTGCGTGGAGCCTCCATTCGGTAAAAATCGCGTGGCGAAAGCCGGAGTTGCTGGAAGGCCTGTAGATGCCTTCGACGTTTCCTCACGCAGAGTCGGGTAGCGGAAGCATCTCGACGCGGTGGATCCTCGGGAAAACTTCGAGGATGAATTCTTCGATCATGGCGCTGACTTCTTCTTCGCTCCCGGAAGCGATCTCGCCTTCCTCGAAGTCATAAGGGGCTGCGACGGTCACGTATGCCCAGCGTTGGTTGAACCCTCCGACGACACGGTCTTTCATGTCGGAGAAGGTTCTTTGGTAGTGGCTATTGGTTACCTCGGAGCTGCCGACGAACCAGTAGTAAGTCAGGTTCTTGATCCCGTTCTCCACCCCGACAGTGCGGAGCCTTGTCACTTTCAAAGGCTCGATCCCGAACACGGGCAAGGTTACTTCCGAGGAGGAGAGCAAGGTGTTGCCTTGGGCGGGAAGGCAGCGTTCGGGGCGGTGGATACTGTTGTTCGGGTCTTGCCCGGCGAGAACAATCGTCGCGTGAATGTATTGGAACTTGTCGGGATCCTTGGCCGAGCGCCGCGTGTAGATGGCCTTTTCAAAGTTCGTATCCGAGGCGAGCGTCTTCCGCACTTCCTCGGTTTCCTGAATGGATTTCCCAAACCAGGTTCCGACCTGCGGCGGGAGGTTCATAATGATGGCCGAGGGCCGGATGGCCGAAACGTCGGGAAGGGTAAAGACCAACCCGAGCGAAAGCACGGCGATGAGCAAGATGGCGAGGCGACTGCGTGGAATCATGATTCAGGTGCTGGCCTTGGGTTCTTCCCCGCCGTCAAAGTAAGTGACCGTTTTCTTCGCGCGTTTGAACACGCGGAATCCATGGTTCAGAATCATCGAGAGCAAGATGATGAAAAAGAGCCCGATCGGGAAGAAAAGGAATCCTGACCAGTTGTGATAAGTGTGCGCGGCAAACTCTGGGCTGAAGTATTCGGCGATGAGAATGATCGTCGTGACGCGCGCGCCATTGGCGAGGATGGCCAATGGGATGGATGCCACGATGAGGACTGCGATCTTCCAGGCGCTCCGGGTGGTGACGTAACCGTAAACGGCCGCGACAAGCGTCAATGCCACCAGTGATCGAATCCCGCTACAGCCTTCCGCGATGTCGAATCCCGGCCAGGCGCCTGTGGCGGATTTAATGTTGTTCCCCGCAATCACAATATCCGCGCCGAGGAGCGAGGAAACGTGGTAAGCCGTGGATGTGGCGAAGATTTGCAGACTGTTGGTCGCCTGCAACATGCCTGGCACCTTCACGGCAAAGTAAATGAGGAAGTAGGGGAAGACGAGACGGCGCGTCACTTGCCAGCCCCAGAGGTAGGCGCTGATGCCCGTGAGGAGAATCGGAAACGCGCCCACCGCGACCCGCGCCTGAACGGTGCGTTTGGATAGCAGATAGAGAAAGACTGCGCCGAGGATGAGCCAGAGTCCGAGCCGGGATTTTTCCACGGGGGCCTTCGCCAGATTCTTCCGATCCCAGATGATCAACCCGATCATGATGAAGGGAATGAAATACCCGTGCTGCAGGTCGTTCTCTTCATTCCAGGTTCGAGCCAGCCAATGAAGCGCGGAATAGGCGTTCTCCACGCCGAACATCGGGTAGATTCCGAAAAAGTACGTGACCGCAGCGACGACGGTTGCCAGCGCAAAAATCGTCGTCGGTTCCTTGGCTACCCCACGCATCCACTTGCCAAGCTCCAAAGTTCCAGTTGAGTCGCTCACAACGTCTTTAAAACATCCGAAAATACCTTACCAACGAGCGAGATCAAACCGTTTATGAGCACTAAACCCTCCGTCGAAAAGAGAGAAGAAACCGGAGGTCTTTCGTCGATCTTAACGATTTCAATTCTCACGGCGTGCATTGTCGGCATGCTCTGGCTCGGTCTGTTCGGAACGGCTTACGAAATGGGTTGGCAATGGCCATCATGGGTTGCATTTGGAGTCGCGGGTGTTCTGTCAGTTCCACTGGCGCTTAGACAATCCAAAGGGCGGGTAAATCGCTTTCTACTGGCGGTGACATTTGCCATGAGCGTCTACGTGATCTGGCGTGCCCTCCTCACGATCCCGGTTCATCGGGCCCGGATGGATCTATTGCTAGTCCTTGGTGGTTTTGTTATTTACGCGCTTTTTTCCACGCTCTTTACATCGTCAAAAGCGCGATGGCCTTTCGTCTTGACCTTGTTAGTTCTCGGCCTCGCCAACGCCGGAGTCGCGTTTTACCAATACTTTGTCAAAATCGATTTTGCCTTCGCAAGTCTGCTTGTCGAAGGAACGGTTCGGGTTCAGCACAGCGATTCTCCTGGCGGCCTATTCAATAATCGCAATCATTTCGCCGGTTTTATGGAAGTGGTTTCACTCCTTTGCTGGTCGCTGGTTATCTTCGGGCGGTTGCACATAACCGTGCGAATTCTTTTTGTTCTGATAGGAATGATTCTTGTCTTGGCGTTGGGGCTTTCGGCAAGTCGTGGAGGCTTTTTCGCCTTTGGTGCAGGGCTTATTGTTCTCGCGTTTGTTTCCACTATTGTCTGGTTCAAAATCGTGAGAAGAAGAAAACTGCTGGCTCTTCTTGGTTTGATCGTTGGGCTTGCAGTGGTAGCGACAGTTGCTTTATCAGTTTTTGTCTCAACGATTGAAAAACGAGGAAAGACAGGTGCGACGACCGTCGACACGCTGACAAATTATAGTCAACGACTCAAGAATTGGGAGATCGCCGTCGAGCAATTCAAGTTGTCACCGGTAATCGGGACTGGTGCTCGAACTTACGCTGACTACTTCTCCAAGCTCTGGCCCGAGGATTTGTATCTTAACGCTGGGCATGCCCGTTTCACGCATAACGACTACCTTCAAGTCTTGGCCGAATATGGATGGGTTGGGCTCGGCATCGCCCTGATTTTTTTAGCTTCTCATGTATTCACTGGAATTAGGCGAATATTTTGGTTTTGTGGACGTGACGGCCCTAGCGACAAGATCAAGACCAGCACCAATCTGGCCTTGTTGGTAGGATCGTTGGCCGCGATTGCAGCGTGTGCAGTACATTCTGCTGGAGACTTCATTCTGCATTTTCCTACAACGGCCGTGCCCGTCGCCTTTTGCTTTGCAGTGTGTGCAAATCCTGGTTTTGGATTAAAACGTCGTCGCGGTGACGGATGGACGAGCCGGGTCATCCCTCGACTATCTGCAGCAGCTGCGGGGGTTTCACTCCTTGCACTCGGGTGGCGGTGGGCGCCTGCGGAGTGGGATCATCTCCTTGCGGAAATCGCCATTAAGCAGGAGCGATTCGATGAATCGCTTCAACACCTTCAGAACGCTGTCGAGAAGGATCCAACGAATCCGAACACATGGAAACGCCTGGGCGCGGATCGCTGGAATCAACTTGCAGAGGGGTACCCGGAAATACTGAACGTTCAGTACCTACGATCTGCGGTCGATGCTTTCGAGACAGCTCACATGTTGAATCCCCACGACTACTGGACGATGAATCAACTTGGCGAAACGTGGTGGCGATTAGCATCGTCACCGGAATTGCAGATGAACGAGGCTTATGAAGCCTTGATACAAGCTGAGAAATGGTATGAGAAGGCATTGGAATGGGCGCCTATGCGCTATTTTATTTGGAGAAGCTACGCGGTCACACTTAAAAATAGGGCGATCGATGAATACCTTGCGGGTAACCACGGGAAAGCCATTGAGCTGCTCGAAGCATCGGATCAGGCCTATGAAAAACCCTCAAGGCTGGCGGTTCTTCGCGGCCCCGTGAGAAGTGAAAGGGCGCAAATCCAACGCCTCCTTGCAGAATTCCGCAAAGCCGGGCAAGACTCTCCTTGAAAAATGCCTTCTCAACCGACCAACCTGAAAATCCTCTCCGGAACCGCACACCCGGAGCTGGCTTCGCGCATCGCCGCCTCGCTCGGGACTGAGCTATGCGACGCGACCGTCAACTGCTTCCCCGATGGCGAGTCGTTTGTGAAGATCAACGAGAACATCCGCGGTCGCGATGTTTTCATCGTTCAGCCCACCTGCCCGTCGACGAATCACAACTTGATGGAGCTCCTCATCATGATCGACGCAGCGCGCCGGGCGAGCGCCGACCGCATCACTGCCGTCATTCCCTTCTTCGGTTATGCACGGCAAGACAGAAAGGACCAGCCGCGTGTGCCCATCACGGCGAAGCTCGTCGCTAACATTATCACCAAAGCCGGTGCCGACCGCGTTCTCACGATGGACCTGCACGCCGGGCAAATCCAAGGCTTCTTCGATATCCCCGTCGATCACCTCTACGCCGCGCCCGTGCTCGTGGAGTATTTGCGCGCGATCGGGCTCGACAACCTCACCGTCGTTTCGCCAGACGTCGGTGGATTGAAAATGTCCGATGCCTATGCGAAAGCGCTCGACGCCCCCCTCGCCATCGTGGGCAAGCGTCGCATCAGCGCGACGCAGGTGGAAGCCATCAGCCTCATTGGTGAAGTCGAAGATCGCAACGTCATCATCGTCGATGACATGACCGAAACCGCAGGCACGTTGCTCGCCGCCTCAAACCTCCTCGCGGAGAACGGTGCAAGAAAGATTTTCGCCGGCATTTCCCACGCCGTTCTCGGCGACACCGGCCGCGAACGGCTCGCTGATTCACGCATCGAACAACTCGTCACGACCAACAGCGTGCCCATGGCGACCGGCGACAAAGTCGTCGCCCTCTGCGTCGCCGACCTGCTCGCGGAGGCCATTAAGCGGATTCATAACTACGAGTCCGTGACTTCGCTCTTTGACATCTCGGGCTGAGGGAATTAATATTCCCGCCCTTTTCCCGAGCGAAGGGGATTTTAATTTTTACTTAAATCGTTATGGCACAGCAACTTACGTTGGAAGCAGAGAAGCGCGAAAGCACCGGATCCGCAGAGGTCCGTCGACTTCGCAAGCGAGGCATTGTGCCTGCCATCGTCTACGGCGGCAAACAGCGCAACTATCCCATCCAGCTCAACGCGAAGCGCATCGGCGATATCCTGAAGGAAAGCGCCAGTGAGCAGATTCTCGTTACGCTGCAAATCGAAGGGGCCGAAGAGAAGGAAAAGCTTGCCCTCATTCAAGACATCCAGCACGACCACCTCAATGGGCAAATCCTTCACATCGATTTCAACGCCGTCCTCGAAGACCAGGAAATCCACGCTTCCATCCCGATCGAACTCGACGGCGATCCCGTCGGCGTGAAGCAGGGAGGCGTTCTCGAACAGTTGCTCCGTGAGCTGCCAATCGCTTGTCTTCCGAAGCACCTTCCGGAATTGATCCACGTCGATGTGTCCGCACTTGATGTTGGCGATGGCAT
>JBCCWV010000124.1:0-14437 GCA_039192745.1 Verrucomicrobiota bacterium | reverse complement strand
GTCTTTCCAGAAGCGTGCTTTTCCGGCGACGTTTCCAACACCTCCGGCGACTTTCTTGACTGACCCGCAACTGGACAAGACAAGGGAGGCGGCGACGGCGATCACGCAGGTGTGAAGGATCGATTTCATGGCTCAGGGTTCCTCGAAAGGGCTGCCAAAGTGCCCCGGAAACGGGGAATCGTCAACGCTCTGAATGGAATTCACAAGTTGTCGCGAGGCGCAATTGGCGCGAGTTTTTCCGATGGAACCCGGAATTTGGATGCGAGCGGCTTTACGCTGGTGCGCCTTGACGGCGGGGTGCCTCCTGGGTTTGAACTGTCCCGTGCAGGATGCTCTCGCCCAGCCCGAGCCAGAAGTCGCGCTTTCCGGAGATCGATGGATTGCGCCGGATGGCGCGGAATTTCCTTTTACGGTCTGGATGCCGGAAGGCGAGACTGACCTGGAGGCCGTGTTTGTGGCGGTGCACGGTCTGAGTGGAGCGGCGGACGATTTCCGGCCGTTGGGTAAGTTTTTCCGTGATCGAGGGGTGGGAGTTTATGCCTACGAACTGCGTGGCCAGGGAAATGATCCGGTGGTCCGGCGGCGGGGAGATATCCAGTCTGCGGATGTCTGGCAACGCGACCTTGATGCGTTCGTCGGAAAGGTGCGCGGGTGGCATCCGGGAGTCCCGCTGTTTTTGTTCGGCGAGAGCATGGGGTCGCTGATTGTCATGCATGGCTTGGACGGGATGGCGACGGAGAATCTGGCGTCGTTGGATGGCTTGGTATTTTCGTCGCCGGTCGTGGGATACCGGGAACGGGTTCCGCTTTTGGTGAGATTGTTAGTTAATGTGGTCGGGGCGGTTGCGCCGCGGTGGAAAGTTTCTTTCGAGGCGCTCGCGGGTGACGAAGGGGCGGCGGCCGTGCAAGTGACATCGGGCACGACGCATTCGGGTCAAATGGCGAAGACGGAGCACTATGTCTCGCATTTCACCTTGCGTCTTCTCCGCAATGTTGATCGCATGGTGAGGAGCGCGCCCAAGGCGGTGAAAGGGGTGGAGTTGCCGGTGTTTTTGATTCATGCGGGCAATGACATCTTCACGTCCGTGGAACAGTTGGAGCGGTTTTACGAAAAGATTCCGTCAAAGAAGAAGGCGAAGTATTTCTCGGAAGACAGCTTCCATTTGATCCTTCACGACAAGGACGGCGTGAACGCTCTCTCTGAATTGGAAAGGTGGATGGACGGGATTTTGAGTGCGAAGTGAAGGCTTCGCCCCGCTGTTACTTCGCCGTCGTTTCGATCTTCAGCTGCGAGATACGGTAATTGAGAATCCGCGGGGTGGTGCCGAGGATACGGGCGGCACGGTTCTTCACGCCGTTGGCCTTGCGGAGTGCATCGATAATGATGCCGCGTTGGAAGGAATCGACTTGTTCCTCCAGCGTGCGTGTACCGACGCTACCGACGGTTGCGGGCATCTCGCGCGACTGGATCTCGCGCGGCAGGTAATCGGGTGTGATGGACTTTTCATCGCCGTAGGCGTAAACCGCGCCCTCGATGACGTTGGAAAGTTCCTTGACGTTGCCAGGCCAGTTGTAGTCCTGGAGGAGTTCGATGGCCTCCGAGTCTATCCCGGAAATCGAGGAACTGCTCAGCGAGCGAAAACGATTCAGGAATGAATAGGCAAGAAGCGGGATGTCTTCTCTACGATCCCGCAGGGGTGGCACTTCGAGGACGGTGCCGGCGAAGCTTTCGTGCAAAGGGCAGTTGTATTTGGATTTGCCGTCTGCTTCGAAGGCGTCGTCGGGACCGGAAACGAGGAAGCGCACATCGGTCATGACCGGGGTCAGGGATTCGACGCGGGCGAAACTGTTGCCCTTGGCGACGTCGAGGAGTTTTCGCTGGACCATGATGGGCAGTGATTGGACATCTCCGAGATGGAGGGAGCCGCCAAAGGCGAGGTCGAGGCGGCCGAGCATTTCCATTTGCCGGTCGTTTCCGTTGGTCGCGGAGAGTGGGTCACGCCCGAAGAGTTCTTCTTCGGCGAGATTGTCTGGCAGACTGATGCATTGCAGAGAGATGAATGGCTGGGCCGAACGTTTGCTCTCGTCGTGAAGTAACTGCGCGGCTGCTTGTTTACCAGAACCGCGTTCGCCGAGGATGAGGCAATGCTCGTCGGAACTGGCGATGCGTTTGATATTCTCCTGAAGTCGGCGGATGACGGCGGACTCTCCGAGGAGCCATTGAGGTTCGCCTTGCCGAAGATTCTCGCGACGGTTGGCTTCCATTTGTCGCTGCATGACTGCAGAAGCGAGCGCGCGCTCTGCAATTGTACGCACATCGGTAATGTCGAAGGGCTTCGTGATAAACTCCAGCGCACCGAGTCGAATCGCTTCCGCCGTGGTTTCCGTCGATGTTTCCGCGCTTACCATGATGACGGGGAGATCGGGATAGCTGACGCGCAGTTGTTGAAGAAACTCCATGCCGTCCACTTCCGGCATGATGAGATCGAGAATGAGAAGGTCCACGCGACGTTCTCCGAGGATCTTGTTGGCTTCCGCGACGGAGGATGCGGAGTGCACCATGTACTGGTCGTAAAAGATCGCCTTGAAGGATTCAATGGCGGCCTCTTCATCATCGACGACGAGAATGTGTTTCATGGTCAATTTCAGTGGGTTGGAAGCTGCAGTGTAACGTAAGATCGCTTTTTGTTGTAGCCAAAATGGACTCGCCCCTGCAGGTTCGCAATTCTGGATTTTAGTGATTTCCACATTGGCGCTGATATTTCTGGAGACTCATGGACGCCAGAGTCCAGTTTCGCGGCGCCTTCGCCTCTAAAGGAAAATACGCAGGCGGAGCCTTTGGAATCGTCTTTTTCGAGGTAGGTTTCCACCCAGATTCGGGGACGCGTCGATGCCATGGGTCCGGTAATCATGAAGGAAAAAATCGTGGAAAGAATTTCTGTGAGGAGATCGGGATGATCGAGGCGAAGCAGAATCCCCGATTCACCAGAAATGTATATCTCGGTTTCGCTGATTTTCGCGGTTTCGCAAACATCGTCAATGGCCAATCGAAGAATGTCACCTGCTTCGGCCGCTTGCCATGGTTGACGGTCTTTTGGGAGGGCCAGGCCTTCAAGGCATTTGCTGAGTTCGTGAAGGCGATCAACTTCCTGGGTGACGACGGAGACGAATTGCTCTCGAAATTCGCGCTCGCGAAATCGCTCCGGCAAAAGCTGGATAAACGTCTTGATCGCCACGAGCGGACCCCGGATTTCGGTGGAGACGGTTGCGGTGTGAGTTTCGACCAGCGGCCCGGCTACGCCGCCGGATTCCGCCTTCCACTTCTCGCCGGGCGCGGCTTCCTGAATGATGGCGAACACGCCGTGCTCGCCTCCATCGTTGCCAGTGGGATGCACGGCGATGTGGTAGTCTGTCTTTGACTGCGGGTGTGTCCAGAATTGCTCGGTGGAGCGACCTTGCACTTCATGTTGTTGCCCTAACAAGCCCGCCAAAGAGGAGCCCAATTTGCGAACGGATTGCTTCCTGACGGAGTTCCGGTTTACCATGCATATCTCTGCGGCGGCCTGGTTCATCCAGGCGACTTCACCCTTTCCGCCTGTGACGATCACCCCGATTGAAAGCGCGTCGAGAACCGTTTCCGAGAACTTTCGTTGCTTTTCGATGTCGTTGTGGAGGATGCACCGTTCGATAGCGCTGCCGAGGTAATCGGCGCTTTGGGAGATGCGAGCCAGTTCCGCTTCCGTAATCCTTGAACCATCCGCGCTATTGCCGACCGCCAGCCAGCCGAGGAAATCGGAATTTCCGAACACGGGAATGATGGCTTCCGCAATCATTTCGCTGAGTCCGCGCTCGAGGGATTTTGCGGCGTTCAGGTGATTCACAGAGATGTCCCGCAGACGCTCGCGATGAATGACCGACGGGTGGAGGCGCAGCCACTTCACGAGAGGATTGGTTTCTTCGTAGAGGAGCCTGGAAACATCCGGCGGAGTTTTGATCCCGGCATGAAGTCTGTAACCGGGTGAGTTGTTGGACGGATCGTGAAGGAACAACGAGACCGAACCGAGCGAGTGGCATTCACGCATCCAGTGGAGTGAGCGCTTGAGAAGCTCGTCGATGTCGTTGGTCATCCCGAATGGCCCAGGCGTGAAGACGCGGGACTCGCGAAACCCGGGGCTCTCCGGCAGTTTTGCCGTCTCGTTTGAGACGCGGTGTTGCAGCTGCTCCCGGTCAACGAGTACGTGGAGATGCCTTCGTGACATTTCGAAGAGTCGGCGAAGTCGCTTGCGCGGACATTCCGGACTCTCGATGGCGAAGACGCCGAGACCTTCCGCGTCGAGCACGGGTGTGCTGCGTTCCTCGCCGAGAAGAATCGCCAGCGAAAGGGGGAATGATCCGAGTATCTCCGCCAATACCTCCCGCGCGCCTTCCGCGAGGGCGTCGACCATGACAATGGCGGGATCGAATTGTTCGAGCGCGTCGGACAGGTCCACCTTGCGCGTAAAGACGGCGACTTCCGCGATATCCTGAAGGCAGCCAGAGATGCGGGTTCGCAACTTGTGGTCTTGTGAATAGACAAGGCACCGGTCGACTCGCGAAGCTAGGGACATGATCGGGTTTTAATAGTTATGTTAGTTCGGTGACCACGAACTGCTGAACAAGGAGGCCTCTTCAGTATCCGCGACAGGAAAATGGATGGTGAAGATGGTTCCGGTGCCGGGAACGCTTTCGACGGAAATGTCTCCTCCCTGCTTTGTTACCAGCGAGTTGGTCAAGGCCAGGCCAATGCCCGTTCCACTCGCCTTTGTCGTAAAAAACGGATCAAAGACACGTTCCACGACTTCGGTCGGCATTCCCTTGCCATTGTCGCGAATGACAATCCGGAGGTCCTTCTCCCGGCTCTCCATTCGATCGACGAGTTCCGAGGCAATGTGGATTTCCCCGCGCTTACCGTCCATGGCTTCCTTCGCGTTGAGGAGGAGATTGATGAGAATCTGGCGGAGGTAGTCGGAACTCCCAATGATCGTGTCCGTTTCGGCGGCGAGGTCAGTGGTCAGGATGACTTTGCTTTTCTTGAAGTCGGCACGAAGCAATTCCGAGACGCTTTCGATGATCGCGTGCACGGCGATTTCTTCGAACGCTTCTTTCTTGGGCTTCGCGTAGTTCAGTAGATTGCCGATGATGCCGTTGATGCGGTTCACTTCTTCGTGGACGATGCCACTGAACTTGTCGATGAACGCGTTGTCGCTGCGGCGCTCGGGGAGGACCTGCGCAAAAGTCTTGATCGCTGTGAGCGGATTCCGGATTTCATGGGCAAGGTGCGCGGCAATCTCGCCGACGACGGCGGATTTCTTTTGGTTTCGGATCAATCCCTCGAGTTGTTTCTCGAGCGTCACGTCGTGAATCACGGCCAGGGCACCGAGGCGCTCACCCGCTTCGCTTGAAAAGACCGCACCGCCGAGCCGCACCATGACGGTGTCGTCTCCTTTCGCTATTTCTACTTCCAGATCGCGTTCGCGCGAGCCGCTTTCCAGAGTCCGCAAGAGCAACTCGCTGACCGGAGAAGGCAAGTCTTCCAGACCGACGGACTTGTCGTTCCCGTCCACATTGAGAATGCGCGAGGCTTCCTGATTGATGACAGTGATCGTGCCCTCGCGATCAACGGCGACCACGCCGCTCACGAGATTGTCGAGCAGCGTCAGTGAATATATGCGGTCATTTTGCACCTTCGAGTAGAGTTCGGCGTTCTCGAGGGCTTTCCCAAATTGATTCGCGAGCATCTGCATGGCCTCAAGCCGGTCACTTTCATAGGAGCGCCCGTAAAGCCGGCGTCCGACAAGGATTGTTCCGAGAAATCTTTGGTTGGACCCGACACCGACTGCGAGGGCGTAGCCGGAATCCTTCAAATCCGTTGCCGCTTTCGCCAATAGGGGATCGTCACCCATGCGTGGAACCAGGCTGAGGACGAGGGGTTTCTTTTTCTCGCGCAACCACCCGTTTAGCGACGAAAGACGGAATTTTTGGTTGCTGGATTTGTTAGGATTGTTGTTCAGCGAGGTATCGGCGAATTGGAATTCGATGTCGTCAGTTCCGGCGGCTTCGCTGATATATTTGGCAAGGCGCTGGAAAAGGTCCTCGTTGGTTTGGAAGGTGGAAAACTCCCGGTCGGCCTGTTGCAGGAGGTTGTTGGCGTCGAAACGCATTCCCCGGAGCATGTAGGTGAAGGCCGTCTCGACAAAGCGTTGCAGGATGGCATGCAGCTGGGCAAAGGCAAAAAGGGTGGCAATGGCCGCGAAAATGTGGGGGAAGCGGATCGGATCCCAGTGGAGCTTCTCTGCGAGGAACGCGGCAGGCACGTATGCAGCCCAGTAAACGAAAGCGAGAAAAGCCGACAGGAGGACGAAAGATGTGCACCGCCGGACGAAAACGGAAACGCTGAGGAGACTGCGGGTGGAAATACCGAATGCGCTCACCGCTGTGAGGACGAGGACGGTAAAAGGAGCGACCGCTACGATCTGTGAATTCCCTTGAAGCGCGGGAAGCACTAACGAAAACACCAATCCCACGGGGTAAACGGCGCAAACGCCGGTTGCGACGTACTGGGCTTCCACTCGGGCGACTTCATCGTCAAATTCGCGCAGAATTTGCCGGCTCCTCAGCAAAATAAATGCGAACATGAACAAGTGGAAGGCGCCAATAAGCAGTACAAGGGCCGAGAACTTCGGTTCGGGAATTCCCCCATCCTGCACCGATGCTCCTGAAAGCGCCCATGGAGAAAGCGCAAGTAGAACGAGAAGCGCCACGATTCCCATCAAAAAGGGCCGGTGGGAGATGAGCTTGAGTGATCCCATCATACGGGAGCGAAGGGAATCGATGAGAAGCAATCCCGCCACCGGGACCAATATTCCCGTGGCGAAGCATCCGCGGATCATCCACTTCGCGGTTTCGGCGGATGTCGATCGGAACGCAAAAAAGAGCGCCGCAATCCAGATCGAAAGACTGACACAAAACAGGAAAAACTGCCGATTCGGTGCCTGTTTGAAGTTCGCGCGCCACACCGCGAACCCCAGCGGCAGGTTCAGCGCGATGATCGTCAGGACGAATATTTCGTGCGGGGTCATCAGGCGCAGCGTTCGATGATCAAGCTACTATTGCCTCCGCCGACACCATGGGAATTCATCAGGATACAGTTGAGTGGAACCCTGCGTGGACCTTCGGTGACGTAGTCGAGGTCACAAAGCGGGTCGGGTTCTTCGCAATTCGCCGTCGGAGGAAGCATTCCATTCTTGATGGATAATGCCGAGGCGATCAGCATGAGGACGCCGGTCGCGCCAAAAGGATTTCCAATAAGACCTTTGATCGACACGACGGCCAGCCGGTAGGCCCAGTCACCGAACACCTCCTTGATCGCCTCGGTCTCCACGACGTCCATCTCCGGATGCCCGGGTGCCCACGCGGAAATGCTATCTACGGATTCTTTCGTCCTTCCAGCATGACCCAAGGCTTCCCGCATTGTCACGCTGAATCCTTCCCCTGACTTCGTTCCCTGATCTGTCCTTGTGCTGAACCCTGTCAATTCGGCGTAAGGTTGCGCTCCCCGGGCCTTGGCAAATTCCAGATTCTCCAGAATCACGATCCCGCACCCTTCCGATACCACGCCTGTCTCGCGATTTCGGTCGAAGGGACGTGCGGCGGAGCCGGGATCGTCATTGTTCGTCGCGCAGAGACCGGCTTTGGCCATGCTGCCGAAAGGAACGGGCGTGATCGGGCAATCAGTTCCACCCGCGATGACAATTTCCGCTTTGCCCGAACGAATCAAATCCATCCCCAGTCCGACCGCGTCCGTTCCGGAAGAGCAAGTCGTTGAAACAGACTTCACGTCAGTCGGAACACCCAACATGCTTGCAAGGTGTGCTCCCGTCGATTGCACCGTGGCCGTTGTGATGATGGACGGACTGACTTTGTTGATTCCACGTTTGTGAATCGTAACCGCAGCATTCGAGACGGTATCGATGTCGTTGGTGGAAGAACCGATCGATATTGTGACGGGGTGAGCCTCCGGAAACTTGTCCAACTTCAAGTCCGCGTCTTCGAGCGCCATCTTCGCTGCGGCGAGGGCGAACTGCGTTTGCCGGGCCATGCGGCGCGGTTTCAACTCAACTGGAATGAAATCCTCCGGAACAAAATCTCCGACTTCACCCGCGATTCTGGCTTTGAGTCCGGTCGTGTCAAAGCGTGTGATCGGTCCGATGCCGCTCTTCTTTTCAAGAAGGGAATCCCAAAACGCGGGCAGACCAATACCACTCGGCGAAATAACGCCAAGTCCGGTCAAAGCGACGCGGCATGGATTCCCACCCATCATAATTGTATTGAGGTTGCGCACCGACACGAAGGCGCGTGCAAAAGGGTTGAAGTGAGAACATACCCCTATACCTGTGATTATAGTAATAAAAAAATCCCGGTAATCTTCGCCGGAATTTCAAAATCATCGCACGATAACACGCATGTCTGAGATCGAGATGGCCGGCTTTTTTGATCGCTTGGAGCGGGATCGCGGGATCAAAATCTGCCGGGAGTCCGAACCGAATCACGCGAACGTGTCAGGAATCAAGCGGTCATTCCGAGGCCGGGTCCATCCGGAAAGTGCGGAGAGCGTTCGTGATATTGTGAGGGAGGCGCGTCGATTCGATGTGGCGCTGTATCCTCTCTCGTGCGGAAGGAACTGGGGATACGGATCCTCTCTTCCTGTCACTAACAATTGCACAATTATTGATCTTTCGAAACTTGATAGGATTCAGAACGAGAGAAAAATCTGTCGCGAGTTTCCGGTGGCTGTGGTCGAGCCGGGAGTGACGCAAGGGCAACTCTTTGCCGCCATCGATGAAGAGGGACTATTCTTCAATGCGACAGGGGCGGGTCCCGAGACAAGCGTTTTGGGGAATTCGTTAGAGCGAGGGTTCGGGTATTCGGGATTGCGATCCGATGACGTGTTGGGCATGGAGGTGGTCCTTGGAACAGGTGAGGTCATGCGAACAGGATTCTGGGGGAATGAAACGGCATCGACGGCCCTGCGCTACCCGTCCGGCCTCGGTCCATCGCCGAAGGATCTCTTTTTCCAATCCAATTTTGGAATCGTGACGGCGATAGCCCTTCGCCTCCGAGTCAAGCCACCGTGCCAAGCCGCAATGATGGTGGCGTTGAAGGGCGACGTCGATGAAAAGGCTTTTTTTGATGCATTGGCAGAACTTCGGCGGGAGGGAGTTTTCACGAGCGTGATGCACATTGGCAACCGGCACCGGGCGAAAACGACCCTCGGCCCGATCATGTTCGATGTTCTCGAAGTTCCCGCGGATCTGTCTGAGAAACGTCGCGCGGTTGACGCGATTTTGGAGAAATTGCCCTACCGGAGGTGGAGCGGCGTGACCGCGGTACGGGGGTCGGCGGCTGTGGTGGACGATGTTTTTACCAGGGTTCGCGAGTGCATGGAGACGGTGGCGAACGTCGAGCGGATTGACGATGCTTCGCTTTCGAAGGTGGACGTCAGCGAAGCAGAGGGACGGGCGGCGGCACGGGCCAAGTCGGAATTGCTCCAGCTTACCCGAGGTGTTCCAATCGCGAGCCCGTTGTGGAGTCCGTATTGGGCGTTGGGTCAGGATCTACCTGAAGATTCATCCGAGTTGGACAATTCTGATGTCGGACTTCTCTTCTGCGCGCCGGTGTTTCCACTCGTTGGCAAGACGATCGTCGAAGGCGTGGAGATCATTGAATCCACGTTGGGTGAATTTGGATTTGTTCCCTACCTCACCCTGAATATCGCGAATGAAATGTCGATACTTGGCATCACCAACATCGTCTTTGACCGCCGTGATGAAGCGGCTGTGAAGAAAGCGCACGAGGCGATAGACAGTTTGTATCGTCGCTTAATGGATGCTGGGCATTATCCATACAGATTGGGAATTCAAAGTATGGATCACGCGAAGGAATGCATGGGATCATCCTTTGAAACTCTCACGGAACTGAAGCGCGTCTTTGATCCTGACGGTATCATCGCGCCGGGACGATATGGATTCGCTTAGGCGAAAACGTCCTCTCCGAAGATGTGTTTTGCCGCCTGCGCGACGTCTTTATCGCCGCGGCCGGAGCAATTGACGATGATGATCTGGTCTTTGGTCATCGTCGGGGCGAGTTGTGTGACTTGGGCGAGTCCATGCGCCGTTTCGAGGGCTGGAATGATGCCCTCAAGGCGGGAAACGTCCTGAAATGCCTGCAGGGCATCGTCGTCGGTGGCATGGACATACTCGACACGGCCTTGGTCCTTCAACCAGGCGTGTTCGGGGCCCACCGCCGCGTAGTCGAGGCCTGCGGAAATGGAGTGTGTCAGCTCGATCTGGCCGTCGTCATCGGCTAGCAGCCAAGTTTTTGTCCCTTGGAGGACGCCAAGTTTGCCGCCCGCGAATCGCGCGGCGTGACGCCCCGGCTTGATGCCTTCGCCGCCGGCTTCTACACCGATCATGCGTACGCCCTCGTCGCCAAGGAAGGGGTGGAAGAGTCCGATCGAATTACTTCCGCCGCCGACGCAAGCGATGAGCGCGTCGGGCAGCTTTTCTTCGCGTTCAAGGATTTGTTTCCGAGATTCTTCGCCAATGACGCGGTGGAAATCGCGCACGATCATCGGAAACGGGTGCGATCCTAACGCGCTCCCCAAAATGTAGTGGGTGTCCCGAACGTTTGTCACCCAATCGCGCATTGCTTCGTTGACCGCTTCTTTCAAGGTGGCTTGCCCAGCCGTCACCCCGCGCACTTCCGCGCCGAGGAATCGCATGCGCGCGACGTTCAACGCCTGGCGCTTCATGTCGACTTCGCCCATGTAGATCACGCATTCGAAACCGAACTTCGCGCACACGGTGGCCGTGGCGACGCCGTGTTGGCCCGCGCCGGTTTCCGCGATGATGCGCGTTTTCCCCAACCTCCTCGCGAGAAGAATCTGGCCAAGGGCGTTATTGATCTTGTGCGCGCCCGTGTGAAGGAGGTCCTCGCGTTTGAGATAAATCTTCGCGCCGCCAAGTTCTTCGGTCCAACGGTCGGCGAAGGTCAGCGGAGTGGGGCGACCAACATACTCGCGAAGGAGGGTGTCCAGCTCGTTGCGAAAGTTTGCATCTTCGCAAGCGGCTTCATATTCCTTTGCCAATTCCGTCAACGCCGCCATCAGCGTTTCCGGCACAAACATCCCGCCGTAGGTGCCAAAATGTCCGCGTGCGTCAGGGCCGCTGGTTGAAATGGGAGTCTTTTCGCTCACAGGAGTAAAGAATACGCCCATGCGGTCTGCACAACACGGAGTTTTTTGCGTGTCTTCGCCCGGAATTCGGTGGTTTTATGGCGACATGCGACTGATCCCCCTCCTTTTCGCCACCGCTTTGCTCACCTCGATCGCCCATGCGGAAAACTGGCCCCGATTCCGAGGGCCTCAAGGTTCGGGAATCAGTGAAGACAAGAACATCCCGGTGAAGATCGAGAAAAAGCATTTCCAATGGACGGCGAATTTGCCCGGCGATGGTGTTTCGTCGCCGGTGGTTTTTGGCGACAAGATTTTCCTCACTTCGATGGGCAAAGGCGAGGATGAGCGTTGTGTCGTGGCTGTGAGTGCGAAGGATGGAAAGCAACTTTGGAAGAAGGCCTACGACTTCACCATTCACCACAAGCATCGCTACAACAGCTTTGCTGCGTCCACACCGGTGTGTGACGCCGAGCGTGTCTATGTCTCGTGGGCGGATTCGGAGGGGCGTGACGTGATTGCCTTGTCGCACGACGGAAATGAAGTATGGCGAAAGAAGGTAGACGACAGCTATTTCGCCAAGCACGGAAGTTCCGCTTCGCCAATCCTCAGCGAGGGCGTGCTCATTATCACCAATGAAAAAGACGAAGAAGGTGCATTCATCGTCGGGCTTAACCCCGCGACTGGGGATGAAAAGTGGAAGTTAGAACGAGGTCACGAAGGCCATGCGCCCTACAACACGCCGACGGAATTTCTTCCCGTTGACTCACCGCCGCTCCTTCTTTTCAACAGCACCGAGGAGGGCATCACTGCCGTTCACCCATCGAGCGGAAAAGTCGCGTGGAAATTCGACGCAGGGTTCTCTTCGCGTTGTGTCGCCTCGACTTCGGTGGCCGGGGAATTCATCTTTGCTCATGCCGGGCAAGGTGGCGGCGGTAAGCAGGGGGTGGCCATTCGTTCCATCGGTGGCGCTACTCCTGATTTCGCTTGGGATCTCAACATCCGCATTCCCTATGTGCCGACGGCTATCGGTTACAACGGACATTTCTACATGCTCAAGGACAACGGAACGCTCAACTGCGTGCGTGCGTCCGACGGCGAGGTCCTGTGGGATGAGCGCACAGTGGGCGAAGCTTACGCTTCTCCGATTTGTGTGAACGGCTATCTCTATTGCATCAGCCGTCAGGGCGAGATGGCGGTGGTCAAGACAGGTGATAAGCACGAGATCGTTTCCAAATTTGACTTCGATGGTCCCGTCAACGCGACGCCCGCGATTTCAAACGGGAAGATGTTTGTGAGAGTCGGTGACAAATTGCACTGCATCGCAAAATAGCTTGGAATCACCGGCACGGCGCCTGATGTCGCGTAAATCCTTCGGATGATCGGCGCTATTTTACTGGTTTTCGTAGTGTGATTGGAGGAAGTTCCCAACCCCCCGAAAACCCCCGATGAATCGCGACTCCGATCAACAAGACCGCCCACCTGTCGAGCACGGGGAAAGGCGAAAGGTCTCCAAGCCGAAGACTTGGGCCACCGGGCGACCGGCGGTTGTGTCGTCGATGAAACACATTCTCAAGGCCGCCGGTCCGGTCCGCGGAAACCTTGCCTTGGCAAGATTGAATCAGCGGTCTGGGTTCGATTGTCCCTCTTGTGCGTGGCCGGATCCAGATGACGAGCGATCGAAGTTCGAATTCTGTGAGAACGGTGCCAAGGCGGTGGCTTCCGAAGTGATGGGGAAGACCATAGGGCGCGAGTTTTTTGCCAAGCACAGTTTGCGGGCTCTCGCGGCTCGGTCGGACTATTGGCATGATCAACAAGGGAGACTGGAAGAACCCATGGTCCTGCGAGAAGGCGCGGATCGTTATGAACCGATCGAGTGGGAAGAGGCATTTCAACTGATCGCTGACGAGTTGAAGGCGTTGCCGTCGCCGCACGACGGGATCTTTTATACCTCGGGCCGCGCAAGTAACGAGGCGGCGTTTCTCTACCAACTCTTTGTCCGTCACTTCGGCACGAACAACTTGCCCGACTGTTCGAACATGTGTCACGAGTCATCAGGCGCTGCCCTGAATGCGGCGATCGGCGTCGGCAAAGGAACCGTCACGCTCGAAGACTTCTACGAAGCGGACGTCATTATCTGCGCGGGCCAGAACCCTGGGACAAACCATCCGCGCATGCTTGCGGCTCTTGAAACGGCCGTGGAAAACGGTGCGGAGATCGTTGCGGTCAATCCGTTGAAAGAGGCAGGTCTTCTGGCGTTCGCGCATCCGCAAAAGATTTCCGGGATGCTCGGGAAGACCACGCCGCTCGCTTCGCAATACCTTCAAGTCCGCGTTAATGGGGACATGGCCTTGTTCCGTGGAATTGCCAAGGTGCTGATCGAACGGGGGGGCGTCGATGAAGAATTTATCGCCGAGCACACGCTTGGCATCGAGGATTATCGCACGCTGGTTGAAGCCACGAATTGGGCAGACATCGAGGAAATGTCCGGTATCGGCAGGAGTGAAATCGAGCGACTCGCCGTGAAGATCGCCGCTGGAAAGAAGCGATTGATCACCTGTTGGGCCATGGGACTCACGCAGCATCATAATGCCGTGGATACCATTCACGAGGTCGCGAATCTGCATTTGTTAGTCGGCGCGATTGGTCGACCGGGGGCAGGACTTTGCCCGGTTCGCGGGCATTCGAACGTGCAGGGGGACCGCACGATGGGCATTTTTGAGAAGATGCCTCCTGAGTTTCACGACCGTCTTGATGAGGTGTTCGAGTTCCAATCGCCGCGCGAACATGGATACGATGTCGTGCAATCGATCCTCGCCATGCATCGCGAACCCGGAAAGGTGCTGCTCGCGCTCGGCGGAAATTTCGCGCAAGCCACGCCGGATACGGACTTCACAGGAGAGGCGCTCCGAAAGTGTGCGTTGACGGTGCATATTTCGACGAAGCTCAATCGTTCGCATCTCGTGCCGGGCCGCCGGGCGCTCATCCTGCCGTGCCTCGGGCGGAGCGAATACGATCTTCAGAACGGGTTTCCGCAATTCGTGACTTGTGAGAACTCCATGAGCGTCGTGCAGAAGTCCGAAGGTCGACTCGAGCCAGCGTCGCAGAAACTCAGGTCCGAGGTGGCAATCATTGCGGGTATTGCCAAAGCTACCGTGGGTAATACACC